>NZ_QUFR01000019.1:0-32275 GCF_003478575.1 Dorea sp. AF24-7LB
AAGCTGGATAATTCCTTACTGGCTGTAAGGGATATTAACCATAAATATATTGTAGTAGATGGGAGAAACCATGAGAAATATCATTATTTTTGTTGCTCTTCTGGGAGCAGCGGCAATATTTACAGTTTTGTATTGTCTCATTGCTGCCGGAAGTCAGGCAGAGAAAAAACTGACAGAAATCATGAGAAAAGAGGAAGAACAGAATGAAGACTAATAAAGATCTGATCATAGAACCAAATGCAGCTATTGAGGGAAGAAAGTACAGGGAAGAAAAGCCATGGTCCTGCAAGTACTGTTACTGGTGGGGAGGCAAAAAGAAAGGCTGTAGCTTGAAACAGTGCCACTATCTGCTTCCGGAAAAGAAAAAAGCAGTAAAAACAACACCATGTGGTGGCTGTCCGTATGGAAAACATGTTCCATGCATCGGATATTGTATTGCCCGTCTTTATTCTGAGATGAAAGGAAAGAAAGGACGTGGGTAATTGCAGGAAGAAGTAAATCAGAAAGTGATCAGCCTGAGCATCCAGGGAGTCAAAATCACTGCCGGTGTGCTAAAAGTAGCCCTTCGGAAGTTCCTGGAAATAGACAACCGCAGGAAACAGAAAGCAAGGCAGGTGAAAATGGCAGAAAAGACCGGACGGGCTCAGGAGAAAGGAAGGGAAAAAACCCGAAAAAAGATTGAAAAGAAAAAGCCACATGGAAAGCAGACCATCAAGCAGCTGAATGCACAGGGAGTACAGCTTTCCAACTTAAAGATTACAGATGAAAATATCAAATCCTTTGACCGTGTGGCAAGAAAATATGGAATTGATTACAGCCTGAAGAAAGAAGTCGGTGCGGATCCACCGAAATATCTGGTCTTCTTTAAGGCCAAAGATGTGGATGTGATGACAGCGGCTTTCCGGGAATATGCCGGAGTAGAACTGAAAAAGAAACAGGTGAAGAAACCATCTGTCAGAAAGAAACTGCAGAAATCTGTAGAAAGAAAAGCAAAGCACCGCCAGCGTGTGAAGCAGAGACAAAAATCCAGAGGTCAGGAACGATGATGCGGGAGAAATTACAGAAGGTCCAGATCAAACGGCTGGTAATCTTAAATCTGCCATATTTCTTTATCTTCTATGTAGCAGATAAAGGATCCTGGCTGTACCGGCATTGTCTGGGAGAAAGCATGGTCCAGAGACTTGGCGTGATGTTAGTCAATTTCCGACTGGCATTTTTAAGCTGGCTGCCAAGTATCGCTTTACAGGATCTTACAGTAGGTGTTCTGGTTGCAGGTGCATTAAAACTGGTGGTCTACTATCGTTCTAAAAATGCAAAGAAGTTCCGGCAGGGTGTGGAGTATGGATCTGCAAGATGGGGAAATAGAAAAGATATCGAACCCTTCATGGATCCGGTTTTTGAAAACAATGTCATCCTCACAGAAACGGAACGTTTGACCATGAACAGCAGACCAAAAGCACCAAAGTATGCCCGAAATAAGAATGTGATCGTCATCGGTGGTTCCGGATCCGGAAAGACAAGATTCTATGTGAAACCCAATCTTATGCAGATGACGGACCACGTGTCCTATGTGGTCACTGATCCCAAGGGTACAATCATCGTTGAATGCGGGAAGATGCTGGTAAATGGAGGATATCGGATCAAGGTATTAAATACGATCAACTTTAAAAAGTCCATGCATTACAATCCGTTCCATTATATCCGGAGTGAGAAAGATATCTTGAAACTGGTAAATACCATTATCGCAAATACCAAAGGTGAAGGTGAAAAATCAACCGAAGATTTCTGGGTGAAGGCCGAACGTCTTTTGTATTCTGCACTGATCGGATACATCTGGTATGAAGCACCAGAGGAAGAACAGAACTTTTCTACTTTGCTGGAATTTATCAATGCCAGTGAGACCAGGGAGGATGATGAAGAATTTAAAAATGCGGTGGATGAATTGTTTGAAGAACTGGAAGCAGAAAATCCGGAACACTTTGCAGTAAGGCAATATCGCAAGTACAAGCTTGCTGCCGGCAAAACCGCGAAGTCGATTTTGATTTCCTGTGGTGCCAGACTTGCACCATTTGATATTCAGGAGCTAAGAGAAATCATGTCCTATGACGAAATGGAACTGGATATGATTGGCGATCAGAGAACAGCCCTGTTTGTCATCATTAGTGATACAGATGACACATTCAACTTTGTGGTAGCGATCATGTACACCCAGCTCTTTAACCTGCTTTGTGATAAAGCAGATGATGAGCATGGAGGCAGGCTTCCCTATCATGTACGGCTGCTTCTTGATGAGTTCAGCAATATCGGACAGATTCCAAAATTTGACAAGTTGATTGCTACAATCCGAAGCAGGGAAATCTCCGCTTCTATCATTCTGCAGTCACAATCTCAGCTGAAAACCATCTATAAGGATGCTGCTGAGACAATAACAGGCAACTGTGACACTGTTCTTTTCCTGGGTGGAAAGGAAAGTTCCACACTGAAAGAAATATCAGAAACCCTGGGAAAGGAAACCATAGATCTTTACAACACATCAGACACCAGAGGCAGCAACCGGTCCTATGGGCTGAACTATCAAAAGACTGGAAAAGAACTGATGAGTAGAGATGAGCTGGCGGTCATGGATGGAGAAAAATGTATCTTACAGCTTCGAGGAGTCCGGCCGTTTTTAAGCAACAAATATGATATCACAAAGCATAAACGGTACAAGGAACTTGCCGATTATGATAAGAAAAATGCTTTTGATGTTGAAAAATATCTGAATCATAATCTGACATTTTCAAAAGATACAGAGTTTGAGATGTTTCGGATTGATGTAACAGAGGATGAAATAAGACAAATTGAAATCATTAATTAAGAAAATTTCTATGTTACCAAAGTGGAAACATAGGAAAACCATGCTGGTTCTTTCTTTTTTAATGGTATCATTATATGATATGAATGAAAGAGAGGTAAGAAGTATGGCTTTAAATGATAACATTAAAAAAATCAGAGAAGAAAAAAAATATACACAACAACAACTTGCCGATAAACTGTACGTATCACGACAAACTGTATGCCGATGGGAGAACGGTTCAAGATGTCCAGATCTAATTACAGCAAAAAAGTTAGCAATGGAGCTTGGAGTCACTTTGGATGAACTTATATCTGATGAAGATATCACAGATATTCAATCAAAATATGGAATATGGAAGTTTGATAGGGTAAAAGAAAGGGAAAATATTCAGATGATGCAAAAAAGGATCCTAGATTTTATAGAGATTATAGGAGGTATATTTTTAGTAATTTCTTTGTTGCTAAGAGTTCAATTTGATATGAAAGTACCAGCGTGGATTACGATAATATGTATTTTAATAGTGACAGTAGCATTTTTGTTTAATTTTGTGCTGGCAAAAAAATTGGATAGGAAGTAAAAAATTTCAAGTATTTGTAAAAAGAACAAAAAGCGTTAGAGCATGTAGAAAAATCCATCTATATGCTCTATTTTTTTTATGTTTTTTCAAGAAAGAAATCTAAAAGTAGGAAGAAAGGAGAAAAAAGTGAAGATAAAGATAAGATCGCCTTGCAAATAAAACAGGTAAAAAAAGGTCTGAATAAAAGGGAAAGGAGTAGAGCCAAACGCTTACAGACCATAAGAAAAAGCGTTTGTTCATACATTTGATTATGGCTTTTTTTAGCAGTGCAATCAATATCCTTCAGACACTGGTCGTTGCAATCGGTGCCGGTCTTGGTGTCTGGGGCGTAATCAACCTGATGGAAGGTTATGGAAACGACAACCCGGGTGCAAAATCCCAGGGAATTAAGCAGTTGATGAGCGGTGGTGGTGTTATCCTGATCGGAACACAGCTAATCCCGCTTCTGAGTGGATTATTTGGTTAAGAGAAAGGAGTAGAGATCCATGTTCAGTCAGATTTTTGATGCGATTGAGGAATGGATGAGGGAACTCTTAACCGGGATGATCACTTCCAACCTGGACACGATGTTTACTGATGTCAATCAAAAGACCGGTGAGATCGCTACCCAGGTTGGACAGACCCCGCAAGGGTGGAACGGCAGCATATTCAGTATGATCCGGAACCTATCGGATTCCGTGATCATGCCGATCGCAGGTATTATTATCACACTCGTACTCTGCTACGAATTGATTTCTATGCTGACCGAGCGTAACAACATGCATGATATTGATACCTGGATGTTTTTCAAGTACTTCGTAAAAATGTGGATCGCGGTTTATCTGGTGAGTAACACATTTACAATCACAATGGCGGTATTCGATGTGGGCCAGCACGTAGTTAATTCTGCGGCCGGTGTTATCACAGGAAGTACCGCCATTGATATTTCTTCGGCATTGACGGATCTTTCCGCAACCCTGGAAAGTATGGAAATCGGAGAACTTGTTGTATTGGCGCTGGAAACCCTTATCGCCGGCTTCTGTATGAGAATCCTGTCTGTACTGATCACAGTGATCATGTATGGACGTATGATAGAGATTTACCTATATACCTCAGTTGCGCCGATTCCATTCGCAACTATGAGTAACAGAGAATGGGGGCAGATCGGCACGAATTATTTCAGAGGACTCTTTGCCCTGGCTTTCCAGGCATTTCTGATGATGGTATGCGTTGCAATCTATGCAGTGCTTGTTGCAGGTATCCAATATTCAGATAATCTGAGTTCTTCATTATTTGGCGTTATGGCTTACACAGTAATCTTATGTTACAGCCTCTTTAAGACAGCATCATTAAGTAAGTCGATATTTAACGCGCACTAAATTACAGGAAGGAGTGAAAATCATGGCATATGTCAGCGTACCGAAAGATTTAACGAAGGTAAAGAATAAAGTAGCATTTAACCTGACTAAAAGACAGCTGATCTGTATTGGTATAGGTGCTGCAATGGGAATTCCAAGCTATTTCCTCTTGCGTAATGTGATGGGAAACAGTAATGCAGCAACGGTCATGGTGCTTTTGATGTTACCGGCATTTTTATTTGCCATGTACGAAAAAGACGGGATGCATCTGGAAGATGTTCTGATGCATATGATCCGGGTGAAGTTTCTTCGTCCATCCGTCAGAAAATATGAAACTGAAAACTATTATGAAACAGATCCGGAACAGATCAGACAGTCTCCGGATGCAGGAAAACCGAAAGGAGGAAAAACGGTTGCGAAAAAAGAAAAATAAGAAAACTGTCGCAGATACCGGATACAAAAAAGTAGACAGAAAAGAGAAAAAGAAAAAAGAAAAGCAGGAAGAGAAACGCAGGCAGAAAAAACTGTCCGTCCAGCAGTCGATCGCTTATAAGGAAATGGGAAGAGATGGAATCTGCAGGGTACAGGGAAAAACTTATTCTAAGTGTATCCGCTTTTATGACATCAACTACCAGCTGGCTCAGAATGAAGATAAAAATGCAATCTTTGAAAACTGGTGTGATTTCCTCAATTACTTTGATGCCAGTATCCATTTTCAGCTGAGCTTTATCAATCATAAGAGCAGCATGAAGGAGTTTGAGCAGGTGATCCAGATCCGGCCACAGGAGGATGCTTTTGATGATGTTCGCATGGAATATGCAAAGATGTTGAAACAGCAGTTGGCAAAAGGAAACAACGGTCTGGTGAAGTCAAAATATATCACATTTGCCATTGAAGCAGAAAATATCCGGGAGGCAAAACCAAAGCTGGAACGTATCGAGTCGGATATCCTGAATAACTTTAAGATTCTGGGAGTTCCGGCATATCCGCTGAATGGCGTGGAACGTCTGCAGATCCTGTATGAGACATTCAATCCGGATGTGATGACAGATTTCCAGTTTGACTATGGATCCATGATCCGGACAGGACTCAATACAAAGGATTATGTGGCACCGACCAGTTTTGTGTTCCGGGACAGAAATACATTCCAGATGGGAAATACCATCGGGGCTGTCTCCTATCTGCAGATCCTGGCGCCGGAGCTTACGGATAAGATGCTGGCAGAATTTCTGGATATTGATAAGAACCTGATCGTCAACCTGCATGTGCAGTCGGTGGATCAGATGAAGGCAATCAAGCTGGTAAAAAGCAAAGTGACGGATATCAATCGTATGAAAATCGAAGAACAGAAAAAAGCAGTCCGGGCCGGATATGATATGGATATTATCCCATCGGATCTGAACACGTATGGCGGAGAAGCGAAAAGGCTTCTGGAAGACCTGCAGTCACGAAATGAGCGTATGTTCCTTGTAACAGCGCTCTTTTTAAATACCACAAAGACAAAGCAGGCACTGGATAATGCCATCTTCCAGACTGCCGGTATCGCCCAGAAATATAACTGTGTACTGAAACGTCTGGATTATCAGCAGGAAGAAGGACTTATGAGTAGTGTTCCGTTGGGAGTAAATCATATCCCGATCAAGCGGGCTCTTACGACTACCAGCACAGCAATCTTTGTTCCATTTACGACACAGGAACTATTTATGGCGGGAG
Organism: Dorea sp. AF24-7LB; assembly: GCF_003478575.1. Lineage (NCBI taxonomy): Bacteria > Bacillati > Bacillota > Clostridia > Lachnospirales > Lachnospiraceae > Dorea > Dorea sp. AF24-7LB. The sequence continues at coordinate 6,464 of NZ_QUFR01000019.1, forward strand.
AATCCTTATATTACGGATTGAATGCCCTTAGTAACAACATGATTATGGTGGATCGTAAAAAGCTGAAAAACCCGAATGGATTGATCCTTGGTACACCTGGATCCGGTAAATCCTTTGCAGCAAAAAGAGAGATCACCAATGCGTTCTTTGTTACGAAGGATGACATTATCATCGGAGATCCGGAGGGCGAGTATTACCCGCTGGTCCATGCACTTGGCGGACAGGTAGTACACATCTCACCAACCAGTAAGGATTATATCAATCCGATGGATATCAATATGGATTATTCCGATGATGACAATCCACTTGGTGTAAAATCCGATTTTGTCCTGTCCTTATGTGAGCTGATCATGGGAAGCAGGGATGGTATTGAAGCAGAGGAAAAATCAGTGATCGACCGTTGTCTTCCACTGGTGTATCAGAAGTACTTTGCAGATCCAAAACCGGAAAATATGCCGGTCCTTGGTGACCTGTATGATTGCCTCAGAAAGCAGAAAGAACCCCAGGCCCAGAGAATTGCAACAGCACTGGAAATCTATGTAAATGGATCACTGAAAGTATTCAACCATAGAACCAATGTGGAACTGAATAACCGTATTGTCTGCTTTGATATTAAGGAACTTGGAAAGCAGCTGAAGAAAATCGGAATGCTCATCGTCCAGGATCAGGTATGGAACAGAGTTACGATCAACCGTGGCATCAAATCTACCAGGTACTATATCGATGAATTCCACCTTCTGCTCAAAGAAGAACAGACAGCAGCTTACTCCGTAGAAATCTGGAAGAGATTCAGAAAATGGGGAGGCGTACCGACTGGTATCACACAGAATATCAAAGATCTTCTTGCCAGCAGGGAAATTGAAAATATCTTTGGTGCGACACGTTGACGCACAAACATCACGCTATGAGGGTAATACTTCATAGACTTATGGCCATGTGATGCTAAAAGCGTCGGGCTTATCTCGGCAGGGATGAGCAACAACTGATAACCCGATAGGTAGAATGAAGGAGTAACGCCCTGAAATGCCTACTCTGATACTTCGACCGGCTTCGGCTGTAATGGCTGGAGTCTGGAGCTCGATAAAGTCGGCGGAAGTTTGTCGTAACAGCGTGGCAACACGGCTGACGAAAGTGCAGTAGAGGTACTGTATGCAGATGACACGCCGGGAGTCTATAAAATATCTATGGTGAGAATGTCTACGACGGACTGACGAAAACCGCGAATGTACGGGTCTAGATGTTTACCGTATAGAAATGTACGGACACTTAAATGTGGGTCAGTGCGGTAAAGTAAAAATCGAAAATATGAAATTCCGTATTGTGTTACAGGCACAATCAAGCTGACAGGACTATAGCGGACACCTAAGGATATATGTACAGATAGGGTTATCGGAACGTGGAAAGGTACAGAGTTGCTCATAAGCAATCTGCGGACGAATCATATAAGCCGCTTAATCTGTGCTGAAAAGCGAAGCTCGAACCTATGACAGCCCAACGAAAAAGGCGGGCTTGAGGAATGGGCTTTAGTCGGTTAGAAACTATTGTTGTCATTCAATCGTATAAGGATTACGAGTAAGACAAAAAGGGACACTTTCCCGCGAAAGGAGAGTGATGCCTTATGACCAGAAAAAAGAAACAACTGCTATGTGAGGAAAATCTGCGACATAACGAGTATTACGGAATGCAAGATACCTTCGATAATCTATATGCTGCCAGTAAGAATGGTGAGGTGTTTACAGACCTCATGTCTATCGTCCTTCAAAGGGAAAACATTCTGCTGGCATACAGAAATATCAAGAAAAACACAGGAAGTAAAACGTGTGGAACAGATAAACTCACAATCAGGGACATTGGAAAGTGCTCCCCTGATGAAGTAGTTGAAAAAGTGAGATTTATTGTAAACGGAAGTGAGCATGGTTATCGTCCTAAGCCAGTCAGGCGAAAGGAGATACCGAAGCCATACGACCCGAGCAAGACAAGACCCTTAGGCATTCCATGCATCTGGGACAGGTTAATCCAACAATGTATTAAGCAGGTAATGGAGCCGGTATGTGAAGCTAAGTTCAGTGAGAACAGCTATGGCTTTAGACCGAACCATTCCGTAGAAAACGCTATTGCCAGAAGTTATAAACTGTTACAGCAAGCAAACCTGCACTATGTCATTGAATTCGATATTAAAGGATTTTTTGACAATGTGAACCATGCAAAGCTGATTCGGCAGATTTGGGCAATGGGGATTCACGATAAGGCGCTTATATTTGTGCTTCGGAGAATACTGACAGCACAGATAAAACTTGAGGACGGAACATTTATTACGCCTGATAAGGGAACACCACAGGGTGGAATCATTTCTCCACTCCTTGCAAACATCGTTCTTAACGAACTCGACCACTGGGTTGAAAGCCAATGGCAATGGAGTCCGATATGCAAAAGAAATGTCAGACCTGAAAACGGGTACAGACAGGCGAAAAAGTCCAACCTCAAAGAGATGTTCATTGTTCGATATGCGGACGACTTTCGGATTTACTGTAGAACGAAAGATACTGCTGAACGGACAATGCACGCAGTTATACAGTGGTTAAGAGAAAGGCTGAAACTGGAAATCTCAGAAAAGAAAACAAGGATTATCAATGTCAGAAATCATTACTCAGACTTCCTTGGGTTCAAGATGAAAGTTCACAGGAAAGGCAACAAGCTGGTGGTAATTTCATACATCGCTGATAAGAATTTTGACCACAAGCGCCAGAAGCTGAAAACACAGGCAAAACGGATTGTCCATCCCCGAAAAATCTATGGAGAACAGGGTGAAATCAGGCTCTATAACAGTATGGTCACAGGAATGCAGAATTATTACTGCATTGCCACCCATATCAACCATGATTGCGCAATACTAAATCGTGCAGTTATGACACTGCTCACAAATAGGCTTAGTACCCGTAACGGGAATCGATTGGTTAAAACCGGACGGGAATTGACTGAGTTTGAAAGAAGCCGATTTGGAAAATCCAAAATGATGCGATATGTTGCAGGCACAAATGAGCCAGTATATCCTATTGGCTACACGCAACACAAGAATCCTTTATTCCGTAAAAAAACATGGAATTACTACACTCCAGAGGGGCGGGAAGGCATTCACAATAACCTACGAATCAATATGGCCATTCTGCTCTCGCTTATGCGGAAGCCACCCTATGGCTATAGCGCGGAATATGCAGATAACAGAATATCACTATTCTCTGCTCAATGGGGAAAATGTGCTGTTACCGGTGAAGAATTCTCAAGTACACATGAGATTCACTGTCATCACAAACTGCCCCGGTATCTTGGAGGCGATGATTCCTATGGGAATCTTATTTTAGTGAAGGATTCTGTACACAAGTTGATTCATGCCATCAATGCAGATACAATCGCAAAATATTTGGAACTCCTACAGCTTGACAAGAGCCAGCTCAAAAAGGTAAATACGCTCCGTGAGTTGGCGTCTCTGCCGTTAATCTAATCTCTCACTAATCAACACAACACAGTATTTCTATGACAGGTTTGATTGTTTAGACAACGAAATCTACTAACCGATGGAACGCCGTGTGCGGTGAAAGTCGCATGCACGGTGTGAAGTGGGGGAAAAGCCTGAGATGATATCAGGGGCTTACCTATCACTATAGAACAGTGATTTTATCCTGATGCTGAACCAGGCGGCAGGTGACAGACAGATCCTCGCAAAACAGCTGAATATTTCCCCATATCAGTTGTCTTATGTGACGAATTCCGGGGAAGGAGAAGGACTTCTTTTCTATGGAACAACAATTATTCCATTTAAGGACAAGTTCGATAAGACCTTGAAGCTGTACAGTTTGATGACTACAAAACCGGAAGAAGTTGAAAAACGAGAGAAAGAAATGGAGGCGGAAAAACATGAAGGAAATCGATAAGATCCGAATCAGGCAGTGGAACCAGGATAATCCTTACATTCAGATGAAAAATCTGGAAAATGCGCAGCCTGGATACCGTGTTCATACAGTCAATGATGAACATCATCTGTATGAGCTTCCGCTGGAAACACAGAACATTATCCTTGACTGGGTATTCTGGAATTTCTATCCGGCACAAAAGATCTACCCACATCTTACTAGTGATGATCTGAAAGAAGTTTTGTATAAACGTACCCAGATCCATCTGCACAACAATCAGTTCAAGGAGGCTATGCTGATCAATGGTTTCTGGCCGAGAGATCCGAGTGAATTGAACTGGGTATTTCATATCCAGGCGAGCTCTCCGGCAATCAGGATACAGGCAGATGGTTATCCTGGTATCCCGATTATTGGACGCCAGGAACTGAATGAGTACAGAAAGAAAAGTTGTGCCTGGAGGTGATGACCTATAGCTGGAAAAAAATTTAAAGGCAAAGATAAAAAGGTCGCAAAGATGACCAGGGATGGTCTGACAGAAGAAAATCTCCGTGATGGCAGCATAAAAGATATCAGTCACAGGAGCCGGGGGCGACCGGAAACTAAGGAAGAATTTGTTCCTGAACGGGAACGAAAAAAGGCTGAAAATGAAGATACAAAATCGGGAAAAGGAAAACGACTGCAGATGGAGAAAGTCCGTAAATCTTCTGTCCGGCAGGAAGCTGTTGAGGATACAGTTGAAGTTACACCGGAAGAAAAAGTATCCGGATATCGAAAGAAACTGCATCGTTATGAAAAAATCCCGGATGATGATAATAATCTGAACAGCCAAAAGAAATCCATTCGGAAGAAACAGTTGCAAAAACAGATGACCAAAGAACAGGCAAAAGCTGGAAGATTATCTTTTGATGATGAAGGAAATCAGATGGTGAAAGGTGCTGGCATGAAACCGGGAGGGACAGCCGGGAAATACATTGCTACACAAGCTGTTATATCTGGCATGAAAGCAGTCTCTTCCGAAGAGGAAGAAACAGATGAAAATGCAGGTGTGGAAAGTGCCAGACTTGTAGAGCGTGAAACAGAAGATGCGTTACGTGGTCTGCGTCATGCTCAGATCCGCAGCAAACGGACGGATGTGAAAACCCATCGCAGAGGTTATCGTGAGGCTACCGTAGAAAAGAAACTGAAATTTGGTTCTGCAGAAAGTATGGAAGGAGTCAAGAATGCAGAAACGGTAAAGAAAGCCGAACAAAAGAGACATTTCTATAACCGCTTCTTCCAGAAAAAACGATATAAGGATGCTTACCGAGCAACCAGAGCCGGAAAATCCGCTGGCAGTCTGGGTGGAGCAACAACCATTTCCGGTGTCGAGAACATGACGGTAAAAGCAAAGATCGCCTTGAAAGAGATCATAAAGCGTAATTGTGCCATGTTCGCAGGCATCGGTATTTTTGCGCTTCTTTTTCTTGTCATAGCGGTATCTCTGGGGAGCTGCAGTGCTTCTATCGAGGGTGCTGGATCTGTGATCGGTATTACAACGTATCCAAGTTCAGACGAGGATATTTATGCTGCCGAAAACAGATATGCTGCTTTGGAAAGTGCCTTGAATCAGCAGATCAATGAGATGGAACGAAGACATCCAAATTATGACGAGTATCAGTACAACATTGCTGAGATTGGTCATAATCCATACCATCTTATCTCGTATCTTACCGCAAAATATGGGGACTGGACGTACTCAGATGTTGAAAATGAACTGCAAGCTCTTTTTGAAGCACAATATCATCTGAATACTGAAGGTCGAACAGAAACGGTGACAGAAACCAGAAATGTTCGAGTCGGAGAATCATTGGGACAGGTAGTGACCAGTGGATATTGTAACTGTCGAATCTGTTGTGGTGTATGGTCCGGAGGACCAACTGCTAGTGGTGCATATCCAACTGCAAACCATACCATTGCTGTAGATGCTTCCAATCCATTTGTGCCGATTGGCACTAAGGTAGTAATGAATGGTGTGGAATACACAGTTGAGGATACCGGAGCCTTTGCACGATATGGTGTGCAGTTTGACGTTTACTATGATAACCATGCTGCCGCTTCTGCTCATGGACATCAGACCTGGGAAGCCTATATCGCAGATGACAATGGCAGTCAGGAAGTAACGGTTACCAGTACAAGCACTAAGAAGATTCTATATGTGACACTGACAAATGGAAGCTTTGATGCTTTGGCAAGAGCCAATCTGAATGCGGAGCAGCTGATCATCTATAATGCATTAAATACGACCTATGGAAACAGAAATTATCTGTGGGATGTAAACAATGTAACCAGTGGATCAGGCGGTAATGGAATGAGCTATGAGATTCCACCGGAAGCACTGCAGGATGAAGAATTTGCCCGGATGATCCGGGAAGCAGAAAAATATCTGGGAGTACCTTATGTATGGGGTGGCTACTCTCCGTCCGGATTTGATTGCTCAGGTTTCGTATCCTATGTCATTAACCACTGTGGTAATGGATGGAACTATGGACGATTGACCGCGGATGGATTAAGAGGCGTATGTACTTATGTATCACCGGAAGAAGCAAAACCAGGAGATCTGATCTTCTTTCAGGGAACGTATAACACATCTGGTGCAAGCCATGTGGGTATCTATGTCGGTAACAATATGATGATCCATTGTGGGGATCCGATCCATTACTCAAATATCAGCACATCCTACTGGCAGCAACACTTCATGTGCTTTGGAAGACTGCCATAAAGGGGTGAACGAAGGGAGGTGAAAGTTTGAATAAAAAGATTAAAAAATATCTGGATGAGATTGCCAAGACAGAGAAAAAGATTGCGGATCTGCAGCAATATCTTAGGGGTGTCCAGGCTGCATTAAAGCAGGAAGAGGACAATGAGATGATCAGGTGCATCCGTGGTATGAAGATGGATAATGATCAGTTATATGATCTTTTGGATGGTATCCAGAGTGGAAAAGTTAAATTTCAGGTAAGCAGGGAGTCTGACGATGAAGGTTCAGGCTCCTTTGTATTCACAGAAGAAAATAAGGAGGAATATCAGAATGGTGAAATGGAAGAAAATGAATAAGAAAATGGCAGGACTGCTGTTGGGAGTCATGATGCTTTTTACAGCATCAACCACAGCATTTGCCTATGTGGATGAATCGGCAGAGGCATCCAAAGTAGAGACAACTCAGACGGAACAGTCAACAGACAAAGAAGAGAAAAAGGACGAGGCGACAAACACAAACGAGGTGCTGCCAGAAGATGGAACAGACCAGGGAACTGCATTTACGACACCTGGAAATGGCGAAGTTAAGGATGACATTACCGATGATTCCACAAAGGAATTTCTTACGGTTACAACGAAGAATAATAATACTTTCTATATCGTGATCGACCGCAGTGCCACATCCCAGAATGTCTATATGTTATCCCAGATTGATGAAAATGATCTGTCAGAGTTTCTGGATAAAGACAGCACTGCTACTGTCGTAACACCACAGCCAGATACATCAAAGGTTGTGCTGGATGAAACAAATAATGAGGATGTAGACAAGGAAGCTACCGTTGATCCGGAGAAAACAGCATCTACCAAAACCAATATGGGTGCAATGGCAACAATCCTGATCCTGGCTCTCGGCGGTGTAGCAGCATACTACTACTTCAAGATCTATAAGCCAAAGAAAGAGGAAGACGAGGATGATCAGCCGGAAGGGTTGGAAACAGGTGGACTGGAAGAAGTTCCGGATGAGGAAGAGTCTGAAGACGAAGATTTTGAAGAAAATGAAAAATAAATATACTTTTTTAGCGGAGGGGGCTGTAAAACATGCTCTCTCCGTTTCGTTATATGAAGGAGGTAATACATCATGTATTTAGTAATTGCAGAAAAACCAAGTGTATCAAGAGCAATCGCAGAAGTGATTGGAGCCCAGGAACGAGAAGACGGATATTTACAAGGAACCGACTGTATGGTCAGCTGGTGCTTCGGACATCTGGCCGAATATGTTTCACCGGATGCTTACGATGAGAAATTTAACCAGTGGAGATATGAAGATCTCCCGATCATCCCGAAAGACTGGAAAGTTACAGTCTCAGAAGATAAGAAAGATCAGTTCTATATCTTAAAAAGACTGCTCAACAGTCCGGAAATTGAATACGTCGTAAATGCCTGTGATGCCGGACGTGAAGGAGAATTAATCTTCAAACATGTCTATGACTTATCCGGAAGTAAAAAGCCGGTGAAACGATTATGGATCAGTTCTCTGGAAGATTCCGCAATCCTTGATGGAATGCAGCATCTGAGATCCGCAGAGGAATACCGACATCTGGCCGAAGCTGCTGTATGCCGTTCTCAGGCTGACTGGCTGGTAGGAATGAATGCAACCAGAGCTTACACCACAAAGTACTTCAAAAAGCTGACCGTTGGAAGGGTTCAGACACCGACACTTGCCATGTTGGTGGAACGTGCCGGACAGATCAGCAATTTCCAGAAAGAAAAGTATTTCAATGTAGAACTGGATTGTGACGGAATTCCGGCAGTAAAGCCAAAGATCTTTGATCCGGATGAGGCGGAACAGTTAAGAAGCAGATGCCATGGAAATGAAGCTATTGTCACTTCAGTAAAAGAAACGGAAAAGAAAGTAAAAGCACCAAAGCTTTATGACCTGACCACACTGCAAAGAGAAGCAAACCGTATCTATGGAATGACAGCCAAACAGACACTGGATACCGCTCAGAGCCTGTACGAAAAGAAACTGATCACTTATCCAAGAACAGACAGCCAGTATCTGACAGAAGATATGGAACAGACCGCAAGAAATGTGGTTCGTCAGATTTATGAGAAATATCAGCTGACAGGTCCGTTTGATCAGCCGGAGCAGCCAGATGTGAAGAAAGTCATGAATAACAGCAAAGTGACAGATCACCATGCAATCATCCCAACGATGGAGCTTGCATCCAGCCATCTGGATGAACTGAAATCCTGGGAAGAAAAGATTCTCTTCCTGATCGCAGTCCATACGGTCATGGCAATGAGTAAGGCTCACATTTACCAGGAAACAGAGATTGAAGTGGAATGCCAGGGAGAAATCTTCAAAGCAAAAGGAAAGATTGTTCTGCAGGATGGATGGAAACTCTTTGAAAACTGCTTCAAGAATAAGGACCGCATGGCAATCGTAGATCCGGATCAGGAAATGAAAGAGAGGATGCCGAAAGTAACCCAGGGACAGACTTTCTATGCTGTAGCTGCAGAAAAGACAGAACATTTTACATCGCCACCAAAACCATACAGCGAAGATACTCTCCTTGCGGCAATGGAAACAGCTGGAAATAAGGAATTCGATGAAGATACGGAAAAGAAAGGATTAGGAACTCCGGCAACAAGAGCCGGTATCATCGAGAAACTGATCTATTCCCAATATGCCACCCGAAAAGGAAAACAGATTCTTCCAACAGATGATGGAAAAGTCCTTGTGGAGATCCTGCCAGACTTCCTGAAATCTGCAAGTATGACTGCAGAATGGGAAAACCAGTTGCTTTTGATGGAGCATGGAGAGATTGCACCGGAACAGTTTATGACCGGGATCAAAAACATGCTGACCATGATGCTGAATGGATGCGATGCGATTTCCGAAGAAGAAACAAGAAGATTTCAGACCAGAGAAAGCATTGGAACCTGTCCGGTATGTGGAAGCCTGGTATATGAAAGTAAAACCAACTTCTATTGCAGCAACCATGATTGTCACTTTGCTCTCTGGAAAGACAACCGCTATCTGCAGAGCATGGAAAAAACCATGGATAAAAAGATGGCTGCAGAACTTCTGAAAAACGGAAGTGTGCATGTAAAAGACCTGTATTCCAGAAAGAAAAATATGTACTTTGAGGCAGATCTCCATATGGATACAGATGAAACCGGAAAGGTGAATTTTTCTTTATCCTTTCCCAAAAAGAAACCAAAAAACAAAAGCAAAAAGAAATAAGAAAACAGATTAGAGGAGGAAACGAAGAATGAATTTTAATGAATTTGTAAATGAAGTAAAGGACAATATCAGACTCTTTTTACCGAAGGATTATGAGAATGCAGAAGTATCAACGATGGAGTGTCAGAAACTGAATCGTGCCTATACGGGACTGATGGTGAGAAAAGAAGGTGAGATGCTTACCCCGACGATCAATCTTAATCAGCTGTATGAAGCATATAAAGCACAGCCTGGCGTAACAATGGAAACTGTATGCAGAAAGATTGCAGATATAGTTATTGAGGCACCGATACAGGTTGATCTGAAATCCATTTTAAATTATGAAGACGTGAAGGACAAGCTGTTTATCCGTGTATCATCAGCCGAAGCAAATAAGGAAGTACTCGAAAATGCTCCACATCAGCTGAAGGAAGACCTCGCAATTACCTATCATGTGGCAGTAGGCAAGGATCAGGATGGATTAAGTTCCATGTTTATCAAGAATGATCTGCTTGAACAGTATGGAATCTCTGCAGAACAGCTTCATGAAGATGCAATGAAAAGTTCACCGCATGTCATGATCCCGGAGGTATCAAGTATAGGTGCATTGATAGATGAAATGTACCAGAAAAATATTCTCATGCTGACACCGGATGAACGTGAAATGCTGCAGGAAACATTGCAGGAATCAAGCGAGATGCCGACATTCTTTGTTGTTACGAATACAGACAGAATTGATGGAGCCGGTGTGATCTTTTATCCGGAATTCATGGATAGCATGGGGGAACTTCTTGGAAATGATTTCTTCATTTTGCCATCATCCATCCATGAAATGCTGGTCTTGCCAGATGACGGGCAAGTGGATGCAGAAATGTTAAGAGATATGGTAAAAGAAGTCAATGCCACTCAGGTAGCCCCTGCAGAACGCCTTACCAATGATGTATATCACTTTGATATAAAGGATCATGTCTTTGAAAAAGCTGACAGATTCACAGAACGTCAGAAAGGAAAAGAAGCACAGGCTGCAAAAACAGAGAAAACAGGAAAAGAACAGCCAGATCAGAAACCGAAAACAAAGAAACATGATATGGAACTTTAATACCAAGCATGAAAACCGTTAAATAAGCAAACGCCCTGCGGCATAAGGAAATGTCGTGGGGCATTTTTGAAAAGGAGAAGATTATGACGAAAGAGAACATTAAAACAAATACAAGCTTAAGATACAGCCAGTATCGAAAAAAATTATTACACACATTTTCGTTTGGGAATTTGAAGAAGCAAATTGAGAAGTTACATGATCAGGAATTTATTATGAATGTGCCGATTGGAGGTGTTGCTGATGGCAGATAAATTAGAGCAGGTAGCAATTCGTATGGTGGAACAGCCACCCCTTTATAGTAAAGAACCAATGAACAATCCGGATGCGGCCATTCGTGTTATGAATGAATTTCTCTCCCAGATGGATCGTGAACTCTTTTGTATCGTTAATTTACAGGCAGATTTAACACCGATCAATATGAATATCGTATCTGTAGGATCGCTGAATGAAGCATTGATTAATCCAAGAGAAATATTTAAGAGTGCAATTCTTTCTAATGCTCATTCAATGATGCTCATTCATAATCATCCGTCCGGAAATCTGACACCGTCTACATCGGATATCCAGACTACGGCAAGAATGCAGGAATTAGGTGAATTGATGGGGATTTCCTTGGTTGATCACATCATTACAGGACGGGATGGAAATTACTATTCCTTTCGAGATAAAGGAGAATTTCCAGATAGCAGGATCCGTTTTTCAACTCGTGTTGAAGACATTGATTTAACTAAAGGAATGGTGACAGAAGCCATCGCACCCTATGAAGAAGTAACAGATACAAAAGAAAAAGATAACGTAAGAGATATTCCAACGGTGCAGACAACAACAATTCCATTACCGGTTCAGGGAAAAGATATGGACAGCATTATGCAGTCACTGGAATCCGGTGTGGAAGAACTTTTTACAAGTAACCGCTATCAGGAATTTCTTAAAACCATGGCAAAGTTTCACAATTATTCCTTTAACAATACAATGCTGATTGCTATGCAACGACCGGATGCCACACTTGTTACCAGCTACAAAAACTGGCAGTCCATGGGTAGACAGGTCATGAAAGGCGAAAAAGGAATTACGATCATCGCACCAGCACCATATAAGAAAATGAAGGAAAAAGAGGTCCTGGATGAAAATCAGCGACCGATCATGGGAACCGATGGAAAACCTAAGACTGAAAAAGTGGAAGTTACGGTTCCACATTTTAAAGCAGTTACCGTCTTTGATATTGCTCAGACATCCGGGGAACCAATCCAGACACTGGCACCGGAATTATTGACTGCAGCTGTGCAGGATTTTGATTCTTTCATGCAGGCTATTCAGAAAATATCCCCAGTGCCGATACGATTCGATGAGATCGATGGCAATGCCAATGGATATTATCACAATGCAGATAAGGAAATCGTGATCAAAAAAGGACTCAGTGAAAGCCAGACCTTAAAGACTGCTATTCATGAAACCGCCCATGCAAAACTGCATGACAGTGAAATCATGGAAAGCCTGGGTGTAGAAAAAGACCGTCTGACAAAAGAGGTCGAGGCTGAATCCGTTGCTTACTGTGTGTGTTCTTCCTTTGGTTTGGATACATCGGATTACAGTTTTCCTTACATTGCAGGTTGGAGCAGCAGCCGGGAAATGAAAGAAATGAAAGCATCTATGGATGTGATCCGCAAGACAGCCGGTGAAATGATTGATCAGCTGACAGAAGAACTGGAAATCATTCTTGAAGAAAAACAGAAAACAGAATTACATGAAAAATACGGCATTCTGGTAGATGCACTGGAAGCAGCCGGATACCGCTATGATTATCGGGAAAGCGAACCGGGACATATTGTACTGGCACCGGATGGGACACATGAAATTGCCGGCTATCTACAGTTTGAATCATGGGGAGATATCCAAAACTGGCTGGAAGACACGATTACAGAAGGGACGGATATTTCGGAGAGAGTTGATCGGACTATGTACCCATTTAAGTATGATTATACCCTAGAGGAAGAAATGTTCAGAGGTAATGGTGACCGCTATGCGATTTATCATGTGGATGAAGACACACCGGGAAAACAACATTTATTTATGAATATGGCAATGGTCAAAGAAGATGGCATTACAATCGATGCAGCAAATTATAAGTGTGTCTATTCTGGCAGATTACATGAAAATGAAAAGCTGGATGATTTGTATGCCGTATTCAACGATAATCCACCGGCAGATTATAAAGCACATTCTATGTCGGTCAGTGATGTTATCATTACAAACCGTGGTGGGGATATGCAGGCATATTACGTGGATCGATTTGGATTTGCAGAACTTCCAGAGTTTGCAGCACAAAGAGAAAAAATACTCGATATTGTCCCGGAAATAGAAAATGTGGATTATGAAAATGATCTTACATGTATCAGCTTTTATGCGGCTGAATGTGCTGAATTTCCTGTAATGGGTGAAGTACATTATGACCTGACATTACCGGAAGCCTTGGAAGCTTATGAGAAAATCCCATCAGAACGTATGCATGGACTGAAATGTGTTGGCTTTGATTTGAAAGACGGAAGTGATTATGAAGGGATGCAGAGCCTGATGATTGAAGGAAAAATACAGAAAGAATTTTTGAATTCGATTCCTGGATTTAGAGAAAACTCTTATGTGCAAAATGCAATCAGTCGTGTGGAAAAGTACTTGGAAGAAAGACATCCAAATGTGGAAAATCCTCTGAAATCCAATAAGAAAGTGGATAACGAAAAAAATATAAGCGAAGAAAAAAACGAGAAGGAGCTGAATATACAGATGAAACCAATACCGAAAAAGAAAAGGGGGGAAATGAGCCTATGAGAAATGTAAACCTGGAAGAAAACGAACTGACTATTACTGCTATCTTCCAGCAGCACACAAAGGAAGAAACAATCCAAACACTGAAAGAAGCTTTGGAAGTTTTGGAACAGGAAGAAAGTGATCCTGAGAATGATGAAATGATTGAGATCATCAATTCTACAGTTGGAAAATTACAGCAGATCGAAGACAAATACTACTATTCTCTGGATCTGAATTATTATCTGAATAACTTGGAGGATGATGCCTATGAAGCTTAATCAATTTGCAGTCTACCGAGTAGATCAGCAGACAGCAGGAAAAGCACTGTGGCATCTGCCATACCAAGAGGCAAGACAGCAGAATGTGTCGATTACTGTCGAAAATTACCGATTAATCTCGATTCATGAAATGCAGGAAAATGAAAAAGTCGCTGACATCTGGAAACGGACGAAAAATCAATGCGAAGTCAGTGACGTGCTCGTATTGAACAAGAATGGAGAAATCAGCTGCTACTATGTAGATGAGAACTATCCACAGTATCTGGCCGGATTTATTCGTATCAACACATCCGGTGCACTGATCACTATGGAAACTGAGAATTATCAGATTGATGGGAAAAAGGGGAACTGGATTGCAACAGACACCGTCATTATTGATGGAAAACAGTTTTATTTGATGGAACATCAGGTATACCGAGATCAGGCCCAGGGTGTTATCCTGGATGCTTATGGAAAAATGGTTGTCGAAGAATGTAAGAAATTCGATGAAAAGACAAAACAAAAGATTCATGATTACATCCAACAGCAGGTACCGCTAAATCCGGTCGAACAGCTAAAACAAGATGGTAAAATCCGTCTGGAACATTACCAGAAATTCTACCAGAACGGCACTTATGAACGAAGCAGAGAATCTGGTACAGAAGCTAACTATGATATGGTGGACGGTCTGGTGAATAATCAGAAGAAGAACCTGGAAAAAATTTCTGATGCACGCAATAACAAACAGACGTCCCGAAATCAACAAAATAATAAACCTAAGAAACGAAGGTCCGTAATCAAACGACTGCATCAGAAACAGATTGCTATTGCTCGCCGGTCCGGAAAGCCGATACCAAAGTACCTGGATCAGGAAATGGAAAGAAAGCGGGGATAGAATATGCGAAGGTTAAAGTGTGAAAAAGAAACGATTATTCTGACTAATGAAGATGATGGATTCTATGATGTGTATACCTTCAATCAGAACTTGCAGAAACGGTTGAGGTCTTTTGCGGAGAAGTATCCGGATGATTGCTGGTTGAAAGGATCTTCGGAGGATGGTAGTGAAACGTATATGATTAAAAAAGGGCGGTTATCATTGAATTTAAGACCACCCTATTCCAAGGATAGAATTCATAAAGCAACCGAACGAATTATTGAAGAACAGAAAGAGCAATCGAAGGATTCATAGAATGCGATTTAAGAGAAAAAAGCCTCATGACCATGAGAAAAAATGAAAGCAAAATACGTTAGCTGATAAAGTGTATAGGCTCAAAAGGGAAAGTGCCCTTTTGGGCCTTTTTAATTTAAAATAGTTCTAAAGAACAAGTTGACAATCTGTAGATTCTGTATGTTTTAAAGATCAATCGTTATACTAATTTTAGACCGAATTATCGTTCTAAAGGAGGTGTCACAATGGATTTAAAGGCGGTTGGTCAGAGAATAAAAGCTGCAAGGGAAGCTAAGAATCTTACACAAGAAGAATTGGCAGCACTGGTAAACTTGAGTCCAACTCATGTAAGTGTTATAGAGAGAGGACTGAAAGTAACAAAACTTGATACTTTTATTGCGATTGCAAATGCATTAGATGTTTCAGCAGATACACTATTGATTGATGTTGTGACACATTCGGTTAGCGGCGTTACGAATGAATTATCTGAAATGATAGAGAAACTACCTAAAGAAAAGCAACAGAGAATTATCAATGCAGTGAGAGCATTGGTGGAATAAATACGTGAATAAGAAGATGGAAGGGCTTATTGCTCTTCTTTTTTATTTGGTTTAACGTGAAAATATGATATAGTAGTTCTAAAGACTTATATATAATTCTAAGGAACTTGATAAAATGAAGAAAAAAAATATAACACTTGTATTTGTTGCTATCGTTTTTTCGATTATTGTTGGAATGATAATTGGGAAAAGCTTATTAAAGCATAAAGAAGGTGAGCCAGATGTAGTTGGCAGTTTTTCTATGAATAGAGATGAGAATCTTACAGTAGTTGCTAACAGAAAAAAAATTTCTGATAAAGAAGCATTTACAAGACTGCTTTTAAAAATGTACAAAGAGAATTCATTTCATTCAATAAAATTTTCTACAGATCATGGATATGCAACCAGCCTTGATATGACCGTATATTCTTGGAAAGAAGATATCGAAAATGGAAAATCCATTATGCAGATAGAATTTAGACCGATTGAATATGGAAAAGATTATGATATTGTTCATAATCCGGATAAATATGTGCTTTTTATCGATGGAACAGAAATAAAATGAAATATATAGATATGCAGATAAAGCGCAGAAAAAGAGGATTGCTCAACACAGGAGGATATTTTCAATTACCCTCAAAATGATAAAAGCGAGGCAGCGGAAAATCCGTTGCCTCATATCAGTATTATGACAATTAATCTAGTTCCGCCCCTAACTCATACCTCCAATACTCCGCCGCCTCATATTCCCTAGGTTCTGAGAGTACCGGTACAGTAAAGAGTTCAACCGGAACACCGAGTGTTGATGCAAAGATTTTCATAAGATCCTCTTTTGGTGTTCGGACATCGCTTTCATACTGAGCAATCCGGACATCAGCACAGCTGTCGGGAAATCCAACAGCCATGCCAAGTTCTTTCTGGGTGAGATGATTTTTCTGTCTTAAGTGTTTTAATTTTCTTCCAAATGTAATCATAGTATTATTCTCCTGTGCTTCCAAAAGCCCCAGTTCCTCGTTCTTCACCGAGATCCAGGACAAAGTCTGCAATCACAACCGGTGTGATCACCAGCTGACCGACGCGTGTGTCTTTATGAATGATCTGAGAAGATGTGCTCACGTTGCTGATAATGGCATGGATCTCACCACGGTAACCGGAGTCAATCGGTGGAAGTTCGCATACCAGTCCTTTTGCTGCCATGCTGCTTCGTGGAAAGACATATCCGGCAAATCCATCGGGGATGATGAGACCAAATCCAAGTGGAATTCTTGCAACCTCACCTGGTTTTAATACGCAATCATAAGGCATGAATACATCAGCACCGGCATCATTTTCATGTGGCCGGAAGGGATAATGATTTGCTTTCAGACCAAAGTCAATCAGTTTAATCTTTATGGCTGCTCACCTCCCTTCTGATGAGCAATGGATAATCTGCTTTTAAGATATCTGACGGTATCCAAAGTTTTGAAATAGGATTCTGGCAGGACATCTGTTTTTCCATACAGCTTCCTCTCTGACAGAATGGACCGGTCAAATCCGGTGCAAAAAGAATCGGGCTTAATTTGTACAATCTCTGCCAGATCTGTAGCATCACAATCCTTGTTTCATCCGTATTTCTTCTGCAGGTTCTCTGACCGATCATATGCTTCCACTGGTAAGGCGTTGCACTGATGATCAGTACGTTTCGAAGTCCCTGAGGTGTGGCATATCCGGCTGAATCATGATCAATGCCTAAGGCACAGAGTTCTGTATAGTGGTCCAGATCTGACTGACAGCTTTTTTTGTAAATATCCTGGATTTCTTTATCTGCTTTCATGATCCCATATGGAATAGCAAATGCAGCGTGACCGGAATAATTGCTGTACTGCAGAGATGCACTCATGTACTTTACTTCGTTCTGATGCCTTGTGATCTGTGCCAGGAAGCGTCTGCTTGCACCAACAACAGCCACGGTAATGACCATGAATTTCTGTACGGTTGGATGTGGAAGCCCCGCAATGTTTTCTACGGTCTTCTGACTGTAGGATTGATGGTAAAGGTCCATCAGATCTGCCATGCTCTGAATCGTATGACCGTGTTGTGTGAGCCTGGCAGCAAAGACCATATTTTGTTCTGCTTCCCGGATTCCATAGCAGTTTAAGATAGCTGTTTCAATGTGATCCATAGGCCTGTTCCTCCTTTACCAGAGCTTTTAAAAGGATCAGATAATTGATGCAGTCTGTGATTTTTTCATCCCACTGTTCCATGTCAAAATGTAACAGAGTGGAATAACACATATCGTAAAGGGATACGACATGTTTCGACATCATGCCGGCCAGTGCTGCTTTTGGATCACAGTTCTGTAAAGCGGCAGCAATCTTGAATGCACTGAGGCGGTCAATATTATCACCGGTATATTCTTTCTTTTTATGTGCCAGAATATCGGCACACTTTCTCATCTGAAGTTCAAATACAACATTAAATTCTTCTTGTGTCATGTGATAGTTCCTCCTTTGTTTTGTAATAGTTATCGTTCGAGATCTTTGGTTTTTGATTTCACTGGTTCTGGAATCTGCATCTGAAGAATGGCATCAACATTCTGATCGGCAGTGTCCAGATCTTTTAATTTTTCTTTCAAGCTGCTTATTGCTTCTTCTTCGGAAGCTATCTGCTGTTGCAGTTTTTCTTTTTGTAAAGTCAGGGTTTTTAGGCTTGTCATCTTTCCATCCTGATAAAAGGATCTCAGCCAATCTCTGGCTTCTTCATATTTCTGAATTTCTTTCGCATGTTCTTTCCGGTACTTTCCTTTGTACTTTGCATTTGAAAATTGGGAATAAACTTCCTTGTTTGCATAGTACTGTCCGGTGTAGCGGATCTGATCATTGAGAGTCCTTAGATTGGACCGATGCTGAGCAAACTGTGTCTGCATTTCTTTCAATTCCTGCTTTGATGCAAGCAGTGTGTTTTTCAAATCTGACTGCGTATCAAATCCATGTTCCTGCACATAGATAATGGTATTTGCCATTTGCTGCAGATTAGAAAGTTTTACCCGATGAGCATAAGCCGGGCTCTGCATTGCTTTCACATTTGTCTGGAGATTTACAACCAGGCACAGGTGAGATCTGACGTAGAGAATGGCCAATGGATCCTTGCGTAAGAAGGTCTGTTCCAGGTGTTCTTTTCCATATCGTGTTCCAAGTGCACGTTCAGAAATCCGCTTCTGTCGATCAGGATGAAGATAGCTGTATCTGCCACGATGCTCAATCACAGAGATCTGAAATAGTTCCAGAAGTTTAGATTGGAATTCATCAAAATTACTGGAAGTGACAGCACATTCATCAATCGCTTGTCGCAAATATTCTTTCTGCGTAAGGAATACGGTGGATGTTGGTTTGAGACCATCTTCGATAATTTTCCGATTGATCTCATCTATTGTTTGCTGGCCGTGTTTCTGTGCCATATACTCTTTCTGAGTGATTTTTCTTTCAGCCGGAGCAAGAAGATCTATCTGGTGAAGTCCTTCCTGTAGGCAACGATCCATGACAGTTTTCTTAAAAGTGTTCATGAATTTATCCGTGGAACGATGCTTGTATCCGGCAACTTCTTCATGTGGTTTATCCATATAAGGCTGCCTTTCCACTGCAGTCTTCCTCATACTGTTGATGACGATGTGAGTATGGATATTTCCGGATTCATTGTGGCCATCGGTGTGAGTAACTACCAGTGCCTGATATCCAGGAAACATCTGCTTTGCAAGTTCCAAACTGATTGCTTGTGCTCTCTCGCCGGTAAGTCCATTTTCTGTAACATCGGCTGGATCGTAGCTGATAATGTAGTGGTGACTTTTGATATCTTCACGTTTCTTATTTTTGTGAAAATGAGCATTTGTCAGTTCGCATTCCTTGTCAAAAGACATCGGATCACAGTTCAGTCCATCCATATAAAACTCTTTTCGCAGGATGCTTCGTCCGGATTCATCTACAATCTTTTTCCCGGTTTTTTCATCATGTTCAAACAGAAGATAATTGATAGCAGCCGAGTAATTTGCATTTCTGCTTTTAATGTGTTTTACGATTGCCATTCATACCACCTGCCAGTTTCAGTACCTCTTTTCTTAATAGGAATAAGTCCGTGATGCACTGATGAATCTCATTTTCTATAGCACGTGACTGACTGCCACCACTGTTAAAATGCTTGGCAATCTGATTGAGATTCGATCCGATTTTTCCATATTCACTGACCAGTTTTCTGAGATCATTCATGTCTGCAACAACTTCAATCTGATGATGGATTTGCTTTTCCAATAGAAGTTTCCTCAGATATTCTGATCGGCTAACAGATAAACAAGCAGCGCCTTGGTCTAATAAATCCAGTTCGACATCGGTAAGACGTAATCCTATAAAATGTCTGTGATTCAGTTCTTTATCTTTGTTTTCTGTTCTCATATTCCTCCTTTCGCTACGATTATTCCTCCCACTGGGAGTCCACGTATTTCAATATCGGCTGTCCCTTCCGATATTAGAAATAGTGCTGTGAACACCTTTAGGTGGAACCAACAGACAAGTGAAGCGTCTGTTATTGAGAGGGTATGGGGAGATCCCCATCAAGATAAATCCCATAGGATGACAGGATGCCAAATGGCAATACTGTTAAACATGGGTGGATCTTGCTCTGTATGTGTACCCTTCTATATAACGAAACGCTCAGAGGCTGTTTTACAGTGGGGGAAAAGAAAAAATATCAAAAAAATGATGATTAATGGTGAGCTTGTGATAGAATGAAAAAAAGAGAAAAGCATAAAGAATGTAGTTGTGGAGAAATTTGTTATGATTAGAAAGTTGCTGAACGGAGATATCGATAGAGTTGCTGACATATGGTTAAAGACAAATCTGAAAGCACATTATTTTATTTCCAATCAATACTGGAAGAGTAATTATGAATTAGTAAAAGAAATGATGTCACAATACGAAGTTTATGTGTTTGAAGCAGATAAAATGACACAAGGATTTGTAGGACTAAATGATAAATATATAGAAGGTATTTTTGTCTCCGATGAAATGCAGTCATGTGGCATAGGTAAGCTTTTATTAGATTATGTTAAGGATAAAAAAGTTAGCTTACGGTTAAATGTATACCAGAAGAATGCCAGAGCAATTTCTTTTTACCAAAGAGAAGGGTTCATTATTCAATGTGAAGGCTTGGATGAAGCTACTGGTGAAAAAGAGTACACTATGCTATGGAAACGAAAATAGAAATTCTTTAGGTTACAATCGATGATGGGGTAAACGAAAAAGCAGTTTTGGCATTGCAGGGAACTGCCCCTTCGTTTACACCATTTTCGATTTGACCTAATTGAACAAAGCAAGCGTCCGGATTGCCGTAACCTATGGGCTTTCAATTCTTTGTTCCTGCTCATGATTATATAAGATTTTCAGTATGAAAGCTACAGAAATTTGCGAAAAATACTGAAAATGGGTATGGCAAACAAACCTCAGGGACTGAGGCTTTTGAAAGTATGAGATGTTGCTCTTTAACATCGCAGTGGCATTCTCATCTGTGGTTTTCCGAGATGTCCGCCACATGCTTTACATACACAGACTTTGATGCCATAAAGATGTTCCAGTATTTCAGGCATTTCCAGGTCACGAAGCTCGGAAAGATACTTCTTACATCCAAGGAGATTTCTGCAAAGAGTAAGCTTCTGTCTTTTGGTACGGGAACATAGCAGTCCGTAGTGCCTGATGCGGACAAAGCGTCTTGGTGGTACATGCATGAGAAACCGCCGGACAAACTCTATCCCCGAAATGGTCAGTTCCTTCCACCGCCCTTCATTGCGGTAATCCTTTACTGAGAATGTAACGGTATCATCATCCATACGGACGATGCGGTGATTGCTGACGGCAATGCGGTGAGTATATTTGCCCAGGTATTTAATTACTGACCCGGCACCATTGAAAGTCTTTTTGCAGTGAGGAACCCAGTCCATACCATAACAGGAATTCAAGAGTTCCTTGAATGTATAATGGTTACGCAACTTTTCAGCAGTACCATGAAATACCAGTTTGTCTTCTTCCCACAGCCTCTT
Source organism: Dorea sp. AF24-7LB (assembly GCF_003478575.1). Taxonomy (NCBI): domain Bacteria; kingdom Bacillati; phylum Bacillota; class Clostridia; order Lachnospirales; family Lachnospiraceae; genus Dorea; species Dorea sp. AF24-7LB. The sequence continues at coordinate 28,263 of NZ_QUFR01000019.1, forward strand.
TAGTTCCTCCAGATATTTTCCACGGAACACTTTGGAGATGACTTGGATTGGAAAAAAGAAATTTTCGCCATTGTCCTTCCACTGGTTGTTGGAAGTCAGTCCTCCACCCAGCAGAATGGTATGAATGTGGGGATGAAAGTTCATTTCAGAACCCCATGTATGTAAAATGCAGATGTACCCCACCTTTGCACCGAGATGTTTTGAGTCGGCAGCCAGTTCACTGATGGTTGCGGAAGCTGCATGGTATAAGGCATCATAAAGGAGTTTCTGGTTATTGTAAATGACCGGATTTAGAATATCTGGAACAGTAAAAACCAGATGGAAATAGGGAGCATCAAGGACATCCTCCCTGCGTGCATCCATCCACATCTCCTTCGGAACAGCCTGACACATGGGACAACAGCGGTTGCGGCAGGAATTGTAATGAATCTGTACGGAACCACAATCCTCACATACACATACATTTGCACCATAGGCACCGGTCTTGCAGTTCATGATGTTATGCGCAACCTTTGCTTGTACAGGAGAAGGTGAATACTGATCAAGGTATGCCGGATAAAAACGGTGAAAAATATCCTGTACTGTGGGCTTATCCATTGGCTGTACCATCCTTTCTGTCAAAAGGACTGCGTATGCCCATAAGGGATTTGTTGCTGACATGAAGATAAACCTCTGTTGATTTCGGATCACGGTGTCCAAGCAGTGCCTGGATATTCCTCTGTTCCACTCCCTGCTCCATAAGGTGAGTGGCAAAGCTGTGGCGGAGGCAGTGAGGAGTGACCCCTGATAACCCGGCAGCCGCTGCAGAACGGCGGATAACCTGTTCCAGTGTACTTACGGTAAGATACTGCCCTGTAAACTGATTCGGAAACAAAATTCCTTTTGGCCTGCCTTTTTTGAACCAGTATTCTGTAAGAATCGCAAGGTTTCTTTCAGACAGAATGGTATAACGGTCCATCCGGTTCTTTGTATCCCGGATATGGATCTGCATGTTAGTACGTGAAATATCCTCATAATGAAGGTGGATTACTTCGGAGACACGCATTCCGGAAGAATACATGGTGGCAAACATGGCTTTATATTTCAGGTCATCCGTAGCATCAAGAAGCTTATCGATTTCATTAACAGAAAGTACGACAGGGAGCTTGTGCTCTATCATCATGCGTGGAACGGTGATATCATCCCATAGAATGTGAAGTACATTCCGATAGAAAAAGCGGATGGATGAATTATAAAGGTTGAGGGTGGTCGCTTTCAGACCATCGTCTTTCTTGGCAAGAAGAAAGTCCCTGACATCCTGACAGGTAAGCTCTTCAGGATTCTTATTCTGATATTTCAGAAAATAAGAGACATAGTTTTTATAGCAGTTGATGGAACGTTCTTTAAGGTTACGGATTTTTCCGGCTTCCTCAAGCTGTTCTAAATATTTTTCATACATAATAAAATCCTCCATATAAAATCAGTAGTTATCCGGAACACTGCTTTATATGGAGGTGCATTTTGGTCATAAAACCGCTTGCCAACCAAGCGGAAGGGTGGTATTCTTTTCATAGGCAGTGGGAAGGTTGATCCTGTTTGATTGTTTCGTTGTGGTGACTTAACAATACTACTTTTAGGACTTGCTTTCCACTGTTTTGTTATAGAAAAAAGAAAATCGCTATGCCATAGCCTTGGTAGGCCATCGCGCAGCGATTTTGTTCAATCGGAATTTGTGGAGGAAACAAACATGGAAGATAATAAATCAATGACTGTCAAGAAAACGGTAAAATCAGGAATAACTTTTGGAAGTGCATTAGCTATGGTTATTAGTTATACAACGTGGAAGTCTGTCGGCTGGGCGATTTTTCATGGATTACTTAGTTGGGTGTATGTCATATATTTCCTTTTGCGCTATTAAATTAGAATTTAACGCTTGAAAAAAGGAGAAATAAACATGGCAAAGAAAGAAGAAAGATTTGAAGTTACATTTAGAGACGGAAGTCAGCTTAAGGATGAAGGAGTTCGCCAAATCCTTGTAGATAAGGAGACTGGGGTTAACTATCTTTGTTGGAAATCTGGATATGGAGCGGCTATTACACCTCTTCTGGATTCAGAAGGAAAAGTCATAGTTACAAAGTAAAATCGAAAGTTGTAGTAAAGGAGGTTTACAATGGGGTTTTGGATTTTTATGTTGATTATGGATTTGCTTCTTCCATTTACGATGATTGGTTTTGGAAGATATTTTATGAAAAAGGCTCCAAAGAAAATAAATTCAGTATTTGGATATCGGAGCTCGATGTCTATGAAGAACAAAGACACATGGGAATTTGCTCATAAATATTGTGGTAAAGTTTGGTATGTCTGTGGAATGGTTATGTTGCCGATAACAGTAATATTCATGCTTTTAGTAATTGGAAAAAATGAAGATTGTGTTGGGAGTATAGGAGGAATTATCTGTGGTGTTCAACTTATTCCTTTAATTGGATCTATTCTCCCAACAGAAATAGCATTAAAAAAGAATTTTGATAAGAATGGAACAAGACGATAAATTCCAGTTTTTGAAACTGAGAAATTGGTATTTTAAGAGGAGGTATGTATTATGAATATAGGATTTTGGTCATGTATAATTTTGGTTATACCATTTGTAATTATAGGTGTGTTATTTGCGATTTTTAAGGAAAAAGCAACTAAATTTGTTTCAGGATTTAATTCATTTTCTAAAGAAGAACAAACAATGTATGATAAAGCTCAGATCTCTCGTGATATAAGAAATCAGTGCTTCATATGGACTGTTATAATGTTAGCAGGAGCGACATTATCCTGCCTTTTAACCCCATATATGGCTATACCAACCTATATTATTTGGTTAGTTCTGTTTTTTAGAGAAGTCCACTTTGATAATCATAAAGCGTTTAAAAAATATTTATTAAAATAAATTATTGTTTGCAGGAGATGCTTATTTATGAAAAAAGGGATAAACAAATCAATCTTATTTTACATTGCATCAGTTCTGTTTTTCATAGCGTCAGCTATTGGCTTTACGAGTGGAAATGAAAGTTCTATGGCTATAGTATGGTTATGTCTTGGTTCTTCATTTCTTTGCTTGGGTTCGACTCATAAGAAAAAGGAAAACAATACAGATGATAAATAATTTCCTGCTTGTATTGTTGGAAAATCGGTAGTTATGGAGGTGAAAAATGTATTTCACAGACGAAAAAGACTATATTATGCGAATGATAAAAGAAATGGTAAGAGTATTATTTTCTTTAATGTTTGGGAAAAAGTATGTTTCTGTTGAACTTGAAAAAGAAAATAAATATGAAGTATCAGGGAAAAATTTGAAAGATTTTCTTGATATGATTGATTCTGGGGAAATTAACGAAGCAGAGAATATACTTTTAGATAGCATTGATTACACAGACAGAAATGAGGTAATGGCAGCAGCTCTTTTCTACCAATACCTTAGTGAGAAGGATAGTGAGTTTTTGAAAAATAATAATTATACAAAAGAAGAAGTGATGTCTGGTTTTAAGCAATTACTTATGCAGTCAGGATATACTGATTTGCTATGTTTGGTCAAAGATGAGGAGTAATGTAGAAAATTCAAAGAGATAAGAGTGATTGGTTGAAAGGAGAAATTGTATTATATGTTCTATGATTATATGATCTATATTGTTTTTGACTTTATGATGGCAGTGATTATGTTTTTGTTTGGAATGTGGTTTTATAAATCAGAAGGAAAAGCTGCTAATTTCTTGTCGGGTTATAATATGAAATCAGCGGATGAACGAAAGAAATACGATGAGAATGCTATGTGTAAGGCATATGGAAAAAGAATGATGTTTATGTCAGTTCCTTTTATTATTGGAATAATCATAGATATCCAATATCTAGGAATTGGTTGTTTGATTGCATGGGGGATATGGTTTATTATGTTTGTTTTGTTGCTTATTGATAGGCATAAAAGAGAACGTTAAATTGATACGTGAACAATCGGTGTCAGGACAGAGAAAAAAACAGCTTACCATCTATTG
>NZ_QUFR01000002.1:0-68652 GCF_003478575.1 Dorea sp. AF24-7LB
TTTATGGAAACTAACTGCCACGTCCTACTTTTGAATTAATGTGTTTTGCTCATCTCTACTTGTATATTATTATGCCATACGAATTGCTCCATACTTCATACTTCCACAATTCTACTCGTATATCATGATTTAAAAATAAACACTGGCATAGGCGGATTATTTTTTCTATTATAATACTCATTTGCGATCACTGTATATTCTCTTGACGGCAGTGTACGCAACAGATTCAGAATTGCATCTTTTTCTTCAAAACCGGTATCGCCGCCACTGTATATGCAGAGACTCATCATCCCTCCACGCTTCAAAAGTTTCAATCCTTGCAGGATTGCCTGCATACTGGTTTCAGCATGGGTTGCAACCTTATGATCTCCACCCGGCAGATATCCAAAATTAAAGCAGATCACATCCACAGTCTCTTCTCCTGCATATTCTGCCATATGCTCATGTCCGCACAGATAAAGCTCTGCCCGGTCTGCAAGTTCTTCTTTTGTAAGACGCTCTTTTGTAAGATGGAGCGCTTTTTCCTGCACATCAAATGCAAGAACATGTCCATTTTCACCTGCAAGTCTGCATAAGAAGGCGGTATCTCCACCTTTTCCCATTGTTGCATCGATATACAGGCCTTCTTTTACTGCCTGCGATTCTATGATCGCCTGACACCACTGTGTAATCTGTGACTGTCTCATATCTTTTACTCCGTTCTGCGATTGTTATATAAAAACATTGCTACTGCCATCAGACAGATGACTGCATAGCCGATCCAGCTTAACAGATCCGGGATCTGTTCGAAGAAGAAAAATCCAAGTCCTGCCGAGAAGATAATCTGTGAATAATCATAAACAGAGATCTCTCTCGCCGGAGCATAGCAATATGCTGCTGTAATAGAGAACTGGCCTCCTGCCGCCGACAATCCTGCAAACAGCAGAATCCCGATCTGTGCAAGACTCATCGGATGATAGTCAAAAAGCAGCCATGGCAACGTCACAACACAGGAAAAGGTAGAGAAGAAAAATACAATAAACGGTCCCTTTTCTCCCCGCTCTCCAAGTTTTCTTACCATCGTATATGCCGCTCCTGCACCGATTCCTCCACACAGTCCGATCAGGGAAGGGAGCAGATCCATATTGCTGAATGTCGGTTTGATCACAAATAAACTTCCCACAAATGCACCGATTACAAATAATCCCTGTGGCACCGTAATCTTTTCTTTTAACAGAAAGTAGCTGAAGATTACTGCAAAAAATGGAGACATCTTATTTAACATCGATGCATCTGCCAGCACCAGATGATCTACTGCATAGAAATTACAGAGGATTCCAATCGTTCCACAGATGGATCTTCCAAGCATATAGCCTAAATTTTCTTTTTTACAGTGAAATGGTACTCCATTCTTCATTAATATAACGCCGGCAAAAATAGCCGCCACAAAGTTTCTAAAGAAACTTTTTTGTATCGGTGGTAAATCTCCTGCCATTCGTACAAAGAAACTCATCAATGCAAAACAAAAAGCTGACATGATAATACATATAATTCCTTTGTACCGTTTCTTACTTTCCATGTCTTACTGACTCCTTTATCTTTTTTACTTTCTTTTCATTATATTTCTGTAATGATGATTTAAAATATCCGTTTAAAAATCAAACAATGATAACTGGTTGGATTCCGGCAGTTCTCCAAACAATCCAAGATCATTCATCGTATCAATAACCGTCTTACTTGCTTTTGTACGCTGTCTGAAATCATCCCTGGACAGATATGGACCATCTTTTGCGGCAACTTCTACTGCCTCTGCAGCCTTATCTCCCATTCCATCAATCGTAGAGAACGGCGGCATCAGTTTTCCGTCAATGATCTGGAACTTTGTCGCTTTCGCTTTATAAATATCGATTGGCATAAATTCAAATCCTCTCGCATACATTTCCTGCACGATGTGCATATCCTTCATCTCATCCTGCTCTTTATTCGTAAGCGAGGAAGATCTTCTTGTATAGTCATTGATATAATATTGCAGCTTTTCCTTACCCTGACACATTTTTTCATAAGAAAATGCATTAGCACGGATTCCAAAATAAGCGCCATAATATGCCAGCGGATAATTAACTTTACAATAAGCAATTCTGTATGCCATCATGACATATGCAGCCGCATGGGCTTTCGGGAACATATATTTGATCTTCTCGCAGGAACCGATATACCAGTCCGGTACATCATGGTCGATCATATCTTTCTTAAAGTCCGGCCACTCTTTACATTTTCCCTTTGCTACTGTTCCCTTTCGCACACGTTCCATAATCGTAAAGGATTCCTCACTGTCCAGTCCTTTATTGATCAGATACGTCATAATATCATCTCGCGTACAGATTGCTGTGGAAATCGTTGCCTTGCCACTCTTGATAAGATCCTGCGCATTATTCAGCCATACATCCGTTCCGTGAGACAGACCGGAGATACGGATCAGATCCGATAACGTCTTTGGTTTCGTATCGACAACCATCTGGATAACGAAATCCGTTCCAAACTCCGGAATACCAAGGCAGCCAACCGGACAGCCTCCGATATCATCCGGTGCGATTCCAAGCGCCGATGTATCGTGGAAGAGTGACATTACGTCCGGATCATCCAGCGGAATATCCGTCGCTACAAATTTGTGATCTGTTTCATTGTATTCATTGTCCATCGCCGGCGAGCTGATATATTCCTCCAGCGTCTTGATCATTGTCGGATCATCATGTCCGAGAATGTCCAGCTTCAATAAGTTGTGGTCGATGGAATGGTAATCAAAATGTGTTGTGATAATATCTGTTGTCATATCATTTGCCGGATGCTGCACCGGAGTGAACGAGTTAATATCCTCACCCAGTGGAAGTACGATAATACCACCCGGATGCTGTCCGGTACTTCTGCGGATACCGGTACATCCACCTACAATACGATTGATCTCACAGGTTCTCTTTCCCTTTCCGCGCTCTTCATAATAATTCTTCACATAACCGAACGCTGTCTTATCTGCCAGCGTACCGATCGTTCCGGCACGGTAAGTCTGACCTGCTCCGAAAATAACTTCTGTATATTTATGCGCATTACTCTGGTAGTCACCGGAGAAGTTCAGGTCAATATCCGGCTCTTTATTTCCTTTGAATCCAAGGAAAGTCTCAAATGGAATGTCAAAACCATCTTTGATCAACGGTGTGCCACATTTCGGGCAGTTCTTATCCGGCATATCCCATCCACAGCCTCCGGCATACGCACGCACTTCATCCGAATCAAAATCACTGTAATGACAATTCGGGCAGTAATAATGCGGGCTCAGCGGATTAACTTCCGTGATTCCCGCCATCGTAGCAACGAAAGAAGATCCTACGGATCCACGGGAACCTACCAGATAGCCGTCCTCATTTGATTTCCATACCAGCTTCTGTGCGATAATATACATAACAGCGAATCCGTTGGAAATAATAGAGTTCAGCTCTCTCTCCAGACGTTCCGTAACAACCGGTGGAAGTTCCTTTCCGTACATGGAGTGCGCTTTATTATAACAGATCTCACGCAACGTCTTATCCGAATCCGGGATAACCGGCGGGCACTTATCCGGACGCACCGGGGAAATCCGTTCGATCATATCGGCAATCCGGTTCGGATTCTCTATTACGATTTCTCTTGCTTTCGCAGAACCGAGGTATTCAAATTCTTCTAACATCTCATCCGTTGTGTGCAGATACAGCGGCGGCTGGTTATCCGCATCCGGGAATCCCTTACCCGCCATAATGATCCGGCGGTACACTTCATCTTCCGGATTCAGAAAATGCACATCACAGGTTGCCACAACCGGCTTATTGAACTTTTCACCTAACGCAATAATCTTCCGGTTGATCTCACGCAAATCTTCCTCACTGTTTACCTTCGTAATCTTCGGGCTGTCGATCATGAATTCGTTGTTTCCAAGTGGCTGTACTTCCAGATAATCATAGAAGTTGACAATTCTGGAAATCCGCTGTTCAGACTTATCATTTAAGATCGCCTGATACAGCTCTCCCGCTTCGCAGGCGCTTCCTACAATCAAGCCTTCTCTGTATTTTGACAACTCACTCTTCGGAATACGCGGGCGTCTCGCATAAAAGTCCAGATGTGACTCCGACACCAGTTTGTAAAGATTCACACGACCGGTCTGGTTCTTTGCAAGAATAATTACATGATAGGACGGTAATTTCCTAATCGCATCCTTATTCTGCGCTCCAAACTGGTTTAATTTCGTCAACGTCTTAATATTTCTGGCGCGCAGCATTTCCACAAATTTTACGAAAATCTCTGCCGTCGCTCCCGCATCATCAACAGCGCGGTGATGATTTTCCAGAGAAATGTGCAGTGCATTCGCCACAACATTCAACTTAAACTTCGATAAAGTCGGCAGTAAGATTCTCGCCATCGCTACCGTGTCTACCGATGTAAAATCCGGTGTGATGTCCTGATATCTGCAATTCTGTTCAATAAAGCTTACATCAAAGCTTGCATTGTGTGCCACCAGTACCGCATCTCCGACAAATTCGAGGAACTGAGGCAGGATTGTCTCGATATCCGGCGCTTCCATAACCATGTCATCGGTAATGCCCGTCAAGTTCGTAATTTCAAACGGAATCGGCACTTTCGGATTGACAAATGTACTGAATTTGTCAGTAATCACTCCATTTTCCACCTTTACAGCACCAATCTCGATAATCTTGTCCTTGATTGAGCTGAATCCGGTCGTCTCAAGGTCGAATACTACATATGTGCCATTCAGGCTCTGCCCTTTTTCATTCACTGCAACATCCTGCAGGTCATCAACCAGATAACCTTCCACTCCGTAAATCACCTTAAATGGATCGTCTTTATCCAATCCTTCAATAAAATGATTGGCAATTGGGAATGCCTGTACCACGCCGTGGTCTGTGATTGCGATCGCCTTGTGTCCCCATTCATGGGCACGCTTCAGAATATCAACTACCTCAGAGACACCGTCCATATCGCTCATCTTTGTATGGCAGTGAAGCTCCACACGTTTCTCCGGCGCAGTATCCATTCTGGATTCTGTGAAATCACTGATCTTGCGGATTCCGGTTACCGAACCGATTGTCAGTTCTCCGTCAAATTTATCGATCGTTGTTACACCCTTGATTTTCAGAAAAGCGCCTTTCTTGATATCACCTAATACATCTGGGAGCTGCTCATTTCTTACAAACATCTTAACCATGATCGTATCGGTAAAATCTGTCACTGCGAACATGACAATTGTCTTCTCATTACGGATCTCACGGGTATCAAATTCAATGACTTTGCCACGGAAGGTAATCTCACCCATCTCACCTACAACTGTGGATAACTCGATCGGATCATCCTCAAAATCACGTCCATAGAGCAGATTCGGATCATCCGGATTCCGCTTAAATGGAGAAAACCGCTCTTTTTTACCAAAGTTTCCGGAAAATTTCTTACCTTTTCCACCAGTCATTGGTTTTGATGCAGACTTTTGCACCGCTGCTGCTTTCTTTTCCTCTTTTTTCGTTTCTTTTTTCTTATCTTCGTCCGAAGCTTCCGCTTCCTGACCGGCATTTTCTTCTCTCACTGCCGCTGTGTGTTCCAGAATTGCTTCTACTTCCTGCTGAATCTTCTGGTCATTGTATTTTAATTTGCTGTCTTTTGCTTTCTTATATGTAACGTGTACTTCAATCGGACAGCAAAAACGCTCTGCAAATATCCGCTCCAGATAATGTACGAGATGCTCTTTCTTGCCCTTTGCAACAATTGTATCTGTAAGCTGGAGTCTCAGTACATTTTCCGTATCAAAAGACCACGTAGCGCTCTGCATCATGCTGCGCTCTACGACACTCTCCGCCCCCAGTTCTTCCAGAATACTGTCCAGATACTCGTTAAGCAGATTCTCCGGCGTATACTGTGCCGATAAATGATACTGCTCTTTTACCTCTATCTGGAGTCTGTTTTTTCCGAATAACTGCTCCTTTACCATAGATTCCACACGGTAGATCATCTTCTTCTGAAGCAAATGTGCACTTTCTATATGAATACGGACAAAGTCACGATTAGAATTCGTCGTGACTTTGCTAACTTCTACGTCCTGTAATAACAGACGCATATCATCTTTCACCTTTAATGTTGGAAATACTTCAAAAAATTTTTTATTCATTCCAGTGTAAAAGCTCCCATCTTAATGTTTCTAACAACTCATCTTCTTTTACTTTCTTCACAATCTCGCCCTTCTTGATCAGAAGTCCTTCTCCGATTCCTCCGGCGATTCCTATATCTGCTTCTTTTGCTTCTCCCGGTCCGTTTACGACACAGCCCATCACCGCAACTTTGATATCAAGCGGAATATCAGCTACCATCTGCTCTACCTGATTTGCAAGACCTATGAGATCGATCTTCGTTCTTCCGCAGGTCGGACAGGACACAACTTCGATTCCACCTTTACGAAGTCCGAGTGTCTTTAAAATTAATTTTGCAGACTTGATCTCTTCTGTCGGATCTCCGGTCAGTGATACACGGATCGTATCTCCGATTCCCTGATGCAGGATCAGACCGAGCCCAATGGATGACTTAATATTTCCGGCAAGTAAAGTACCGGACTCTGTAATACCTACATGTAATGGATATTTACACTGGTCAGCGATCAGCTCATGCGCTTTCACACACATCAGTACATCGGAAGATTTGATGCTGACAACCAGATTGTCATAACCCATCTCTTCAATCATATGTACTTTATCCATGGCACTCTCAACCAGGCCTTCAGCTGTAACGCCACCGTATTTCTCTACCAGATTCTTCTCCAGAGAACCGCTGTTTACCCCGACACGGATTGGGATGCCATGTTCTTTTGCCTTATCTACCACTGCCTGCACGCGGGATGCATCCCCGATATTTCCCGGATTGATACGGATCTTATCTGCGCCATTCTCAATCGCAGCAATCGCCAATCGGTAATCAAAGTGAATGTCCGCCACCAATGGAATATGAATCTGCTTCTTGATTTTTCCAAGTGCTTCCGCCGCTTCTATCGTTGGCACAGCGCAGCGGATAATCTCACACCCTGCTTTCTCCAGCGCATGGATCTGTGCAACCGTTGCATCTACATCTTCTGTCTTCGTATTCGTCATAGACTGAATTGCAATCGGATTTCCTCCACCGATCTTCACATTTCCAATCTGTACTACTTTCGTACGTTCTCTTGTCATAATTTCTCTCCTTAACCGCAATTATTCTGTTTCTTTTCTCTCTAAATGTCGGAAAAACCCTCTATCACCCGTTCCTTTGAACAGGAAAAATAGAGGGATCTTAATTATTCCTTATCTAATACCATCTGATCGCCATATTCGCTCTCCGTAAGTGTCAGACACTCCTGGTCAACACTGTACGTGTAAGTCGATGCCAGCGATTCAAGAGCTGTCTCCAGGTCATTTTCGCTATATGCACCCTTAGACTTATCAGCTACGCTTTTTAACTTCGCGTCATCATAGGAAAATGTAATCGTCTTCGCATCCTTATCAATCGAATAAGCTAAAGGCACTTCTACTTTGTCCTGCTCCTGGAAATCTAACAGCGTCACATCTGCCGAACCGCTGCCATGGATACTCAGATCCATTCTTCCATTCTCATCCTTCCAGGTTCCTTCTACCGGATTGGAAGTGAACATCTTCGTCAGCAGGAAGATTGCAATCAGGATGATCAGCGCAGTTGAAACCAGTACGACTGCCCTCCAGATTCTGCTTCTTTGTTCTTCATCATTTTTTGCTATAAACATCTATCTTCGTCCTTCCGTATAATACTAATATGTTTTATACAAATTATAAGTTTTTTCCAATCGGGTGTCAATGGCAAGCGCCTTGTGTCTTTTCCAAAATAATGTTCCCTCTATTGAATTTTCTTAGTCATAATGGAGATTTTTTATTTTGGGGAATTATCATCCGGTGAAATTTCTTGTCTGTCCCTGTGTAAATAACTTTATTCCTCCATCTCCACTACGAGATAAAAGCCTCTCTCTGTCTTCTCGATTTCCTTGATAGTCCCTTTTCGGGACATGATACGCTCTCTTGTACGGTAAATGCCGGACATTGCAACTGACGGCTCTACCAGATAAGTATACTGACCGGTCACGGCGCTTCTCTCGCTGATCACAACCTCCTGACCTTCTTCAACCAGTCCTTCTCTTTCCATCTTAAATCTTTCCTGACGCATAATATCGCTTCCTTTCTATATAATAAATTTATGATGCCAGCTGATTTGTTCCTTTCATGTCTCATTTGTGTCGCGTTTCGGAACTTTTGTTCTGCTTATTGTTGAGTATCGGCACATTCTATGTTCTTTATCGAAACAATTGTTACAATGTATATAAATGCCAGGGTCAATAGCCTAAAGCCACGACGTGCTTGCATGTGAGTGGTTTTATGGCTTAGTGACCCGCCCCGATATAAGCATAAAAACGGAGCGTAAGCTTCACGATATGCGAATATTGGGTAGAATTGTGTGAGTACGAAGTACGGAACAATTCGTCTGGCATCACCCTAACATCATCCAGAAAGGCGGTAACGTATTATGGCATCATTCGCTGAAAAATTAAAAGCTTTACGCGGACAAAATCACATGACACAGGCTCAGCTTGCCGCCGCTTTAAATGTTGCACGTTCTACTGTTGCCGGATATGAAACAAAAAGCCGAGAACCTTCCCATGACAAACTGAATGTTATGGCAGATTTGTTCCATGTCAGCGTAGATTATCTGCTTGATGATTCCCCTGTTGAAATTACCACTTTTGATGAGCCGCACACTTCGCAGACCGAAGCGTTCCTGCTTACAAGATACCGTAAGCTGTCACTCCAATCGAAAAAGGAGTTGTTACATTACTTGGAACTCTTAGAGTCCTGGGAAGCAACTTCCCACTTAAAAATACAATAATACGTATACCAAAACCGAGATTTTAGTATACGTATTTTTTATTTTCCTATTAACATTCTTCTGCTATCTTCAGAATCAGATCTCTTGTATCGTCCCATCCAAGACACGGATCTGTAATTGATTTTCCGTAAGTCATATGATCACAGATATCCTGTCTTCCTTCTTCCAGATAGCTCTCAATCATAACACCCTTTATCATATCTTTGAGAGCCGGATTGTATCTTCTGCTGTGCAGAATTTCGCTTGTAATACGGATCTGTTCTTTGAATTTCTTATTCGAATTTGAATGGTTGGCATCTACAATAATTGCCGGATTCTCCAGATCTTTTTTCTGGTACAAGTCATATAAGCGGATGCAGTCTTCGTAATGATAGTTCGGAATACAGATTCCGTATTTATCTACACCACCACGCAGAATCGCATGTGCATAAGGATTACCGCTTGTAGACACATCCATTCCGCGATAAATATAACGATGTCCTTTCTGTGCTGCAACAATGGAATTTAGCATAACCGCAAGATTTCCGCTGGTCGGATTCTTCATTCCTACCGGGATGTCCATTCCACTTGCTGTTAATCTATGCTGCTGATTTTCCACAGATCTTGCACCGATCGCCTCATAAGATAAAATATCATCCAGATAACTTCTGTTCTCCGGGTAGAGCATCTCATCTGCCGCTGTAAGCCCTGTCTCTTCCATTGCTCTTAAATGCATCTTACGGATGGAAAGGATTCCGGCGTACAGATCCGGTGCTTTCTCCGGATCTGGCTGATGCAGCATTCCTTTGTATCCTTCCCCGGTTGTCCTCGGTTTATTTGTATAAATACGCGGGATCAGGATCAAACGATCTTCGACCTCTTCATTAACTCTCGCAAGACGGTTTACATATTCGCATACCGCATCTTCATTATCCGCGGAGCACGGTCCGACAATTACAAGGAATTTATCGGATTTACCGGCAAATACATCCTTGATCATCTCATCTCTTTTTTCTTTAATGTTTTTTAATTTATCCGACAATGGATATTCTTTTTTTAATTCCGCCGGTGACGGAAGTTCTTTATTAATTCTGACTGCCATTTTTTATCATCTCTTCTATCTGTTCCGGTTCCGGCATGGAACGGATAGCTCCTTTTTTTAATGTAATAAGCGCTGCGCCGGCATTCGCGTACTGAAGGATTTCCTCCAGATTTTCTTCTGTGAGATTATCGATTCCATATTTTAACACACCATTGATCGCACATCCGCAGAATGTATCCCCTGCTCCGGTTGTCTCTATCGCTTTCACCGGATAACCCGCTTTTTCTACACGCATATCTTTGTAATATGCACGGCTTCCGTCTTTTCCCATTGTCAGGAAAATGAGTGGAATGTGATATTTATCCTGTAAATACTGAATTCCCTCATCATAGTCTTCTTTTCCGGATACAAACTGAATCTCATTATCAGATATTTTTAACACATCACACTGTGTAAATCCATATTCCATCATCTCTTTTGCTTCATCCAGAGATTTCCATAACGGTGGTCGTAAATTCGGATCAAATGTGATCAGACATCCTGCTTCTTTTGCAGTCTCGAGCGCTTTCTTTGTCGCTGTGCGAACCGGCTCATCTGTCATGGATAATGTACCGAAATGAAATACTTTTGATCCGCGAATCAATTCTTCATCAACTTCTTTTTCTTCCAGCATCATATCTGCACCTGGTTTACGATAAAAAGAGAATTCCCTGTCTCCGTCCGGAAATGTATGAACAAAGGCAAGTGTTGTCTTAATCTCTTCATCCAAGATCAGACCTTTTGTCTCAATCCCTATCGCATCGATCGTATCTTTTAAAAGTCTTCCAAACTGGTCATTTCCAACTTTTCCAATAAAAGCAGTCTTTCTGCCAAGCTTGTTCAGCATTGCAAGAACATTGCATGGCGCTCCGCCCGGACATGCTTCAAACAGACCGTTTCCCTGTTCACTCTCTCCGTTTTTCGTAAAATCGATCAGCATCTCGCCCATCGCTGTTACATCATAAATCTTATCCATAATAGTCTCTCCCGTTTTTCTTCTTTTCTCTATCCAAGCAAATGCACGCCGCCAAGCAGGACATAAGAAACAAACCACATAATGACAGTTGCCATACAGATTCCAAGCATGATTGCCGGAAACGCTTTTTTGAATCTTATTCCCAGAAGCGCTGCGATCAGAGATCCTGTCCACGCTCCGGTTCCCGGAAGTGGAATACCAACAAACAGTACAAGTCCCCAGAACTCATATTTCTCGATCTGGTCTTTTTTGCTCATTGCTCTTGTTTCCAGCTTTTCCACCAGTGGTTTCAGCTTCTTCGTTCCTTTCATCCATGCAAAGATCGGTGTGATCAGAAGCAGAATAAAAGGCACCGGCACGATATTTCCAATAATTGAAAGCGGAATCGCTTCTGCTACCGGCACACCGAGAATTGGTCCTGCAACAAGTAATGCACCACGAAGTTCTACGATCGGAATCATGGAAATGATAAAGACGATTGCTTCTTTTCCCATGCTTCCTCTAAGGGCATGTATCAGGCCCTGCACTAAAGTTTCTGTCATATTCTTCTCCTATTTATTCATATATCTCTTAAGAAATGAAAACATTGTTTCCATCTCTTCTTTTGTTCCTATTGTAATCCGCATGTACTGCTCGATCCGTCTGCTTCCCCAGAAACGCACATAGATATTCTCTTTTTTCATTGCTTCAAAAAGTTCTTTTGCATCGTATTCGGGATGTTTTGCAAAGATAAAGTTCGCCTTGGAATCAAGGAACTCAAATCCAAGTTTTGCCAGCTCTTCTTTTGCCCATTCTCTTGTCTCGATAATTTTATGCACCGTTTCTTCAAAATGTGCACGGTCTTTTACAGCTTCGACACCGCAGACCAGTGATGTCTGGTTCATCGTATAAGAGTTAAATGAATACTTTACATCATTCAGGCATTTGATCAGATGCGGATTACTGATCGCATATCCGATCCGCATGCCTGCCATGGATCTTGCTTTTGAAAAGGTCTGCACAACGATCAGATTATCGTACTTGTCAATCAGTGAACGTGCTGACTCTCCTGCAAAATCAACATATGCCTCATCTACAATTACAATCACATCCGGATTGTGTCGGATAATATCTTCCACTTTATCAAGTTCCTGATAAAGCCCGGTCGGCGCATTCGGATTCGGAAAGATCACGCCTCCATTTTCTCCGTAATAATCTTCCGGAACAATCTCAAAATTCTTATCCAGCTCCTTGCACGTATATGGGATGCGGTACAGGTTCGCCCATACTTCATAAAATGAATACGTGATATCCGGGAAAAAGATTGGCTTATCCGAATTAAAAAATGTCAGGAAACACATGGATAACACATCATCCGATCCCACTCCTACAAATACCTGTTCCTCTCCGACATTATAAAAATCTGCCAGTTCTTTCACAAGAATATCTGCTGTCGGATCCGGGTATTTGCGGAGAAGATCCGTATTCATAGACTCCAGCGCTTCTGTCACACCTTTTGCCGGCGGATACGGATTCTCGTTTGTATTTAATTTAATTACTTTTCCGGTCGGCTGTTCTCCCGGAACATACGGTTCTACTTTCCTTATATTCTCTTCAAATGAATACATAGATTCTCCTTTATCTGTACATCATTAACAACTGCCTAAATACATTTCATCTCTTTTGCAAGCTCTTTGAACTTCGGAAGAGAATTTACAATTGTTTCATAAGATACACAGTATGCAAGTCTTACATATCCAGAGCATGCGAAAGAGCTTCCCGGAACGAGGAGCAGATTGTATTTCTTCGCAATGCTGCAAAATTCCTTCTCATCTGCAATTGGAGATTTTACAAACAGATAAAATGCTCCCTGTGGTTTGATACACTCAAATCCGCACTCCAGAAGTCCATTGTATAAAGTCTCTCTGTTTCTGTCATAGAAAGACAGATCTGTCTTCTCGTTAATGCATTTTGCAACGACTTTCTGCTGCAATGTCGGTGCGTTTACAAATCCGAGAATACGGTTTGCTACATTAGCTGCTGACAATACCGTTTCACTGTCTGTTACTTCGTCTGGAATCACAAGATATCCAATGCGTTCTCCAGGAAGTGATAACGACTTACTGTAGGAATATCCTACGATCGTATTGTCATAATACTTCGTCAGATATGGCACTTCCACTCCATCGTATGCTAGTTCACGATATGGTTCGTCAGAAATCAGATAAATCTCTGTTCCGAATTCTTTCTGTTTTGCTTCCATGATCGCTGCCATTTTTTTAATTGTATCTTCTGAATATACAACACCTGTCGGGTTGTTCGGTGTGTTCACAATGACTGCTTTTGTCTTTGCTGTGATCTTCTGCTCGAACTCATCAAGCTTCGGCTGGAACGTCTCTTTATCTGGTGAAATTTCAACCAGTACTCCGTCAAAGTTGTTTGTATAAGAACGGTATTCTCCGAAATATGGTGCAAACGCAATTACTTCATCTCTCGGATTTAACAGTGTCTTCAAAATAACATTTAAGCCACCTGCTGCCCCTACTGTCATGATGATATTCTTTCCTTCAAAAGAAGTTCCGAATCTCTCATTCAGCGAATTTGCAATTGTCTCTCTTACATCTGCATAACCGCTGTTGCTGTTTGTGTAGCCATGCAGTACGATCGGATCACTCTCACTTACAAGCTCGATAATCGCTTTTTTTACTGCTTCCGGAGCCGGCACATTCGGATTGCCAAGGCTGAAATCAAAAACGTTCTCTGCCCCGTATATCTCTGCCAGTCTGTTACCTTCTTCGAACATCGCACGAATGGCAGAACTGTTTGCTACCATTCCTTTCATCTTCTCTGCAATCATGTTACACACTCCTTTTTATTATTTATTTTCTTGTCACAGTGCCTTTTTCCACCATGAACACCGGACGGTAGGACATCTTTGCCTTTCTTAAGCCTTCTGCCCCGGTATCTTCTTCTCTGTTTACATATTTGTAATCCATGCACTCATGTGATACAAACTGCTGGTTGATCATAGGATATGCTCCCTGTACTTCTGCATATGCTTTCTCAATATGCACACAAAAAGTATCCGAACAGATTGGTTCTCCTACCGTAAAGGCTGCTACTTCTCCATCAATACGGAGTACACCGCCTTTCAGACCCAGTTCTTCAAACAATCTGAGTGAATTCAGTGTCACACAGATCTCTGCATTCTTCTCCAGATCTTCCTCACAACCGTTTTCATTTCTCCATTTTAATGCCATCTGGAAACAGTCTTCCACATTACCCTTTGTCATCGGTTCGTAGCTCCAGCGGTCTTCATACATAATTTTAAATTTATTAATATGGTTTCGCTTGCCATGTAATTTTTTACCGGATAAGGTTGCCAGCTTCTCAGTCTCATAAACATAATCCGCCTGGTCACGGTCATACTCGATCTGGTATCTGTCCGGGAACCATTCCTGCAAACGTTCAAAATTATCCGGTGTCACATTATACATGGAAAATGTACGTCCCCGGTCTTCGCAGTATCTTTCCAGAACCGGGATCACATTCTTCACATCCTCATCTTTTCCTGCCGGAAAAGCAAAGGCAATGTGATTCTCGTCCTCACTTTTGAATACAAGTGTATTCTCTATGACTGCCCATTTTACCGGATACTGTCTTGACCAGAGATACAGATTTACAAAAGTTCTCTCGCAGCTCCGGCTGGTATGATGCCTGAAATAGTGATCAATGATCTCTTTGTCTTCCAGTGCTGCCTTTTTAAACTGATATTCTTCCATAATCTTCCTTCTATATTTTGTTCATTTATCTCGTTATAAACAATTCGTATAATTTTTACTCTTCGTTCATATTCGCGAGCTTTGCTGCCTGGTCTGCTGCTGTAAGGCTGTCGATGATCTCGTCCAGATCTCCATTCAGAATAGAGTCCAGTTTATGCAGTGTCAGCTTGATACGGTGATCTGTTACTCGTCCCTGTGGGAAGTTGTAAGTACGGATCTTTTCAGAACGGTCTCCTGTACCGATCTGGCTTCTTCTTGCTTCTGCTTCAGATGCCTGTTTCTTCTCCATCTCCAGATCGTATAATTTGGAACGTAACAAACGGAAAGCTTTTTCCTTATTCTGTAACTGGGATTTCTCTGTCTGGCTGTAAATCACGATTCCTGTCGGGTAGTGAGTCAGACGTACCGCAGAGTCTGTTGTATTGACACACTGTCCACCGTTACCGGATGCACGCATAACGTCAATACGGATATCTTTGTCATCAATCACTACGTCTACATCTTCTGCCTCCGGCATGATCGCTACCGTGATCGTGGATGTATGGATACGCCCGCCGCTCTCTGTCTCCGGCACACGCTGTACACGATGTACACCGCTTTCGTATTTCAAACGGGAATATGCGCCCTGTCCTGTGATCATAAATACACACTCTTTGAATCCACCGATTCCATTCTCATTTAATGAAATCATCTCAACTTTCCAACGGCGTCCTTCTGCATAATGCAGATACATACGGTAAATCTCAGCCGCAAATAAAGCAGCTTCATCTCCCCCTGCTCCTGCACGGATTTCGACTATAACGTTCTTGTCATCGTTCGGATCCTTAGGCAGAAGAAGGATCTTCAGCTCATGCTCTAATTCTTCCACTCTCTTCTTGGACTCACTTAGTTCCTCTTTTGCAAGTTCTTTCAGTTCTTCATCAGACTCTTCATCTAACATCTCAAGACTATCTGCAATTGCCTGCTTGCAGGCTTTATATTCCTTATAAGCCTCAACGATCGGAGTCAAATCATTCTGCTCTTTCATCAGTTTACGGAAACGGTTCTGATCATTTGCAACATCTGGCTCCTGAAGCTCGCTTAATATTTCTTCAAATCGAATGAGCAAATCTTCTAATTTGTCAAACATATTTTCTCCTCCTGTTTCTTCTCTTCACACCTGTTTCAAGGCTACCCTTTATTGTACATTGCACTGACAACACGGTCAAGTCCTGCCAGATCCTTTTTCACATCAATTTTGTCGTATCCCGCCTGCGCAAGAAGCGCGGATACCTCTTCTGCCTGATCGTGCCCGATCTCAAATAAGATCCATCCGCCCGGTTTCAGGTATTTTCCTGCCTGAGCAATAATCTTCCGGTAAAAATACAGTCCGTCTTCTTTCCCATCAAGCGCAATATACGGATCATGTAATTTTACCTCATCGGCAAGCTCTTCGATTACGGCACTCCGGATATACGGTGGATTGGAAACGATGATATCGTATGCTCCTTCCACATTTTCAAACAAATCACTCTTCCTGAATACAGCATCCGCCTTAAGTCTCTCTCCATTCTGTCGCGCTACTTCCAGTGCGCCTTCGGATATATCCACACCAGTTCCTTCGATCTGTCCGCACAGCTTCATAAGACTTAGTAAAATGCAGCCAGAGCCGGTACACACATCCAAAACCTGTACTTTCTTATTCGGCTCTTTTTTTAATTTTTCTTTTATATGACGATATGCTTCTTCTACCAAATTCTCGGTATCCTGTCGAGGAACAAGTACCTGATCATTTACAAGGAATTCATATCCCATAAAGTATTGTCTCCCGGTAATATGCTGCAACGGAATGTGCTCTGCGCGCTTTGCAAGTGCGACTTCGTATTCTTCTGCCTGTTCTTCCGGCACATCTGCTTTGGGGTTACCATAATATGCCGTCTTCGTAACTCCGGTAATATATTCCAACAGATACCACGCATCCAGATCTGCTTCTTCAATCTGTGCTTCGCGCAGTCTCTCTTTTCCACTTCGAAAAAGCTCTTCCAGATTAAAAATTTTTCCGTTCATAATCTCTCCAATCAAACACTGCTTCTACTGCCTGGATCGCGACTTCGATCATACTGTCATCCGGTTCTTTCGTTGTCAGCTTCTGGATCGCAAGTCCCGGTTTGCTCACAAGATTGATAAGTGCACCGTCACTGTCTCCCGCCAGATGCAGGATCTCATAAGAAATTCCGGCAATTACAGGCAGAAGCAGGAGTCTTACAACAACACGCATCCCCATGGAATCCACATGGATCAGAAGCAGTAAAATAATACTGATTGCAAGAACCAGGAACAGGAAGCTGGTTCCGCAACGTTTGTGCTGTCTGGAACTCTTGCGGACATTTTCAACATTCAGTTCCATTCCATGTTCAATACAGTTGATACATTTATGCTCTGCACCATGATACATGAACGTGCGCTGTATATCTTCCATTCTGGAAATCAGTGCCAGATATAAAATAAATATCAGAATCCGTACCACTCCCTCCAGCAGTGTCCGGATTTCGTATGACGGAATAACATTTTTGAACAATGAAGACAGAAAATACGGAACCATCATAAAGATCACAACAGCAAATACAAGAGAAAACGCAAGCATACCGCGCATTGCCCATGCATCCTGTTTTTCTTTTTTCTCCTGTTCTTTTGCTGTCAGCTCCTTTTTCTGTTCTTCTTCATCTTCCTCAAAAAATTCTGCCGAATACATTAATGTCCGGATTCCAAGAACCATAGAATCTGCAAATTTAAAAATCCCCCGGATAAATGGAATCTTAGAAAGTATCCCACATTTACCGGAAATCCCTTCATAATGTTCCGTCTTCACATGGATTTCTCCGTCCGGCTTTCTCACTGCCACGGCATATTCATCTCCGTTGCGCATCATAATACCTTCGATGACTGCCTGGCCTCCGATTTCTGATGACTTCATAAAGCCTCCTTTAAAACTTTTATAACGAAAAAAGGGTTGAGATTACAAAACCTCAACCCAAAACCTGCGAACTTATTTGTTCATTCCGTATTTCTTATTGAACTTATCAACACGGCCACGAGCCTGAGTTGCTTTCTGCTGTCCTGTATAGAACGGATGACACTTAGAACAGATCTCTACGTGGATGTCCTCGCTAGTTGATCCTGTTACGAATGTGTTACCACAGTTGCAAGTTACGGTTGCCTGATAATATGCTGGATGTATTCCTTCTTTCATGATTTTCACCTCTTCTTTTTATTTTTTACTTTCACGCGATTTTCGCGATTATGATTCGTTTTCTAAACAGCTTTGTTATTGTATCACAAAAAACACAGCTTGTCTAGACTAATTTTGTCTTTTTCATCAACTGGATAAATTCTCCATTATCCTTTGTTCTGGAGAACATGTTGAGGATATTATCCACAGCGTCTTCGGCGCGCATACCATTGAGTGCACGGCGCATCGTATCGACTGCTTCCTGCTCTGCCGGTGTAAGTAAGAGATCTTCTCTTCGTGTACCAGATTTTGGAATATCTACAGCCGGGAACATTCTCTTTTCAGACAGCTTGCGGTCAAGAACAAGTTCCATGTTACCGGTTCCTTTAAATTCCTCATAAATGACGTCATCCATCTTGCTTCCGGTATCTACAAGCGCGGTTGCCAGGATTGTAAGGCTTCCTCCGCCACGCATATTTCTCGCTGCTCCGAAGAAGCGCTTCGGCATATGCAGTGCAGCCGGATCGATACCACCGGAAAGTGTTCTTCCTGACGGTGGTACAGTTAAGTTATATGCTCTTGTCAGTCTTGTGATACTGTCAAGCAGAATCATAACGTCCTTTTTATGTTCTACCAGTCTCTTGGCACGCTCGATCACCATCTCTGACACACGCTTATGGTGCTCCGGTAACTCATCGAAAGTAGAGTAAATAACTTCTACATTGTCGCCTTCAATCGTTTCTTTGATATCTGTAACTTCCTCCGGACGCTCATCTATCAAAAGGATCAGAAGGTGTACTTCCGGATTGTTCTTTCTGACAGAAAGTGCAATCTGCTTAAGCAGAGTTGTCTTACCTGCTTTCGGAGGTGATACGATCATACCGCGCTGTCCTTTACCGATTGGGGAAAGCAGATCCACAATACGCATCGCTGTGCTTGTCTGTCCGCTCTCCAGACGCATTCTCTCATCCGGGAAAATCGGTGTCATATCTTCAAAGTTCTTCCGGTGGATCGCTTTCATCGGATCCATATCATTGATCTTTGACAGGTAAAGAAGTGCACTGAACTTCTCCTGCTGTGTCTTGATTCTTGTATGCCCCTCCAGAATATCTCCTGTCTTCAGATTAAACTTACGGATCTGTGACGGAGATACATATACATCATGATCACCCGGCAGATAATTATCACTTCGGATAAATCCATATCCATCCGGCATAACTTCCAGAATTCCATTTGCGACAACACCGCTGTCCAGTTTGTCAATATCATGCAGTTCTCTGTCGCCAGTGTTTGCCGACATCTCTTTTACATTCTCCTGGGATGCCTTTTTTTCTTTTTCATCTTCCTTCAGCATTAATTCAATCAACTCTGCTTTTTTCATTGTTGAAATGCCTTTCAGGCCACGCGCTTTTGCAAGCTCTTTAAGCGTAGCTAATGGAAGAGATTCATATTTTTCTCTCATCATATGCTTTATTCATCCTTTCACATCTGTTGTGGGAATCTTTGTCTGAGTTGACTTTCCTGAAATATTCATTCATTATACTACACTTTTTTTAATTTTTAAAGGGGTTACCAAATTATTTTTCACTGCTATTTTCTTGATTTGCCCCATTAAGGATGATATGATAATAAATAGTGAATAAGGCAGGTAACAAGATGACAATACATTGGAATGAAAAAAGATATTATTCTCTGGATTATTATCTGAAAGAGAACTACGGGGAAAAATTATATAAGCTCTCTTTAAATGGCGGTATGACCTGTCCGAACCGGGACGGCACACTGGACACAAGAGGCTGTATTTTCTGTAGCCGGGGCGGTTCCGGTGATTTTGCTGCTGACTCCGCAGTTTCTGTTACAGAGCAGATTGAGCAGGCAAAAGCACTTGTAGCATCCAAACAGACAGGTTCTTCATATATTGCTTATTTTCAGGCATTTACGAACACTTATGCACCTGTATCCAGACTACGTGAACTCTTCACGGAAGCGATCCATCATCCAGATATCCGGATTCTTTCCATTGCAACAAGACCTGACTGTTTAAGCGAAGAAATTCTGGATCTTCTCAGTGAACTGAACCAGATCAAACCAGTCTGGATTGAACTCGGACTTCAGACGATCCACCCGAAGACCGCAGCTTTTATCCGCAGAGGCTATGATCTTCCGGTTTTCGAACATGCCGTTCAGCATTTGCGCGCCCGCAATATTTCTGTAATCGTACATACGATCCTTGCTCTTCCGGGCGAGACGCCGGAGATGATGCTGGATACGATCCACTATCTGAACCGTTTTGATATCCAGGGTATCAAATTACAGCTTCTTCACATTCTGAAAGGAACGGATCTTGCCGATATCTATGAAGCTCATCCTTTTTATGTTCCTTCCATGGAAGAATATTTTGCACTTCTCGGCATGTGTATCTGCCACTTAAGACCTGATATTGTGATCCACCGGCTTACCGGTGACGGTCCGAAACCTTTGCTCGTCGCACCTTGCTGGAGCGCGAACAAAAGATATGTCCTGAACCAGATGCAATCTTATTTCAAGGCACACGACATCTGGCAGGGAAAGGAGTATTCATAATGGCTGAATCATTTAAACTGTATAAACTGATCATTTTATATATGTTAAATAAAGTGGATTTTCCGCTTACAAATTCACAGATTTCCGAATTTATCCTAGATCAGGGATACACAACTTACTTCAAGTTACAGCAGGCTCTCTCTGAACTTCTCTCTTCCGGTTTTATCCGCGAAGAAGCAACACACAGCCGTACTTTCTATCATCTGACCGAAGACGGCGAATCTACAATCCAGTATTTTGAAAATGATATATCGCCTGCAATCCAGAGCGACATCGATACATTTTTACAGAAAAAACACTACGAATTGAAGAACGAAGTAGCTGTAAAAGCCGACTATTACCAGCTCAGCACGGGGGAGTATTCTGTCCGCTGCCAGGTTTTTGAAAAAGGTCTTCCTCTGATCGACTTAACCATAACTGCCCCTACAGAAGCAGAAGCAGAGACAATCTCCAACAACTGGGCAAAAAAAAACCAGGAAGTGTATGCTATGGTTATGGCGCATCTACTTTAAGAATTCACTCATCACATAGTTGCTGATATCGATTCCACGCCGGGTTAAATATACCCGGCTGTTTTTTTCTTCCAGAAGCCCTTCTTCCTTTAGTGTACGGATCGTATCTCCGTACACTTCATCCAGTTCTTTTCCATAACATTCTGAAAATTCTTTTCTTCCTACGCCCTTCATCATCCGGAGTCCTAAAAACATCGTCTCTTCCATCTGTTCCTGCACAGACAGTATTTCTTTTTCGTCCGCTTTCATATGCATACGGTCTGGTTCATAAGTAAAGCGACAGTTATTAATAAGTGACGCTGCTCCCGTACCAATCCCCAGATACTCTGTCCGATACCAGTAACCAATGTTATGTCTGCATGCTTTTCCCGGCTTCGCATAGTTGGAAATCTCATAATGTTCATATCCGTATTCTTTCAGAATTTCCTCTGTCCGCCAATACATCCGACGTTCGGTATCTTCATCCGGAAGCCGCTCTTCTGCCGGTATCCGTCTGCCTCTTTCCAGTTCGTCTTCCTG
Source organism: Dorea sp. AF24-7LB (assembly GCF_003478575.1). Taxonomy (NCBI): domain Bacteria; kingdom Bacillati; phylum Bacillota; class Clostridia; order Lachnospirales; family Lachnospiraceae; genus Dorea; species Dorea sp. AF24-7LB. The sequence goes on from NZ_QUFR01000002.1 coordinate 21,563, forward strand.
ATTTCCATATCTCTCATAAAACGGTGTTTCCTCTTCAATGATCAGACTGTATGCCGAAATGTGTTCCGGTGAAAGTTCTGCGACCGTACGAAGCGTCCGCTCCCAATCTGAAAGATTCTGTCCCGGAATTGCTGACATCAGATCAATGTTAATATTTGTAAATCCAACCTCTTTTGCCAGCCTGTAAGTATGCAAAAATTCCTCATATGTATGGATCCTGCCAAGCATCCGGAGTTCTCTGTCATCTGCCGACTGCAAACCAATACTCAAGCGGTTGATCCCGCATTTCTGATATGCACGGAGTTTCTTTTCATCTACTGTTCCGGGATTCAGTTCGGTTGTAATCTCTGCGTCTTCTGCGATTGTAAATGTTCTGTTAATTGCTGTAAATATGCTCTCCGTCTGTTCTGCTTCCAGCGTGGACGGTGTCCCACCGCCAAGGAAAATGCTGACAACACGATAAGCCTTCGCCAGATCTGTATAGGAACAGATTTCCCGGCAAAGGCTCTCTACATATATTTCCTGTTCAGCTCTGGTAGCAGGACCTGACAAGAAATCACAATATTTACATTTTCTTACACAAAAAGGAATATGAATATATAATTCTAATGCTTTCATTTATTTATCATCCAGCTTCAGTACGCTCATAAATGCCTTCTGTGGAATCTCGACATTGCCCACCTGGCGCATACGCTTCTTTCCTTCTTTTTGTTTCTCCAACAACTTTCTCTTACGGCTGATATCACCACCGTAACATTTTGCAAGAACATCTTTACGCATTGCTCTTACAGTCTCTCTTGCAATAACCTTGCTTCCGATCGCTGCCTGGATCGGAATCTCAAAAAGCTGTCTTGGAATCTCTTCTTTTAATTTTTCACACATCTTACGTCCACGTTCATACGCAGTATCTGCATGCACAATAAAAGACAGCGCATCCACTTCTTCCTTGTTGATCAGAATATCCAGCTTCACAAGATCCGATCTTACATAGCCGTCCAGCTCATAATCAAAGGACGCATATCCTCTGGAGCGGGATTTGAGTGCATCGAAGAAATCATAAATGATCTCATTGAGTGGCAGATGATAGCGTAGCACGGCACGCGTCTCTTCAATGTATTCCATGCCTTCATATACGCCTCGTCTCTCCTGGCAAAGATCCATGATCGCTCCGATAAATTCAGATGTCACCATGATCTCTGCTTTTACCATCGGCTCTTCCATATATTCGATTTCAGACGGATCCGGCAGATTGGACGGATTGGTAAGTTCGATCACATCGCCGTTCGTCTTGTATACTTTGTAAATAACACCCGGTGCTGTTGTTACAAGATCTAAATTGTATTCTCTCTCCAGACGTTCCTGAATGATCTCCAGATGCAAAAGTCCGAGGAAACCACAGCGGAAACCAAATCCCAGTGCAATAGATGTCTCCGGCTCAAACTGCAGAGACGCATCATTTAACTGTAATTTTTCCAGCGCATCCCGAAGATCCGGATACTTTGCTCCATCTGCAGGATACAATCCGCAGTACACCATCGGGTTGACTTTTTTATAACCCGGAAGCGGCTCGGCACAAGGATTCTGTGCATTCGTCACTGTATCTCCGACACGGGTATCTCTTACATTCTTAAGGCTTGCTGTAATATAACCAACCATTCCGGCACTTAATTCTTCACACGGAATAAACTGTCCTGCACCAAAATATCCGACTTCCACAACTTCTGCTTTTGCTCCGGTTGCCATCATCAGGATCGGTGTGCCCTTTTTTACAGTTCCTTCTTTGATTCTGCAAAATACGATGACTCCTTTATAGGAATCATACAGCGAATCAAAGATCAATGCCTGAAGCGGTGCTTTCGGATCTCCAACCGGCGCCGGTATCTTCTCAACAATCTGCTCCAACACCTGTTCTACATTAAGTCCTGTCTTTGCGGAAATCTGCGGTGCATCTTCCGCTTCAATTCCGATCACATCTTCAATTTCTTCAATCACACGCTGTGGATCTGCACTTGGAAGGTCGATCTTATTAATAACCGGCATAACATCCAGATCGTGATCCAGTGCCAGATATACGTTGGCAAGCGTCTGTGCCTCCACACCCTGTGCTGCATCCACGACAAGAATCGCTCCGTCGCATGCTGCAAGGCTCCGGGATACTTCATAGTTAAAATCGACATGTCCCGGTGTGTCGATCAGGTTAAAGATATATTCTTCTCCGTCTTTCGCTTTATATACAATGCGGACAGTCTGCGCTTTGATCGTAATTCCACGCTCCCGTTCCAGCTCCATATTGTCCAGCACCTGTGACTGCATCTCACGGCTGGTCAAAAGACCTGTCATCTCAATGATACGGTCTGCCAGTGTTGATTTACCGTGATCGATATGGGCTATAATACAAAAATTTCTGATTTTACTCTGATCCATTGACAATTCTATCGTTCCCCTTAGTTTGAATTTTCTCTGTTATTACCTATCTGAATATATCATACAGAACTGTATTTTACAATGAAAAGTTCCACACTCATCACATCGCTTAAGCGTCCTGTTTTCACCAGTTGTTCCGTATCTGCGGCGTCTTCCATAATGCTGCGCAGCTCTTCTAAGCCGAAGCTTCTGCACCTGCTCATATATTTTCCTGCTACAAATGGATGAATGCCCACCGTCTTTGCTATCTGTGACTTATCCATTCCTTTTATGCATAATGCTTTTACTTCCATCAGCTGCTTAAACTGTCTGGAAAGCAGGTATAAAATCCGCATCGGAGGCTCTTTTAATGCAAGCAGGTCGTAATACAAATCCATCGCTTTTTTCTGATGTTTTGCAGCAACTGCTTCTACCATTTCAAAAATCTTATTGGAAATCTGCGCAGTGCAGATTTCATCAATGGCAGCCGGTGTAATCTCCTTTTCATCCAATGTATACGCAAACAACTTTTCCAGTTCTTTTTGCAGATTCTCCATATCTGTTCCGGTCTTTTCTACAAGATACTGTGCTGTGGAAGTCTTGATAAGCTTTCCTTCCCGCTTTACCTGCGCTCCGATCCAGTACAGAAGTGTCTTCTCGTCCTGTCTTCCAAGTTCCACGACACGGCCTTTATCCTTGACAGCCTTATAAAGCCTGTTCCGCTTATCCACTTCATTTTCCACGAAAATAAAGCATGCGGTATCCGGCATCGTTTTGATGTAATCGGCAAGCTCCGGCGCCGCATTTTTGAAAAAGCCTGAATTTTCCACAACGATCAGACGCCGTTCTGCAAAAAATGGCATTGTCTCTGCAAGATCAATAAGCTCTCCCGGATTGATTCCTTTTCCTTCGTAATAAGCATAATTGACGGTATCTCCATCCGGCAGGATTGCCTTTGTCATCCGGTCTTTGTACTGCTTTTTTAAATAGGCTTCCTCTCCATAGAGCAAGTATACCGGTTTCCACTGTCCGTTCTTAATGTCTTCGTTTAAACTTTTCATACACGTACCATTTCCCGGCTGATCTCACTTAAGTTGTGTGCTCCGCACATGGTCATCGTATCGGCAAGCTCTGTGGTCAGTTTCTCTGTATAAGTTGCAACGCCTTCGGCGCCGCCGCCGTAGACAGCTGTCACATATGGGCGTCCGATCAACACGGCATCTGCTCCAAGCGCCAGTGCTTTAAAAATATCCACGCCACTTCTTAAGCCCCCGTCAACAAAGATCTTCATATCTTTTCCAACTGCCTGCACAATCTCTTCCAGTACTTCCGCTGTCGCCGGACACTGATCCAACACACGTCCGCCATGATTCGATACAACAATCGCAGAAGCTCCGGCTTCTTTTGCCTTCAAAGCTCCTTTTACCGTCATGATCCCTTTAAGGATAAATGGTACACCTGCAACTTTTACAATCTCTGCCAGTTCTTCTGTCGTCTTGCTTCCTGCAGGCGGAGTCAGATTTTTCAGGAACGGAAGTCCTGCCGCATCTATATCCATCGCCACTGCAAAAGAACCGGATGCTTTGATCAGTTCCAGTTTTTCCTGTAATGTATTGACATCCCATGGTTTAACCGTTGGAATCCCTTTTCCGTCTTTTGCACGGATTGCTTCCGTAGCACCCTGCATAACCGCAGCATTCACACCGTCTCCGGTAAATGCCGCGATTCCTGCATCCGCACATGCCGGTACAAGAATGTTATTGTATTCCAGATCATCGTATTTATCGCCGTAATGCAATTTCATTGCCCCGATCGGCGCTGCAAAGATTGGTGCTTTATAGGTCCGTCCGAATATTTCAAAAGAAGTATCTGCTTTTCCATTTTCACAAATCGTATCCATATTCACACAGATATCCTGCCACTTCTCATAATTGCGGATTGCAACCGTTCCGGTTCCTTTAGCTCCCGGTCCCGGCATCTGGCTTGTGCATGCCTTCCCATTACAGACCGGACATGCTTTGCAGTATGGTCCCATGCAGGTTCTCGCATTTTCCAATATTTCCTGATAATTCATTGTATCTTCCTTCTTTCTGTCTTTTATGTCAGTTTTCCTCTAATCTTTTGATTATACATCGTTATGTTTAATAATAACAAGCTCCAAGTGTCTGCGTCAACCACGCTTTTCTTCCATTCACACGGATTGTCACCGCTCCGCTGCTGGCTGTGCCGTACAGCCGGCTCCCATATTTTTCAAGTCTCTTAAGCGTCTCTTTGTGCGGATGTCCATAGCGGTTATTTCTTCCGGAAGAAACAAGCGTATATTTCGGATATACCGATTCAAGAAACGTCTCTTTCGTTGAATTTTTCGAGCCGTGATGCGCCGCTTTCAGAAAATCCCACTGTACATTCTGATAGTGCTCCTTTAATTCTTGTGTCAGCGTTTCTTCTCCGGCGCCTTCCACATCTCCCGTAAAGAGAAAACGTCTCTTCTGATATTCCATCGCCAGTACCATGGACGCTTCATTGCCAGGCTCCATTTTCTGACCGGTGTCTGGCCCAAGACAAACGATCCGGAAGATCTCTTTTCCACTTTTTTCCAGTAGTTGTTTTTCTTTCTCTATAATACAGATCTTTGCACCGCATCCCTGCCCGGTTTCTGCCAGGCGGAAAAGCTTCTCATCCCACACAGACTGCGGCGGGAAAATAAGTCTCACAATCCTGACACCCATTTTTCTGCGTTTTAACATTTCTTCAATCGCTCCAATATGATCTTCATCTCCATGTGTCACAAAAACAGCATCCAGCTTATGGATTCCCTGTGATTTTAAATAAGGTTCAATTCTGTATTTTCCAGCATTTTTCACATCACTACTGCCACCATCAATCAGATATGCTCTCCTGTCCGGTGTCCGTATAAAAATGCAATCTCCCTGCCCTACATCCAGCATGGTCACCTGTACTCCGGAAAATAAATTCTGGGGAATTGTAAGAACTGCTGTCGCGGTTACGATACCGGTTCCCAATACTGCTGCCCACCTGCTTTTCCTGTCACTTTTTCTCTCTGCCCTGCCTGCCTTTTTTCTGCCAACTCTTATTACATTTCCCCTCAATTTTTTCTGTCTGTCAGGATTTTTCCTACAGCCTTTTACCACAGTTTTCCCTATTTTATCTTCTTTCATATCATCTGTTTTCTTTCTTTTTTTTATCCACAGTAACACACCCCCTACAATCAGATAATACAACATACACTGCCACAGATCAGGCTTCCCGGTTGTTACTCTTGCCCCTGGAAACATAAGCGCAAGATCACAGCTTTTTTCGTAGATTGCCAGAATCCATCCGCAGCCTTTTAGCAACAGCACTGATTCCTGCCAGAAAACAAGCCACAGAAAACTAGCCAATACTGCCATCATCAACAAAATCGTCAAAAGTGGAATAACAAGCAGATTTAACGCAAGACTTAACAGAGATATTTCAAAATAAGCCATCAGAAGAATCGGGAGCAGAAGTATCTGCGTACTAAGTCCCGCCCATACATTCTGAAATGGCAATTCCACAAAAACAGGAAGGATAAGAAGCATTGCCAGCACCGCTCCAAAAGACATCCAGAAACCTGCGTCCTTAAGATAAAGCGGCTGTCCGATAAGCACACATGCTGCTGCCACCGCAAGTGCTGTCGGGCTGTCGTATTTTCTTCCTGCCGCATCGGCTCCCACGCGGAATAAAAACATGATAAATGCACGCATGACCGACACGCTTTTGCCTACGAGAAGCACGTACAGTGAAAGTGCCAGAATCCCGCCTGCGCAACCAAGTGGATAGGAACCGCTCTTTTTTCGCAGGAACTGATAGAATCCTGTTCCGAGAAATGACAGATGCAATCCTGAGATTGCAAGGATATGGGCGATCCCATTGACCTGATACAGCTCTTTGATTTCCGGATCCATGGCACTTCTGTCACCGAGAAGCATTGCCGTCAGCACACCACCTTTTTCTTTGCCAAGCTGGCGGATCAGCATTTCTTTCCAGTGTTCCCGCAAGCGCCAGATCCGTTCCCGCCACTGTTCCTGCTTGCCCCGGTTCTTCAGAACTTTGTCTATCCATACGGATGCATGGATCTTCTGTCTCCTGTAATAGGCTCTCTGATCGAAATTTCCCGGATTTCTCGCCCTGTCAAAATAGCGCAGTTTTCCTGTCACCTTCACTTTATTTCCACAGAAGATCTCATTTTCTGTTTGTTTTTTACTGTTTGTTTTTCTGTATAAAATAATTTTGGATTCTCTGAGCGAACGCCCATGAATATGTATCGATACATTTGTAAGATAATAAGTCTGCCGGTTTTCTGTAAATTCTTTTTTCCAGACGGTTCCGGATACCAAAACTTCTTCTCTGTCCTCTACACAGGTTTCCAGATCCGAAGGAGAGAAAAAGTCTTCTGCCTTCTCTCCTCCAAACCATACGATTCCCGCGATCAGAACTATCCACAGCAGACACACGGAACATAATGGTCTGTTTCTCACTGTTCTTCCTCCACGATCGCCGGATCTGCCGAAAATGGTTTATTTAAGTTTATGCTTCCCTGATATTGTACATTTGCCTTTCCTCCGATCAGGATCTGTACTTTTCCTGCCGCTCCATTTGCTGTAATGGAATTGACAATTGCATAAATGCTGAGCCTTGGATCGATCTTATATTTTGTATTCTGACATTCTTCATCAAGATTTACATAACAGATACCATCCTTCGTGGACACACTTAAGATTTCCGTATCCTGTGAGATTACCGGATACTCCGAAGCATCCTCCGGACCTTTCACCAATTGTTCCACGATCACTTTCTCCAAAGCTGTGTTGCTGTCATACCGTACTTTCACAGACTCTTCTTTCAGTTTGTCTCCTTTGGCATTGGCATAGTATAAAAGCAGATCCGCACTTTGATAAGAGTGAAGAGACGAACCGGTATTCTGTACAAAATCTGCCGCACATAAATATCCTTCCGGCTTGCCATGTTCGTCCTTTACCGGTTTGTTTTCCTGATAAAAACGCACATATCCCACACCGTCAATCTGTGTCAGTGTCTGTACAACCGCTGCCTCCAGCAGTAATCTGGAAGTTGTATTCATTTTCCCAAATGCATCATTCAGATGCAGATCCATCTTCCCAGCTGTCACACTCCAGCTTTTTACCGCTGTATGGTTCTGGAAAGCGCTCTTATACTCAATCGTATCCGGTTCTTTTTTTAATGATTTCAGAGCATACCGTATCCGGGAGTTCCTGGAATCGCCCGTAATCTTATATGCTTCTTTTACCAGATCTGTTCCTTCCGCATTGATATAATAAAGTGCCGTCTCGCCCTCTTTTGGTTCTCTGTGACGTCCGCATCCGGTAACTCCGTTAATCAACATTAAAAGTGCAAGGCACACATATAAAATCCGGCGTATTTTTATTTTCATAATTTCATCCCTTCTTTTTACACACAGTTATCCCCGCTCCGGTGCAACATATACAAGCGGAATACGAATCGTAAAGGTGGTTCCTTCGCCCGGCTGGCTGAAGACTTTAATCGCTCCACGATGCATAACAACCGCATTCCTTGCAATGGAAAGCCCAAGTCCGGTTCCTCCGATCTCTCTGGAATGGGATTTGTCCACTCGGTAAAATCTTTCAAAAATATGTTCTGTCTCTTCCTGTGCGATACCGATGCCGGAGTCCGCCACTTCGATGTTGCAGAACTTGTGATCCGCATTCAGTGTCACGTGAACCCATCCGCCTTCCCTGTTATATTTGATCGCATTTTCCACCAGATTCGTAATCGCAAGCGACAATTTAACTTCATCAATTTCTGCCGTAACCGGGCGGAAACTCTGGTACACAACCTCCACATTCTGTTTTGTAGCAATCGGGCGCAGACGTTTCAATATCTTCTCCACAAGTTCATTCATGCTGACAGACTGGATATTCATATTGCTTGCTGTCTTGTCCATCTTCACAAGCGACAGCAGGTCATTGATGATCTTATTCTCTCTCTCAATCTCTTCTGACAGATCACCCATGAATTCCCGGTACAGTTCTGTCGGTACATTCTCCTGAATCAACAGAGAATCTGCCAGCACTTTCATAGATGTCAGCGGGGTCTTTAATTCATGTGACACATTTGATACAAATTCCTGCCTGGAATCATCCTGCGCTTTCAGACGTCCCAGCATCTTGTTAAATGCTTCTGATAAAATCTTCGTTTCTGTATATGCATTTTCATGCAGATAATCAGCATGGTATCCTTCCGTAACCGCCTCAATCCGCCTTGTGATCCTCTGGAACGGACGCACCATTAAGAATCCAAGACCGATTGCAAGCACAAGCACAATGATCACTGCAACAACTGCAACAACATTTGCTTTGCCGCCAAGCACACCCTTACTTTCCGCAATGGAATCCGTGGACACACTTACAAGCATTACACCAATGACTTTCTCTTTCGCTGCATCCATGATCGGCGAAGTTACCTCTATATAACGATTTTTTGAATCGTAATAAGTCGTTCCTTTTCCGCTCATACATCCGGTAACATCACCGGATACGATCCTTTTGCCCTCGTCCATATCATACGTGTCTTTCAGAATATAATATGCCTGATCGATAAGCAGCACTCTTCCATTGTAAATATTGGATAATTGTGTAATCTCTGCGTTCATAGCTTCCGTTGTGACTACTTTTGGATAACCGCCCTGACTGAGCTGGTTACAAAGAATGGTGCATTGATTCTGTATCTCGGCAGTCCGCACCTCGACCGCTCTCTTCTCATAACTGGTCAGAACCACCGCCTCCATGATCACTGCCGGTATGATTGCAAATAATACCAGCAGACTGATAATCAGGAAGCGGAGACTCTTCCATGTTTCTGTTTTTACGTATCTTCCAAATCTAACCTTTAAAATAATATCCCACTCCCCATTTTGTATATACATATTTCGGATCACTCGGATTCGTCTCGATCTTCTCACGCAGTCTCCGGATATGTACGTCTACCGTTCTTGCATCTCCCGGATATTCATATCCCCATACAATATTTAACAGATTCTCTCTGCTGTATACTTTGTTCGGATTCATAGCAAGAAGCTCCAGTAGGTCAAATTCCTTTGCTGTCAGATTCGTCTCCTGCTCTCCGATCACAACTCTCCTGCTCTCACAGTCGATCTTCATCTCACCTTTTACAATGATCTTATCATCTTCGCGCTCCGTCTTCTTCCTTCCTGTACGTCTTAAAATAGCTTTGATCCTTGCTTTCACTTCCAGAATATTAAATGGCTTGGTTATGTAATCATCGGCACCGTATTCCAGTCCGAGGATCTTATCCATATCGTCTCCCTTTGCCGTCAGCATAATGATCGGAACATCCGAATATTCACGAATCTGTCTGCATACTTCAAATCCGTCATACTTCGGAAGCATCACATCCAGAAGCAGGATATCATATATATTCTCTTTTGCAAGTTTCAGTGCTTCCTCACCATCGTAAGCACAGTCTACTTTCATGCCCTCCTGTTCCAGACTGAAACGAATCCCTTTTACTATTAATTTTTCATCATCTACAACCAGAACTCTCTTATCTTCCATTCCTGCTCTCTCCTGTTACTGTCAGCTTCCGCTTATTTCTGTCTCTTTTTATTGCTATATCTCGATCTGGTCTTCCAACTTTCCATAAATTCCGTCTTTGATCCCTTCGACTTCCTTCAACTGTTCTTTTGATCCAAATCTTCCTTTTATCTCCCGGTACTTTATGATTGCCTGCGCTCTCGCCTCGCCGATCCCGGTCAAAGTCATCAGCTCTTCTTTTCCCGCCGTGTTAATATTGACTTTACCGGAAGTTCCCTGTGCGTCTGTACTGCCGGAACTGCTGCCACCCTCTGCTACTCCTTCCGTTTTTTCTGAAGCACCGTTATTATTAGTTGCTTCCTTCTTTGACGGAATATAAATCTGCTGTCCATCCTGCATCTTCTCTGCCTGGTTCACAGAAACGGATGCCGCCTTTCCTGTCAGACCTCCTGCGAGCCGGATCGCATCGCAGATCCTGCTGTCTGCATCCAGCCGGTACACGCCGGGATGCTTTACCTGACCGCATACATATACGCAGATCTCACCCGAAGATACTTTCTCATCCTCGTCATCTGCCCCTGACTGCTCCCTCTGTCCGGCAGTTTCATTCTTAGCATCTTCTGACAATTCTATTTCTTCCAGCGCACTTTCATTTCCTGTGTCCTGCTGTCTGCCAATACCGGAACAGCCAGTCAGGCAGGTAAATATTATGAACCACACAAGTAAAAATCTTCTGTTATTTTTAAAAATCTTCCTATGCATATTTTGCCTCCACAATGGTCGGAACTGTGAATCCCCTCATATGCCTAGATATACTTATATTACTATTTCCACTGAAAAATTGCAACTCCTATAAGTGCAATTCCCATGCCGATGGCTTTGCGCCACACAAATGGTTCTTTCTCCACTCCGAACAGTCCCATAAGCTCGATCACATAAGCTACGATCAGCTGTGCGATTACAATAAGAAGCGCTGCCTTCGCCGGACCGAGCTGTGCCATACTCTTAATCACCGTCCATGTGATCCCGGCACCGATCACGCCTCCGAGGAGCAAATATTTCGGTTCGACTTTCATAAGTGCACCTACCGGATTTCTTCCCGTTACCAGCCATGCAATGAGACAGATGATAAATGCACTGAACTGCACCCATCCGTTACTCACCCACATTCCCACGGTTTTCGTCACCTGTGTATTAAAAACGCCTTGCACACTCATCAATGTTCCCGATAAAACAGCAATCAAAAAACCAGTCATTATCCATACCTCCTGCTTATGCAGATACTATGTCCAACAACTGGCCTTTTATACCTTTTTTTATATTTCTGGCTTGATTTTTCCAGATCTGATTTACAGAATCTTCTCAAGAACTGCAATCATCTCATCCACATGCTCTTTTTCAATGATAAGCGGTGGAACGAAACGCAGGACATCTGCGCCTGCACCGATCACAAGCAGTCCTTCTTTCAATGCTGCATTTGTCACTTCACCAAGCGGTTTTGTAATCTGGATTCCCTGCATAAGTCCGGTTCCTTTCACCGCTTTTATGCAGTCACATTTCTCCTTTAACGCTTCTAACTTTTCTGTCAGATATGTGCCCATTTCTTTTACATGTGCGGTCAGATTTTCTTTTTCAAAGATTTCAACCGTCTTGCTCACTGCTGTGCATGCCAGTGGATTACCTCCATAAGTGGTTCCGTGATCTCCCGGCTCCAGTGAATACTCTGCAACTTCCTCTGTCATGGCAAATGCACCAACTGGGATACCACTTCCGATCGCTTTTGCCATTGTCATAATATCCGGTTTGATGCCGTATCCCTGCCAGCAGAACATTTCTCCGGTTCTGCCCATACCACACTGTACTTCGTCACAGATCATAAGGATTCCTTCTTTATCGCAAAGCTCGCGGATTCCTTTCATAAATTCCTCTGTTGCAAGATTGATACCGCCCTCGCCCTGCAGCGGTTCTAAGATAATCGCGCAAGTCTTGTCTGTCACCAGTGCTTTCACACTGTCCAGATTGTTGTATTCTGCAAAAGACACCCCCGGTACAAGCGGGCCAAACGGTTTTCTGTATGCGTCATGTCCGGTTACAGATACTGCTCCGAAACTTCTTCCATGGAAAGACTCTTTCATGGCAATAAATTCATAACGTCCGGTTCCTTTTTTATATGCATATTTTCTCGCTGCTTTCAGTGCACCTTCCACAGATTCCCCACCGCTGTTCGTAAAGAAAATACGATCCATCTTCGTAATCCGTTTCAATGCTTCTGCCGCTTTTCCACACACGGTATTATAATACAAGTTGGACGTGTGACACAGCTTGTCGATCTGGACTTTCAATGCCGTATTCAGCTCTTCATTTGCATAGCCAAGAGAAGAAACCGCATAGCCGGCTGCAAAATCCAGATATTTCTTTCCTTCTATGTCATACAGATACACGCCTTCGCCGTGTTCTAAAACAACAGGAAACTGATTGTAGGTGTGCAGTAACGCCTCGTTTGTTTCTTTCATATATTCATTCATCGCTTATTCTCCGTGATAATATCTCTCGTCAATATCATTCTTGATCGCAGTTCCGATACCTTTATTTGTAAAGATCTCCAGAAGCAGACAGTGCGGAATCCTTCCGTCCAGAATATGCACTCTGGATACACCATTTTCAATGGCGTCAATACAATTATGAAGCTTCGGTAACATTCCGCCTCCGATAAATCCATCCTCCATCAGTTTCTTTCCTTCTGATACATTCAGTTCAGAAATCAGAGTTGATGGATCTTTTGGATCTTTGTAAACACCCTCGATATCTGTCAAGAACGCAAGTTTCTCTGCATTGATTGCTTTTGCGATCGCGCATGCCGCGTCATCCGCATTAATATTGTAAGTATTAAAATCATCATCCAGACCAATTGGTGCAATGATCGGAAGAAAATCTTTCTCCAACAGATCGAAAATAATATCTGCATTGACTTCTTTTACATCACCGACAAATCCGATATCTTCTCCGTCTGCGTATTTCTTGTCTACTTTCAGTAGCCCGCCGTCTTTTCCACTGATACCGATTGCTCTGACGCCAAGACTTTCTACAAGCTGGACGAGACTTTTATTTACCTTTCCAAGCACCATCTCAGCCAGTTCCATTGTATCGGCATCTGTCACACGAAGTCCGTTGATAAAATGAGGTTCCATGCCAACTTTTCCAACCCATTTGCTGATCTCTTTTCCACCGCCGTGTACGATGATCGGTTTGAAACCAACCAATTTCAAAAGTGTAACATCCTGAATGACTCTTGCCTTCAGTTCCTCATCTACCATGGCGCTTCCGCCATATTTTACAACAATTATCTTACGATTAAAACGCTGGATATATGGAAGTGCCTCTATCAGTACCTCTGCTTTATCCAGATATTTCTGCATTGATTTTTCCATCTGTGTCTCCTTCCCTGGCTGTAATTTTTGCTTTTTATCGAATCATCTGTCTCGCTTTAAATTTCATAATTATTGTCGTATTAACTACGGTAATCTGCATTGATCTCAATGTATCCGTGTGTTAGGTCACATCCCCATGCGGTTGCTGTTTTCTCACCCATCTTCACATCAGCGATTGCTGTTACTTCTTTCTCAGACAGGATCTTAGTAGCTTCTGCTTCGCTGTAATCTACGGCAGTACCATTTTCAATGATCTGGATCTTTCCTGCTGCACTTTCGAAGAATAAATCTACTTTCTCCGGATCAAACTGTGCTCCGGAATATCCCATTGCGCAGAGGATTCTTCCCCAGTTCGCATCATGTCCTGCGATTGCAGTCTTTGTAAGATTGGAGCAAACGATGGATTTGGCAAGTGTCTTTGCCTGCTCTACGCTCTCGCAGCCAACTGCTTTTACTTCAAATAATGCTGTTGCGCCTTCGCCGTCTCCTGCAATCTTTTTAGCCAGATATTCGTTGATCGTATGTAAGGCTTCTGCGAAATTTTTATAATCTTCTGTTCCGTATGTGATCTCCGGATTTTCAGCCAGTCCATTTGCGAGAAGGACAACGGAATCATTGGTAGATGTATCTCCGTCTACAGAAATCATGTTATAAGTATCTCCGACATCTTCGCTTAATGCTTTCTGCAACGCGTCTTTTGTAATGACTGCATCTGTAGTAATAAATGCAAGCATTGTGCACATATTCGGGTGGATCATTCCGGAACCTTTTGCCATACCACCGATTGTAACTGTCTTGCCACCAACTTCAATCTCGACTGCAAGTTCTTTCTCATAAGTATCGGTTGTCATAATCGCTTTGGCTGCTTCTGTACCATTTTCCTGAGAGTCATTTTTCTTCTCAGCCAGTACTTTAATTCCTGCTGTCAGCTTATCGATCGGGATCTGTTTTCCAATTACACCTGTAGATCCGATCATAACACCGTCTGCTGCCACACCAAGTGCTGCTGCCGCTGCATCTGCAGTGTCTTTGCAGTATCCAAATCCTTCTGCACCGGTACATGCATTGGCAATTCCTGAGTTTACGATAACTGCCTGTGCTTTTGCACCGCTCTTTACAACCTGCTGATCCCATTTTACCGGAGCTGCCTTTACAACATTGGTTGTAAAAGTTCCTGCTGCCACGCATGGCACCTGGCTGTATACCAATGCCATATCTGTTCTGTCTTTATATTTAATTCCTGCTGCTGTACTTGCTGCTTCAAATCCTTTTGCTGCGGTTACGCCGCCTTTTACCTGTTTCATCTTTCTTCCACCTTTCTTTTTTGTTCTCGTCTGCCGGTTCTTCCATCTATAATTCCCACAGATTATTATTCGCCATATCTGTATGAAACTGCTTACTGTATGAAGGCTGTAATATTTGCCTCATTCAGTGTAAAATCATAATAATTCAAATCTTCTCTTTTTGTCCAACCGATTTCTTTCCAGAATGCATTACCGATATCGTTCTGTGTAAATGCGATCAGGGATACTTTGTTGATTCCTTCTTTTTTCAGTGCCTCCATCGTAAATACAACCATGGCTTTTCCGATGCCCTTCATTCTGTGGTTCACATCTACACATACATGGTACAGACAGCCTCGTCTCCCATCGTGCCCACAGAGAATTGCTCCAACGATTTTCCCATCCTCTTCTGCAACTACACTTGTGGTTGGATTTCTCTTCAAAAACCGTTCCACACCTTCTCTGGAATCATCCACACTGCGGATACCAAAGCCCTTAATGCTCATCCAGAGTGCGTGCACCTGGTCAAAATCTTCTATTTTCATTACTCTTATATTCATCTATATTCTCTACTCCTCTGTCTGTATTTTCCGTTGGGGACAAACCGGCAAAACAATTCGTTTGCACCTGTCCTTATGGGAACATTGGAACCAGTTCTAATCCCTCCGTCTCCGGAAGTCCGAACATCAGATTCATGTTCTGTACTGCCTGTCCGGCTGCACCTTTTACCAGATTGTCGATCGCGCCCATCATAATGATACGGTTTGTTCTCGAATCGATCTTAAAGTTGATATCAACGTAATTGCTTCCTTCTACCCATTTTGTCTCCGGGCACACATCTTTTGGAAGCACACGGACAAATTTCTCATCTTTATAATATTTATCATAAATTGCTTTAACCTCTTCATATGTCACTTCTTTTTTCAGTGTTGCATACTCTGTGGCAAGGATTCCGCGGTTCATCGGCACAAGATGCGGTGTAAAATTGATCAGCACTTCTTCTCCGGATGCATAGCCTAACTGCTCTTCAATCTCCGGTGTATGTCTGTGGCTTGCCACACCGTATGCTTTCATGTTCTCATTGACTTCACAGAAGAGATTCGGAACCTTCGCCCCTCTTCCTGCTCCGGACGTACCGGATTTGGCGTCTACGATCAAAGTATTCATATCAATGATTCCTTCTTTTGCCAGCGGATACGCTGTCAGGATCGAACATGTTGTATAACATCCCGGATTCGCTACCAGTCTTGCGCCCTTTACATCTTCACGGTTGATCTCACACAGTCCGTATACTGCTTCCTTAATAAACTGTGGACTCTTATGTGCGATTCCATACCATTTTTCATAAGTAGCTACATCCTTGATCCGGTAATCTGCACTCAAGTCAATGATCTTTGTCTGGGCCAAGATCTCCTCTGACATCATCGAAGCACAGAAACCCTGCGGCGTTGCCGTAAAGATTACATCTGCCTGCTTTGCAAGTTCTTCCATATTATCATCCAGACATTTTGCGTCTACGATCTCAAACATGTTGCGATACACATCTGCATATTTCTGATCTATATAACTTCTGGAGCCATACCATACAATCTGCGCATCCTTATGTGCAGATAAAATTCTCACAAGTTCGCCTCCGGCATATCCGGTTGCTCCGATAATTCCCACCTTAATCATATACGTCATCCTCCTGATGTATTTTTATACTTACTAGTTGAACATTCGTGTTTTTTATAGTAAACCCATTTTCGGGAGTTGTCCAGTTTGGGACGGGGCTTTTTTAGAAAATCCCCGTCCCAAACTGAAATCCCCCTGTCCCTTTTTCATTAGTACGTGAATAATTATACAGCTAATGTGTATAATATGCAAGTATTTTCTATTTTTTCCTTGCATATTTATAACATATAGTGTATAGTTAACTTTGCAATCGCAAATAATTAAGCATTTTATAAAAATACATTTCAGGAGGATATACATATGAAAGAAAAAGTAGTACTTGCCTATTCAGGTGGACTTGACACAACAGCAGTTATTCCATGGTTAAAAGAGACTTTCGGTTATGAAGTTATCTGTTGCTGCGTAGACTGTGGACAGGGAGAAGAGCTGGACGGACTGGAAGAGAGAGCTAAAATGTCAGGTGCTTCCAAATTATATATCGAAGATATCGTAGATGACTTTGCTGACAACTATATCGTTCCTTGTGTTCAGGCAAATGCTGTTTACGAAGACAAATATCTGATTGGTACTGCTATGGCTCGTCCGGCAATTTCTAAAAAGCTGGTTGAGATTGCACGTAAAGAAGGGGCTGTTGCTATCTGCCACGGTGCTACCGGTAAAGGAAATGACCAGATCCGTTTTGAGTTAAGTATCCGTGCTCTGGCTCCGGACATCAAGATCATCGCTCCATGGAGAATGACAGACCTCTGGACAATGCAGTCCCGGGAAGACGAGCTTGCTTATTGTAAAGCACACGGAATCGACCTTCCATTCGACGCCAGCCACAGCTACAGTCGTGACCGTAACTTATGGCACATCAGCCACGAAGGACTGGAACTGGAAGATCCTGCATGCGAGCCAAACTATGACGACATGCTTGTATTAGGTGTTACACCTGAGAAAGCTCCAGACAAAGGCGAATATGTTACAATGACATTTGAAAAAGGTGTTCCGAAGACAATCAACGGAGAGGCTATGAAAGTTTCTGACATCATCCGCAAACTGAATGAACTCGGCGGAAAACATGGTATCGGAATCATTGATATCGTTGAAAACCGTGTCGTTGGTATGAAATCCCGTGGTGTATATGAGACTCCTGGCGGAACAATCCTTTACGAAGCACACCAGCAGTTAGAAGAGCTGATCTTAGACCGTGCTACATACGAAGTAAAAGAGCAGATGGCTAAGAAATTATCCCAGGTTGTATACGAAGGAAAATGGTTTACACCACTGCGTGAAGCAATCCAGGCATTTATTGAGAGCACACAGGAATATGTAACTGGTGAAGTGAAGTTCAAACTTTACAAAGGAAATATCATCAAAGCCGGAACAACTTCTCCATACTCTCTGTACAATGAATCTCTTGCAAGCTTCACTACCGGAGATCTGTATGATCACCATGACGCTGACGGATTCATCAATCTGTTCGGACTGCCGTTAAAAGTTCGTGCCATGAAAATGCAGGAAGTAAATGAAAACCAGAAATAAACGTATAATATGAAGATTTAAACTGCTCCGGCAGTTATGATATGCACCCTGTCAAGTAGACAGATCAAATATCTAAAATAAGTGTTCAGTGAAAGACCATACTTCGTATGAAGTATGGTCTTTTTATACACCAAGCAGGATACGCTCTGCTAATTCCATTCTGATTGCGTGACATTAAAACATAAAGTACCATTTTTACTGTTCTACTATAAATAACAATCAAAAACGGTACTTTATAACATTCTTTTAAAATCTATGAAATTGTCCTATCGCTTTCCACGTCCAAGCTGTGCCAGCATAATCCCGATCACTACGTAGAAATCGGCAAGATTCGCAGTCAGGCTTCTAAGCAACTTATGCTTTCCGTCGTAGCCAATATAATCCACAACTGCACCTTTCATGATCCGGTCATATGTATTGCTGATGGCACCTGCTGTTACAAGCGTAAGTCCTGCTTTGCAAAGCTTTCTCCCCTTACAGAGAAATACCTTCACATCTGCCAGAAATATAACTCCTGTTCCGATCAAAGACACTTTCAGAGGCAGTCCCGAATGTTTTTCAAAACTACTGAAGATCAGCCCTTTGTTGTAAAACTTCCTAAGAAGCACTCCGGGAATCTTCGTCTTCTCTTCCCGTTCTTCATCATAATTCTCTTCTATATACTGCTTCACCGCCTGATCGATTCCAAGAAGTCCGGCAAATATACCACCGGCTGCAAACTTTCCCATTATAAAACTCCTTTGATGTGCTGAATCTCCTCTGCAATCTTCTTCATCTCTTCGTCACGTTTTTCAATGGATTCACATACTGCAACATAATCAAGGTCGGAAATCTCCCCCTGTACAAATTTGTCATAAACCATACGTCCCATATCCATAAGATCTCTGTCGTTTGCACGACGCAGAGTGCGCATATCACTTTTCAGTTTCTGTATTTCAATCGTGTCCTCTGTCTTCTTTCCAATATCATTTGCAACATCGGATATCTTTCTTCCTAAATCTTCAAAAAAATCTGCCATAAATCATTCTCCTTCGTTTTCTATAGTCTTCGTAAAGTATCCAATGAATGATAGACATCCATCTTTCCATATCCCCACTGCCGGTTCGGTCGCTCCATCTCCGGAAGATTCTCCGCTCCCAGAATGATAATGTTGCGGATCTGGCTGGAATTCACGCCTTTCGCTCCCGGCTGTTCCAGTATCCATTCGGTAAGCAGCGCCGCCGCACCTGCTGCCACTGCAGTTCCGGCACTGGAGCCACTTCTTGTAACCCACCGGTCTTCCCCTGATGCACCTGTAATACGCACCCCCGGAGCTGTAAAATCCGGCTTTATGAGATTACTTCTAGTATAACCTCTTCCCGAATTAATATCAACCGCATTATCCACACTGTTATAATACGCCACTGTCATTGCATTTTCTATGCTTCCCGGCTCTGTCAGCGTGACATCCGGATTCGCTTCCAGAAAATACACTTCTCCTTCTAAAAACTCCTGCACCGGAAGCCACAAATGCACTTCACCTCCTGCATCTGTCGCGGATTCGATCTCTATTTTCCAGATTCCTGCAACCGGATTTTTAAATTGCATAAATAGAAGCTGAGAATCGTTATTTTCCAGCAACAGCCTGTATTCCACCATAACTTCTGTCCGTTCAAAGGTAAATACAAAATTATAGCGGTAGCCCTGCCGGAACGCCACCTGCCTCGTCCGCTCACCGGACGGGGAAATGAGCACAATCGTAACAACCATCGGAAGCTTCGTCCAGAGTTCTGCGACAAATCCATTGATCCCACTCCCAACTCGAATCTCTGCTGTGACTGGCTGTGACATTTTTTCTGAAATTGTATAAGAAAAATGATGGCGCATGGCAGCTTCATTTCCACCACCAATCACAACACTCCTGTTTAATTGAAGTGCATACTGATCCAGAATCCGCGATAATAGTGTCGTTCCATTATGACCGCCAAAATTCGTTCCAAGCGCAATGCACAGCACGAGCGGAAGGCCTTCATTTTCAGCAAGGTCATTCAGATATTTAAGCCCCGCCATAATATCATTTTCCTGATAACAGACGGCATCCTCCCGGATCAAGTAAAAATCCCGGAGATAATTCTTCGCTTCTTTTAATTTTACAATTCCTAAGATTGCTTCCGGCGCCGCCCCAAGAAACTGTGTATTTACATCGGCATTTCCGGCAGCAATGCTTGCAAGATAAGTTCCATGTCCATTCGTATCAGTGGTTGGAACAATCGACAGTGGATCTTCCGAACGCAATGCTTCATTTAACATTTCTTCTCTATATTCACTTCCGTAATCAAATGCCTTCGGCGCATTGCCTGTCTGAATGGTCTGATCCCAGAGTCCGGCAATTCTGGTGCTTCCATCAATATTTTGAAACACCGGATTCCGATAGTCGATTCCAGTATCCAGAAATCCGATCATAACTCCCTCTCCCATCAGCCGGAGTGTTGGATAATTCTGCACCTGCAGGATTCCTGCACTGTTTAATGCATCATTATTTGTTCCTGTACTGTCCAGAAGTGTATAACAGTTCGGAATGGAATTATACCAGTATTCTTCTATGTTAAGTGGGGATAGCAAGCTTTTATCTACCGAAACACTCTCATAGCCAAAATCCATCTGCTGCCTGCAGTATGAATTCTCCGGTATATTATCTGCCATTTTTCCCCGGTCTCCCGGAAGTATAAAATCCCAGTAATCCTGGGACAGGATCTTCTCTCGGCATGTCATTTTATTCATAAAAAACTGCCTCATATACTTTTTTCTAAGTATATGAGACAGTTTTCATTTTCTATACCTGTCATTTTTATGACATCATATAGTCTGAAACGTTATGCCTCTTTCTTATTCCATGATACACCCGGAATCTTATTCAACATACGCTCAATGATCTCTACCGAATCCTCAATTCCATAACTTGCACTGTTAAAGCAGATATCGTAATTCTCTGCGTCTCCCCATTTTACACCACTGTAAAACTGGAAATATTTCCTGTGCTTTTTATCCATCTTCTTAAGTTCATGAACAGCCTGTTTCAGACTTAAATTGTTGATCTCCATGTATCTCTTTACGCGCTGTTCAAATGGCGCCGTAATAAAAATACTGATATGTGGGATATGGTTATTTGCAAGAATTACATCCGCACAGCGTCCCATAACAACAAAGTCTTCTTCTTTTGCCATCTTGCAGAGAAGATCGCTCTGGTTAAAGAAAATTGCATCGTCCTTATTCAGTCCATGATAGCGGTTAAAATCATGTAATTTCTGTTTCAATCCTTTGGCTTCACCGAAATTTTTCTGATATTTGTCTTCAATCAGTCCGTCCTGATCCTTATCGCCACTGACTTTCGCATCATTTGTCACATCCAGACGTTTTAATACTTCCTGCAGGATCTCTACATCATAATAATTAATGTGTAGTGCATCTGCCAATGCGAAACCAATATCATTTCCGGCGCTTCCCTGTGTTCTTCCGATACAGATCACAAGATGATCGCCCTTCTTAAACTTTTTCTTCGTGCGCGCTGTATTCAGTTTTGCACGTTTTTTATTCAGGATATCTACTTTTCCAAAGCCGTCCGGAAGTTCTGCGACTGCTTTCAAGATCGCATCATATTCCGTCATAACTTCTGCTTTTACTTCTTCGTCTTTGATCGTCCTTGCCATGTTGCTGATCAGTGCCAGCTCACTTCGAAGCAGATGTCCCTGTGGACGCAGCGTCATCAATCTGGTCAGATTCTCCACACAGGTCTGTCGGTCATCCGTAAAGGTTCGTCCAAGTGCAGATCCCACACTTTCATATACTTTTACGTCCAGATCATAGATACGTTCTGCAATCTCATAGCATTTCTTCTGATTCTCTTCCATAATCTGCACCTCCTATATAAAGAATACCAGCATGTCGATAATGAATACCGGAACTAAGAACAACAGTGACCATATAATATATCCAAAGAACGATGGCATACGCACACCGTTTTCATCAGAAATGGACTTCACCATGAAGTTCGGTGCATTTCCAATGTAAGTATTTGCTCCCATAAATACTGCACCGCAGGAAATTGCAGTCAGCATTTTCACAGAAATCGTACCTACGGATGTTACCATACCTTTTGTAAATCCAAGCGTACCCGCTGTTGTCAGGAATACCAGATAAGTCGGTGTATTATCCAGGAAGCTTGACAGTGCTCCGGTTGCCCAGAACATCTGGAACGGTTTGGTAATTCCAAGGTTCGGTCCGTAAGATTTCAGAAGCATCAGTGCAGGCTGCATAGTAATGAAGATTCCTACAAACAGAACTGCAACTTCCTGGATTGCTCCCCATGTAAAATGGTTCTTCGTACGGATCGACTCGTCTGTCGTCTTAAAGGACAGATAAGCTGCCAGTAAGATAATGACAATCTCTATGATTGCCGGATAAGTTAATGTTACTTCACGGAAAATGTGAAGTCCGCGTACATTTCCGGATGCATCCTGGAACATCGGCATATTCGGAAGTGTTCCGCTTAAGATGACGGCTGCAACGATCATCACAAGGAAAATAACATTGTGCAGTCCGGAAATCTGAAAGTCTGTTCCCGGTTTACTGATATCCGGTTTCAAACCTCTTGCAATATCTTTCCGGTATGCACGTCTGTCCATAAAATAAAATATACTCAATATAATTACCATATTAAATAACAGTATCGGTAATAAATGTAAGCTCCAGAAAAATGGTACGCCTCGCATAAAGCCCATCAGAAGCGGTGGATCACCGATTGGTGTTAAGCACCCTCCCATATTCGATACCATAAAGATAAAGAATACCATAAGCTGGCGTTTGTTTCTTCTCCATGCGTTCATTTTCAGTACCGGTCTTACAAGCAGCATACTGGCTCCTGTCGTACCGATACAGCTGGAAAGAAGTGTTCCGAATGCAAGTACCGCGACATTAAGTCTCGGTGATCCTGCGAAATCTCCCTCCAGTGTAATATTTCCTGCTACACAGAATAATCCAAACAGCAGAATAATAAATGTAAGGTAATCATTGAGTACACATTCTAATACGGTCTCTACAGAATCCCCCACTCCATACTTCACTGCATATGGAATCACAAATAACAGTGACCACATAGCTACAACCAATGGCTGGTTCTTCTCCCACCAGGTAGCTTTCACAAGCGGCATAACCGCAATGCACAGAAGCAGTCCTGCAAATGGGATGCAAAGCCATGCTGGGATGATTGTTTCCATTTTTCATTTCCTCCTTTTGTCTCATCCTTTTGTTGTTTTTTTCGTCGAAAATACTTCGGCTTTCTTTATGATAACCGGGGTACATCCTGTCCTCTTAATGTAATGACAGGTCCTCCGTTACCTTCAATATATGCTTTGGTGATGACAACGCGCCCGATACTGTCATCTTTTGGAATCTCATACATGATATCCAGCATAAATTCTTCGATGATCGCACGGAGTGCTCTGGCACCGGTATCCTTTTTCATTGCTTTTTCCGCAATTGCCTCCAGTGCACCTTCATCAAATTCCAGATCCACCTCATCGAGAGCAAGAAGCTTCTGATATTGTTTCAATATCGCATTCTTTGGCTCTTTTAAGATCTTGATATACATATCTTTATCTAATCCTTTTAAGGTAAATACGATTGGCAGACGTCCTAAAAACTCCGGAATCATACCAAAGCTTCTTAAATCTTCTGTTGTTACTTTCGACAGAAGATCTTTATCCCCATTAAAACGGTCTTTCAGATCTGCTCCGAAACCGATGGAAGACTGTTTTGTCAGACGTTCTTTGATAATATTCTCCAGATCCGGGAAAGCTCCTCCACAGATAAAGAGAATGTTCTTTGTATTGATCGTAGTCAGTGGCACCATAGCATTCTTGCTGTTTGCACCAACCGGAACTTCCACGTCACTGCCCTCTAACAGTTTTAACATTCCCTGCTGCACAGACTCACCGCTGACATCTCTCTGGCTGGAATTTTTCTTCTTGGCGATCTTATCGATCTCATCAATGAAAATAATTCCCTGCTCTGCCTTTTCCACATCATTATCCGCTGCTGCAAGCAGTTTTGAAACGACACTCTCAATATCATCACCTATGTATCCTGCTTCCGTCAGGGAAGTTGCATCTGTAATTGCAAGCGGCACATCCAGAATCCGTGCCAGTGTCTTTACAAGATATGTCTTACCGGAACCTGTAGGTCCGATCATCAACATGTTGGATTTCTCGATCTCGATATCATCCATCGTATCGGTTGCCACACGTTTGTAATGATTGTAAACTGCTACAGACATTGCTTTTTTGGCGTACTCCTGTCCGACTACATACTCGTCCAGCTTGGCTTTAATCTTATGTGGTGCCGGAAGATTATTGATATCTACAAGCGGAGTACGCTCTTCACCTTCTTTTTTCTTCTTCACTTTCTGCTGTTTCGGAATCATATTTTCCAGATCTGCCATGTTCATAACCTGAACACCCGGCATGTTCATAAGCTGACTGTAGTCGATCTGTCCGCTGTTCATTGCATCAAAACTCTTCTGCATGCAGTCGTTGCACACACAGATATGATTCGGCAGTTCGATCATCTTTCCTGCTACACTTTCCGGACGTCTGCAGATAAAGCAGATTTTCTCATAATCATCGTCGGAATCTTCCTTTGTAGATTCCACACCGGAAGTTTCCACTTTTTCTACTTCTTCTTTCTGTTCTTCAAATTCATTATTATTATTCTGATCTGGCATTGTCTCTTCCTTTCTATATCTATATTTGTATCTGTTGTTTCAACCTATCGTATATGGTTATTCCCCTGCCTGCCGGCCTTCCAGCATTTCAAGAAACATCTCTTCTGAGATGATCGGAATTCCCAGTTCATTTGCCTTTTTATTCTTCGACGATGTAGATGTAATATCATTATTAATAAGATAATTCGTCTTGGAAGTCACCGATCCGGTTACTTTTCCTCCGAGACTTTCGATTAATTCTTTCACTTCTTTACGATTTGCAAAATGTGTAACACTGCCTGTAATGACAAAATTAACGCCTCCAAAGATCTGCTCTTTTGCTTCTCCTTCTTCTGCGTGAATTTTCAGTTCTCCAAGCAGATTCTTAAGCTGTCCTACATGTGCCGGATTCTGGAAATATGCCGTAAATGTTCCTGCGATCACAGCTCCGATACCTGAAATCTCACTTAACTGTTCCGCATCTGCATGCAGCATGGCATCCAAATCATTTTTAAATTCTTTGCAGATAACTTTCGCATTGGACAGTCCTACATTGGCAATTCCAAGACCATATAACACCTGCGGAAGTGTTGTCTCTCTCGCTTTTTCCACACTTGCCTTAAGATTATTAAAAGATTTCTCGCCGAAACCTTCCATTTCTTTGATTTCTTCTTCGTAACGATCCAGATGAAACAAATCCGCAAATTCCTTTACATATCCTCTGTCTATGAATTTCTCCAGCGTGGATTCTGATAATCCCTCAATATTCAACGCATCCCTGCTTACAAATAAAGAGAACGATTTAATATGCTTTGCCTGACACTCCGGATTCGTACAATAAAGTGCTTTTGCATTGCTCACCTGGCGGATCTCTGTCTTACCGCCACAGACCGGACAGACTTCCGGAATATCACGCACGCCACTTCTCGTCAGATTCTCTGCGATCTGTGGAATGATCATATTCGCTTTGTAAACTTCAATCTCATCGCCAATCCCCAGTTCCAGCTCTTCCATAATACTGATATTGTGCACACTGGCACGGCTGACTGTTGTGCCCTCCAGTTCTACCGGTTCAAAGATTGCCACCGGATTGATAAGTCCTGTTCTCGACGGACTCCACTCAATCTCCAGAAGCTTCGTGCGCACCTGCTCATCTGCCCATTTAAATGCATAGGAATCGCGTGGGAACTTCGCTGTTCTTCCCAGCGATCTTCCGTATGCAATATCGTCATAAACAAGTACCAGTCCATCCGATGGGAAATCATTGTCCACGATTTTCCGGGAAAATTCTGCCACAGCATCTTCTACTTGATCTCTTGTCACCATGACGTGTTCCACAACTTCAAAGCCCTGTTCTCTCAGCCAATCCATCTGTTTCTCTCTGGAATTATGGAAATCCACACCATCTGCCTGTACTAATGTAAATGCATAAAACCGGACGTTTCTCTTCGCTGTAATCTCGTTATTCAACTGTCTTACAGAACCACTGCACAAATTACGTGGATTTTTGTAACGTGCATCGATATCTGCGATCTCTTCATTTATTTTTTCAAAATCCTTATATCCTATAATTGCTTCTCCACGGAGGATCAGTTCGCCCTGATAGCTGATCTTAAGCGGAATATTTTTGAATACGCGGGCATTGTTCGTGATAACTTCTCCGACTTCCCCATTGCCTCTTGTTACGGCTTTAAAAAGCGTACCGTCTCTGTATGTCAGAACGATCGTCAGCCCGTCCATCTTCCAGGACATCATTGCTTTCTGGTCACCGACAAAACGTTTCAGATCTTCAACTTCTTTTGTCTTATCAAGCGAAAGCATCGGACTTTCATGCCGCTCTTTTGGCAGTTCACTCAATACTTCATAACCGACATTCACGGTCGGGCTGTCGGATAAAGTAATCCCCAATTCCGCTTCCAGCTTTGTCAGCTCATCATACAACCTGTCGTATTCCAGATTGCTCATAATCTCCTGCGCATCCTGATAATAAGCTTTAGCTGCGCGGTTCAGAATCGTTACCAGCTCCTGCATTCGTTCCTGTTTCTGTCTGCTCATATAGTTCTTTTAACTCCTGATCTGTTAATTTTCGAGTAGCTCCTGTCTTTAGATCTTTCAGTTCTATATTCATGATTCTGGTACGTACCAGCTTCTTCACTTCATATCCAAGTGCACTGCACATCCTGCGGATCTGTCTGTTCAGCCCCTGTGTGAGAACAATGGAAAATGTATATTTCCCAATCTTTGTTACTTTACAAGGTCTTGTTACTGCATCCAGCTTCTTCTCTTTGTCTGTAATGTGCACGCCTTCCGACATTTCCCGGATAAAAGCATCTGTAAGCGGTCTGTCCACTGTTACTTTGTATTCTTTCTCATGTGCATATCTTGCACGCATCATACGGTTGATGAGGTCTCCGTCATTCGTCATAATAAGAAGACCTTCCGAATCTTTGTCCAGTCTTCCTGCGTAAGTAATCCGTTGTGGATAATCCAGAAAACGGATAATATTATTCTTCGTCCGTCTGTCCTCTGTGCAGATAATTCCAACCGGTTTGTTCACTGCAAGTACGATTCTTTCATTGCCCGTATGAACCGTCTTCTTACCGACTTTTACAATCTGATTTTCGGACACATGCATGCCTGGTACTGCACGTTTTCCGTCTACAGTAACGCGCCCGCTTTCAATGAGCCGGTCTGCCTCTCTTCTTGAGCAGATTCCTGCTGCACTGAGGTATTTATTCAGTCTGATCATATTCCCATACCCCGTTCATTTTTTGCATACCATTTCTAATCTAAACATGTATTATACCACATTTGTATTCAAAAAAAAAGAGAGCATTTCTTATGCTTTTTGATGAATTATTCCCATTTTCTTGTTATAATAAAAGTTCAGAAAGGAGATTTCTATGATTACTTTATCTCTCAAGGCGAAAGCCTCTATGTCACACCTGCTTCTCAAAGAGACATTCGACAAATTTTCCTTTATCGAAGCGGATATTACAACATTTAACAGATTTACAATAGATGGATTTTTACAGAAAGACTTTTTTGATGAACAACCGACTGAGGCACATGCCCGTTGGAAAGATGTACGCGAACATTGTTTCCGCATTATCCGCGGTCAGCGTACCCCTTTAAATTTCAAGATTGTCCTTTCTCTGGCTCCATCCCATTTTGATACCTTTTTAAAAAAAGAGCAGCTTACCGGATTCACTGCCGGGGATATCCAGGGGCTGTATCTGAATTTCCATTATGACGGTACCAATCTTCACTGCATTACAGGGACTTCACTTCGCACTTTCACTCTGGACAAGTCTCTGGAACACGCATGGGATCAGTATGTCCGCTCTTTTTTGCTGGAAAGTGATCTCGATACGTCAGTTTCGGTGTAAACTTCTCAATATGCGAATATAGGACAGAATTGTGCAGACTATTATAATAAAAAATTATCACAACATCAAAGTACCGGGAAAACAGAACATCACCTTACATTCCTGCTTTCCCGGTACTTTAATTTTACTTTCTTTTATTTATCTTTATTGACTTTTCTTTCAAAATCTGACCATTCATTATTTTGTCAGCAACATCATAATCTCATTGCTTCTCTTGACAAATGCTGTCATTTCTTCTGGATTCAGCGGTTTGTGTGCAAGCATTGCCAAGTCATAAAGCTGTTTGCAGATCACACTTGTATTCTCGCTGTCTGCATGGTCTACAACATACTGTACAAGTGGATGATTTGCATTCAGGATTAAAGTGCTCTCTCCGCCAAGATCCATGCCCATGTCATTCATACCGTACATCTTCATCATTTCCTGCATACGACGGCTCTGCTCAGATAAAGTGATCATGGAAGCTACATTCTCGTCTTTTAATTTGGCAATCTTCACATCCAGTTTATCGTTTCCAAGTTCCTTGCGGAAGATCTCGATCAGGCTGTCAGAAGTTTTCTTAAATGTTTCCTGATCTTCTTCAGCAACTTCTTCTTTTGCAGTATCTGTTACATCTGCATCAATTCTCTGGAAGCGAATCGTAGGATTTCTCTGCTCCAACTGTGTGATGAACGGAGAATCAATGTTATGTCCGAGAATTACGGCATCCTGTCCCTGATTCTTAAACATGTTGATGTACTGACTCTGCTGGATCTCATCCGTTACATAGTAGATGGTTGTCTTGATCTCTTCGACTTTGTTATCGTCACCATTTTCTTCTTTCTTATCGTTCGGCTCTACGACTTCTCCGCCATTTTCTTCGATACAGTCTTTCAGCGTCAGATATTTGTGATCCAGGTTCTTGAACAGGATTGCATCTTTCATCTTGTCACAGAACTTCTCATCTTTTAAGCAGCCGAATTTGATAAATGGGCTGATGCTGTCCCAGTATTTCTCATACTCGTCTCTCTTTGTCTTACACATTCCGGCAAGTTTATCTGCAACTTTCTTGGAAATGTACTCAGAAATCTTATTTACAAATCCATCATTCTGCAGGGCGCTTCTGGATACGTTAAGCGGCAGATCCGGACAGTCGATAACTCCTTTTAATACCATCAGGAATTCTGGAATTACTTCTTTAATATTATCAGCGATAAATACCTGATTGTTATACAACTTGATCGTTCCTTCTACAGATTCATACTCTGTATTGATTCTCGGGAAATACAGAATACCTTTCAAGTTAAATGGATAATCCATATTCAAATGGATCCAGAACAGTGGCTCTTTGTAATCCAGGAATACTTTGCGGTAAAATTCCTGATAATCTTCATCGGAACACTCATTTGGATGTTTTGTCCACAGTGGATGTATATCGCTTAAAGAAACCGGACGCTTCTCAATCTTGACTTTCTCTTTTGCCGGCTCTGTCTCTACCATTTCTTTCTCGCCGTTCTCATTTTCTTTTTCTTCCATCTTGGCTTCTTCGTGAATGTGCTCTACGACAACATCATCCTCTTTAAGATCTGCCTCATCGATAGTCTCATATTCCGGTTCTGCTCCTTCTTTTGAAAGGAAAATCTCTACCGGCATGAATGAACAATATTTCTCGAGTACTTCTCTGACACGATATTCATTTGCAAACTCCAGGCTGTCCTCGTTCAGATACAGTGTCATTGTGGAACCGATTTCTGTCTTCGTTCCCTCTTCCATCTCATACTCTGTGCCGCCTTCGCTTACCCAATGTACCGGTTTTGCGCCTTCTTTATAAGATAAAGTATCAATATGCACTGCGTCTGCTACCATAAATGCAGAATAGAATCCAAGACCGAAATGTCCGATCATATCGTCTTCTGTTGTCTTGTCCTTATACTTCTCAAGAAACTGTGTTGCTCCGGAAAATGCAATCTGTGTAATATACTCTTCCACTTCATCAGCTGTCATTCCAACACCGTTATCTGTAAATTTCAAAGTCTTCTCTTCCGGGTTTACTTCTACCGTAATCTTTGGTTTATATCCATCCGGAAGCTGATACTCTCCCATCATATCCAGTTTTTTTAATTTTGTGATCGCATCGCACCCATTGGATACCATCTCACGAACGAAAATATCATGATCGGAATATACCCATTTTTTAATAATCGGGAAAATATTTTCACTGCTGATCGATAAACTACCTTTTTTTGCTGCCATTTTAATCACTCCTATTTCTATTTTTTATCATGCGGATTCCCCGCCATTCTTCTCTAAAGGATATAATAAGCCTCTCATTTTCAAAAGTCAACAGAAAATTAGCACTCTTTTAAACAGAGTGCTAATAATTCTTTGAACTTTATAAAGTTTTTATAAATTATGCTGCTTTTATCTTTATTCCACACTTTTCAGTGATTCTACCATATCAATCTTGCGGAGTTTAAAATACATCACACCATTTATAATGATTGAAAACAGTACCGTAAACAGGAAACTGTACAGATAACTCGGCGGATTGATATTGCGTCCGAACATTGCCGCATCCACTTCTACTGTCTGGATGATAAACAGATGCAGAATCCTTCCGATCCCAATTCCTACACCCGCTCCTATAAGCGTCAGGATCAGATTCTCACGATACACATAAGCTCCTACTTCCTGATCATAAAATCCAAGTACTTTCAGTGTTGCAAGCTCTCTCTGCCTCTCAGCAATATTAATGTTATTCAGATTATAAAGTACGACAAATGCAAGCATACCTGCTGAAATAATCAGTACTACAATAACAAGATTCAGGCTTTTCAGCATATCATCAAGCTGTTCTCTGATCTCATGCATATAACTGACATTTAACACTTCTTTCCTTGCCAGTATCTTCTTTCCTGCATCTTCCTTCTGTTTCTGGGAATATCCATCACGGATTGTAAATAAGAAACAGTTATACTCCGGCTTCTCGCCATAGATCTTCTCATAGCAGGCAGGTGTCAGATAGAGATAATGCCCCATGTAATTCTCACAGATTTTTAGGATCTTTACTTTTTTATCTCCATTTTCCTCGTCCTTAATCCGGATCGTATCGCCGGCTTTCGCATTTAAAAGCTTCGCCGTCTTCTCACTGATAATTGCTCCATCGTCTGTCAGCTTATAAGGCGTATGGCTTCTTCTGTCTCTGAAATGCACGTAGTCTCTGACATCTTCCGGCTCACCAAACACGCACTCATATGTCGCCCGCTTTTTCTTTCCTTTTGCAAGTGTTACGGACTGCATCTTCGCTTTCATATGACGAATCACATCCGAGTCTTTTGTAAGGAAATCATCCAGATTATCGATTTCTTTTTCCGTCAGATTCTCTTTTAAATAGACACTTCCATCGTAATACTGAATCTCGCTGTACTGTAAGTCGGCAATCTCGAAGATGGAATCCCGGAGTCCAAATCCGACGAGCATCAATGCCATACAGCCGCCAATTCCAAATATTGTCATGAAAAAACGTTTCTTATACCGCATCAGATTACGGATGGTAGACTTCCAAGTAAAACTTAAATGTTTCCATAGAAATCCAATTCGTTCCAGGACGACTCTTCTTCCAATCTTCGGTGCCGGCGGGCGCATCAGCACAGCCGGTGTTCCTCCCAGCTCCCGGTAGCAGGCTTCTATCGTTGCAAGCAATGTGCATGCTACTGCCACACCTGAAGCAAACGCTGCATAGCCCCAGTGATACGGAATCAGGATCTCCGGTATATGTAAATACATAATTCCGTATGCATATATGATAATAAACGGGAAGATCTTTTCACCGATCAAAAATCCCATAACGCTTCCAATCGCCGAAGCAAGCAATGCATAGCCGATATATTTTGACGCAATTGCTGCTTTTCCATATCCAAGCGCTTTCATCGTTCCGATCTGTGTTCTCTGTTCTTCTACCATTCGCGTCATACTGGTCAGACTAATAAGCGCTGCTACGAGGAAAAAAATCACCGGGAAGACTTTTCCGATTGCTCGCATCCGATCCGCATTCTCACCATAGCTTGTATACTCCGGCAAGTCATTCCGGTCTGCGATATACCATTTTGCTTTTGGGATATCCGCAACCTTCTTTTTCGCATCGGATATTTTTTTCTCTGCTTTTTTGATCTTCTCCTGTGCTTCTTTTTTACCTTTTTTGTAGCTGGCTTTCGCTTTTTCTAATTTCTTTTCACTCTCAGTAAACTCCTGCTCTCCTTTTGTAAGCTTCTTTTCCTGTTCCGAAATTTCCCTGTAAGCATTCTTTATCTGCTTTCGTCCGGACTTAAGCTTCGATTTTGCTTTTGCAAGTTTTCTCTCACTTGCAGTAAGTTTTGCTTCGGACGCCTCAAGTTCCTTTTTTCCGGCTTCCAACTTGGCTTTTGCCTCGGCAAGCTGTGATGTCGCCGCTTCTATCCCCGCCATCTGGGCTGACATCTGCTCATACTGCGCTTCATTTGTGCGATATTCACTCCAGCCTTTTTTTAATTTCTGTCTGCCGGCTCTTAACTGTGCTTTCCCTGCGCGGTATTCTTTTTCTCCCTGATCCAGTTCTTTTTCTTTTGCTTTCAGTGTTTTCCTGGCATTGACAAGTTTCTGTCTGCCATCCGCTAATTCTTTCTTTCCAGCCGAAAGTTTCTTTTCTCCGTCTTTGATCTTCTTTTCCGCTTTTTTTAATTTTTCACCGGACGTCTTTTTGCCTTTTTCTAACTTCTTCTCTGCTTTTGCAATCTTATCATTTGCTTCATCAACTAATTCCTGCCTTCGGATTCTGCCGCGTTTTTTTCCCAATGTTTCGATTTGATCCGTTGCTTTTTCCACTTTTTTCTCATATGCATCCGTATAAGCAGTCAGTGTTTTTGTTCCCTTTACCTGCATACACGCCTCTGTATAAGTATCCAGCGCAAAGGTATCCTCGCTTACTACGAGAAATCCATCTATCGTTCCTTTGCCGATCGTTGTACTGCCACGGTTAAAAGAAATATAGCACGGGCTGTTACCAATTCCAACTACCGTATACGTATCTGTCGTTAATGTATCCGAAAGCGGATCATCCGTCCCGGACTTTACAACAATACGGTCGCCGATCTTGTAATCCATCTCTTCATCCGCCAGACATTCTCCTGCCTTCTCTGGCATACGCCCCTTAGATACAGTCACTTTGTTCATATTCTTTGGAAGCGTCATCATATGCAGTACAAACTGGTCATCTTTTGTATCGCTCAGTACATCTGCACTGTATGCGCCCTCTGCCTTTTCTATCGTATCTGTCTCGTTAAATGCCTGTATGTCTTCCCTGGTAATTCCAAGTGTACTGACTGCTTTCACATCCATCAGATCTGCACCGTCAAAATAAGCATCCCCGGTCACACGCATGGACGGTTCCGATGCACGGATACCGGAGAAAAAAGCAACTCCCAATGCTACGATAAACAGCATAGAAAGGAATCTTCCCGGGCTTTTCTTTAATTCCATTAGAAAATCTTTGTGCGTTACTTTCATACTCTTCTACCACTCTATCGTATCTACGGATACCGGATTCTTGTTTTCCACAATCTCTGCAACTTTTCCGTTCTTGATCTTGATCACACGGTCTGCCATCGGTGCGATTGCCTGATTGTGCGTGATCAGGATCACTGTCATGCCTTTTTTCCGGCAGGTATCCTGTAATAATTTTAAAATAGATTTACCTGTATTGTAGTCCAGCGCTCCCGTCGGTTCATCACAAAGCAGCAGTTTTGGATTCTTTGCAAGTGCTCTTGCAATGGATACACGCTGCTGTTCTCCACCGGATAACTGCGCCGGGAAATTGTCTGTCCGTTCTCCTAGTCCGACTTCTTCCAGCACTTCTCTGGCATCCATCGGATTTTTACAGATCTGAAGCGCCAGCTCTACATTCTCCAGTGCTGTCAGATTCGGAATCAGATTATAAAACTGAAATACAAAACCGATATCATCTCTCCGGTATGCCGTCAGTTTCTTTGCCCTATAAGTGGCAATATTCTCACCATCCACCCAAACATTGCCGGAAGTCGCTGTATCCATGCCTCCAAGGATATTAAGCACGGTTGTCTTGCCCGCTCCACTGGGACCTACAACCACTGCAAATTCTCCTTTTTCAATTGTAAAATCCATCCCTGCTGCCGCAAGGATTTCCACTTCTCCCATATGATAACTTTTCTTTACATCTTCTAATGTAACAAATGCAGACATCATACACCTCCGCGGTAATTTATACATTAATTATAACTGATTCCAGACAGAGCGTCCAGGATTAGCAATCAATATACAATAATAAAATCCCCGGATAACAGATTTTGCTATCTGGGGATTTTATTGTATCTTCCTTTATTCTTTTCCGTTAAAACAATATGTACAAATCTTGCACGGATCAATTCCAATTGAATCAAGAAGATCGTCCAGTCTGTGATAGCGCAGGGATGTAAAATTCTGCAGCTTGCGGATATCTTCGATCATCTGTACATAACGCTCTGTTGTCGGATCTGCATATTCATCCAGGATCTCCTGTGGACAGTCATCTCCTTCTCTTTCACGGATCACACGTCTTGTGATCAGTTCCATCTCTGATTTTGATCTGGAGAAGTTCAGATATTTACATCCATATAACAATGGTGGACATGCCGGACGGACATGCACTTCCTTCGCTCCGCTTTTATAAAGAAACTCTGTTGTTTCTCGAAGCTGTGTTCCTCTTACAATGGAATCATCGATCAGAAGCAACTTCTTTCCTTCAATTAATGCATGGACCGGAATCAGTTTCATTCTCGCGATCAGATTTCTCTGACTCTGATTCGTCGGCATGAAAGAACGCGGCCATGTCGGTGTATATTTGATAAATGGTCTTGCATATGGGATACCGGATTCATTGGCATATCCGATCGCATGTGCAATTCCGGAATCCGGAACTCCTGCAACAATATCCGGATGTACCGAATCCCCATCACGTTTTGCAAGCATACTTCCACATTTATAACGCATCTCTTCTACATTCACACCTTCGTATGCAGATGTCGGATATCCATAATATACCCAGAGGAAAGAACAGATCTTCATATCTTTTCCCGGCGCTTTCAATGTCTCCACGCCACTTGCGGTAACAAAAACAATTTCTCCCGGACCTAATTCTTTATAATCCTTATATCCAAGGTTAATATAGGCATGACTTTCGAACGAAACACAATACGCATCGTCTTTTGCTCCAACTACCAGAGGTGTTCTTCCATAGCGGTCTCTCGCTGCATAAATTCCTTTCTCTGTCATCAGAAGCAGCGTCATCGAACCATCTACGCGTTCCTGCACATACTGGATACCTTCCAGAATTGTCTCTTTCTCACAGATTAGCGCCGCAACCAGTTCCGTCGCATTCACCTGTCCATTTGTCATCTCATGGAAATGGGAATGTGCACTCTCATACAACTCATTTAAAAGCTCTTCATAATTGTTAATCTTTCCAACTGTTGTAATCGCAAAGCTTCCTAATTTTGACTGGATCAGTAATGGCTGCGGTTCAAAATCCGAAATACAGCCAATTCCAAGTGTTCCCTTCATCTCTCCGACATCTCTGTCAAATTTTGTACGGAACGGTGAATTTTCAATATTATGAATAGAACGGTAAAATCCGTCTTCTCCAAAAGTAGCCATTCCACCTCTTCTTGTTCCCAGATGAGAATGATAGTCTACTCCATAAAATAACTCCAGCACACAATCCTGCTTTGATGCAACTCCAAAAAATCCTCCCATAGCCTTCTCCTTTTGCCTGTAATGATCTCTTTTTTGTTAATTTTTTGTCTTTTTACCACGAATTACTCCGTTATCATACAATTCTAGCACAAAAGGAAATATGCTGTAAAGATTTTGTCTATAACATTTCCTGCAGTTTCTTATTAATTGCTAACGGATCCGCTTTTCCTTTCATCGTTTGCATCGTCTGTCCGACCAGTGCTCCAAGCGCTTTTTTCTTGCCTCCCTGATAATCAGCTACTGCCTGCGGATTGTCTGCAATCACTTTCTTTAACACTTCTTCCAATGCTCCATCATCATTTACAGTTTTCAGCCCGTGCTCCTCTACATAAGCTTTCGGATCTATGTCCTCTGCAAAAATTTTCTCAAATACTTCTTTTGCAACTGAACTGTTGATCGTTCCTGCTTCTGTCAGTTCTACTAAAGCCGCAAGATTCTCTGGTGCAAAATCAATGTCTTCCGGTTCCATTCCATTTTCTTTCAGAAGACGCATCGTCTCTACCATCAGCCAGTTGGAAACTTTCTTCGGTTTTCCACAGATAGCTGCTGCCTCTTCAAAGATATCTGCCATATGTTTGGAGTTTGTCAGAATCTCCGCATCATACTGCGGAATATCATATTCTTTTTTATATCGCTCCAGCTTTTCAGAACGAAGTTCCGGCTGCCGGTCTTTTACTTTCTGAATCCATTCATCACTGATAATGATCGGCACAAGATCCGGTTCCGGGAAATAGCGGTAATCCTGTGCATCCTCTTTTGAACGCATAGCATGCGATGATTCTTTGTTGTCATCCCATCTTCTTGTTTCCTGCACAACCTGTTTCCCTTCTTCGATCAGTTCAATCTGGCGCTCTCTTTCTCCTTCAATAGCTCTTGCGATAGCTTTAAAAGAGTTCAGGTTCTTCATCTCTGTTCTTGTGCCAAATTCTGCTGCACCAACTTCCCGCACCGATAAGTTGACGTCCGCTCTCATGGATCCTTCCTGTAATTTACAGTCAGATGCGCCAAGATACTGTACAATGGTACGCAGTTTTTCCAGATAAGCAATCACTTCATCCGCTGAGCGCATATCCGGTTCCGATACGATTTCCACAAGTGGTACGCCACTTCGGTTGTAGTCAACCAGTGACGTGTCATCCCATTCATCGTGGATCAGTTTTCCGGCATCTTCCTCCATATGCATTTCATGGATACGGACTTTTTTCTTCTGTCCTGCCACTTCGATCTCTACATATCCATTTCTTGCAATTGGAAGATACAGCTGGGAAATCTGATAGTTCTGTGGGTTGTCCGGGTAAAAATAATTTTTGCGGTCAAATTTGCATACCTGGGTAATATCACAGTTTGTTGCAAGTCCGATTGCCATTGCATATTCAACAACCTGCTTATTCAGAACCGGAAGAGATCCCGGCATACCGGTGCAGACCGGACAGGTATGTGTATTTGGTGCTCCTCCGAACTGTGTACTGCAGGAGCAGAAGATTTTTGTTTTCGTTGCAAGTTCTACGTGAACCTCCAGTCCAATGACTGTTTCATATTGTTTTGCCATCTCTATCTGTCTCCTTTCGCAAGTTCCGGTGCCTCATATGATTTTGTCTGTTCAAATGTATAGGCTGCACGGATGATTTTCTTCTCCTGGAAGCAGTCCCCGATGATCTGCATACCAACCGGAAGGCCTTTTGAATCTTTTCCGACCGGAATCGTAATTCCCGGAAGTCCTGCCAGATTGACTGCGATCGTGTAAATATCTCCCAGATACATTTTCAAAGGATCACTTAGGCTCTCTCCAAGTTTCGGTGCTGTTGTCGGTGCTGCCGGTGCAATGATCGCATCATAAGATGCAAATGCTTTGTCAAATGCTTTTTTGATCAGCGCCTTTGTCCGGAGTGCTTTCAAATAATAAGCATCATAATATCCGGAACTTAATACAAATGATCCAAGCATAATTCTGCGTTTTACTTCCGGTCCGAAGCCTTCGGATCTTGTCTTTTTATACATATTGTGAAGTCCTTCATATTCCGAAGTACGGTATCCGTATTTCACACCATCAAACCGGGATAAGTTCGAGCTTGCTTCTGCAGATGCAATGACGTAATAAGCCGGAATCGCATACTGTACAAGGCTTAAGTCAAATTCTTCCACAACCGCACCTTTTTCTTCCAGCACTTTGACCGCTTTTAAAATCTGTTCTTTGACTTCCGGATCCAGACCTTCTGTGAAATAATCTCTCGGCACGCCAATCTTCATTCCTTTTACCTCAGCAACCAGTCCTTCTGTGAAATCATACGATTCTCTTGCAATAGAAGTACTATCTTTGCTGTCATGAGAGGCAATGGTCTCCAGAATTGTCGCACAGTCTGTGACGTCTTTTGCGATCGGTCCGATTTGATCCAGCGAAGAGCCATATGCGATCAGTCCATAACGGGATACCGTTCCATAGGTTGGCTTGATTCCAACAACTCCACAGAAAGAACTTGGCTGACGGATGGAACCTCCTGTATCAGATCCAAGTGCATATGCACATTCTCCTGCCGCAACTGCCGCACAGGAACCTCCTGATGAACCGCCCGGAACATGTTCCAGATTCCATGGATTCTTTGTTTCTCCATAATAAGAAGTCTCTGTCGTACTTCCCATGGCAAATTCATCCATATTTGTCTTTCCAAGGATTACAGCTCCTGCTTTTTCCAGATTTACAACTGCTTCCGCTGTAAAGGTTGGTTTGAAACCTTCCAGAATCTTAGAGCTGCAGGTCGTCTCCACACCCTTCGTACATAAATTATCTTTGATCGCCACCGGAACACCGGCTAATGGTCCGGTAAGTGTACCGTCATTAATCATTTTCTGTACTTCTTCTGCACGTTTTCTTGCACCTTCTTTATCAATCCGCACAAAACTATGTACATTCTCTTCCACGCGTTCTATCTGTGCAATGGCTGCTTCTACTGCATCTGCCACTGTTATTTCTTTTGCTTTTATTTTCTTTCCGATCTCAACGGCTGTCATACTTGTGATATCCATGCCTTCGTTCTCCTCTCTTTTTTCTTTTCAGAAAACTATCCGATTGTCTTTGGTACTTTAAAGCTCTGGTCTTTTGCAAGTGGTGCATTGGCAAGCGTATCTGCGCTTCCGTCACCATTTGTCACAACATCCTCACGGAATACGTTATGCACCGGAAATACATGGGACATCGGTTCTACTCCGTCTGTATCCAGCTCATTTAATGTATCAATGTAATCCAGCATTTTTTCCATATCTTTTTTTGCTTCTTCCTTCTCTGCATCGCTTAATTCCAGCTTTGCCAGTATTCCGACATATTCGATTGTCTCATCTGTGATCTGATTTGCCATAATTTTGTCCCCTTTTCATCTTTCTATTTTCTATTTCTTTATGGTTCCAGTCTGCTTAAATCTCTTGGAAATAGCGTTGTCTCGCGTACATTGTCTTCCCCGATGAGCTGCATCGTCAGTCGTTCCAGTCCGATTCCAATTCCACCATGTGGCGGCATTCCATGTCTGAAGGTTGCAAGATACTGATCCATTCCATCTGTCTCCATACCTCTTGCTTCTATCTTTTCTATCAGTTTCTGATAATCATGGATTCTCTGACCTCCTGTTGTAATCTCAAGTCCTTTAAACAACAGGTCAAAACTTAATGTATATTTCGAATCTTCCGGATCATCCATTGCATAGAATGGACGCTTTTTGGATGGATAATGAGTTACAAATACAAAATCACTGCCCCACTCTTCTTTTGCATATTTTCCGATCAGCTGCTCCTCCTCCGGCTCTAAATCGAACGGATTACGCATCTTATGTCCATATTTTTCCGATACGATTTCTTTAATATCGTGGAAACGGACTGCCGGGATTCTGGATACATCCGGAAGTTCTACTCCAAGGATTTTCAGTTCTTTCGCATATTCTTTCTGCAAAAGTTTCATTGCATACTGTAAATACCCGGTTTCCATTGCCATGATATCTTCGAATCCATCAATATATCCCATCTCAAAATCAAGACTGGTATATTCATTTAAATGTCTTTTTGTGTTGTGTTTTTCTGCACGAAATACCGGTGCTGTCTCGAATACACGGTCAAATACACCTACCATCATCTGTTTGTAAAACTGCGGGCTCTGTGCCAGCACTGCAGGTCTGTGGAAATATTCCAGCTTGAAAATATTCGCTCCTCCTTCAGCTCCTTTTGCTCCGATCTTCGGTGTATGGATCTCTGTAAATTCCTGGCTGTAAAGAAAATCACGGAATGCTCTTGTAAGTCCTTCCTGAATTCGGAATTTTGCACGCTCTCTGATATTTCTAAGGGCAATGGAGCGGTAGTTTAATTTTGCTTCCAGTGAAGTATTCAATTTCCATTTGGAAATTGCAAGCGGCATCATCTCTGCCTCCGGCTCACTTAAAATTTCCACTTTCTGCATTGTAATCTCGATTCCGTTTGGTGCTTTCTCATTCTGCTTTAAAACACCTGTCACTTCCAGTGTTGCTGCCTCTTTGATCGTTTTTATATCAAATTCTGCAGTTTCTTTCTCATATACACACTGCAGAAGTCCTTCTCTTTTACGAAGGATCACAAAGGCTACGGTTCCCATATCACGAATGACATGAACAGCTCCATTGATTTTTACAACCTCTCCTTCTGCGCATCCGGTAAGTAACTCTGTAATTTCTTTTGTCTCTTTTTTCTTTACTCCTGTCATAAATTCCATCATTCAGACCTCCCTTGGTATCCTTTTTGGTAAAATAGTGTGCGTCCTCGCAGAGCCATTTTATTTATCACTAAAAATCTTTTTGATAAATAAAAAAAGAGATTCTTTCGAACCTCCGGTACTAAAAAACGTCCCAGAATACATACTTGTATTCCGGGACGGATATAAACTTGTTATCCGCGGTACCACCCGCATTAAGCTCGCCTTTGAACTTATCTCTTGCACGTAACGTGTGCCTTACGTATCTGCCTAATAATCTACATCCGGTAATCTCCTGCCGACGTTCAACAGATCTGCTCCAGAGTGTTCCCTATTGTTCTGCTTCCTTCAGATGCACTCTCAGTCGGCGGTGCTTCCTTCCTGTTAATTCCACAAGAACAGAGTCTCCTTCATCGCTTTGTTGTTTAAAAACTATGTTTATGGTAGCACAGGATTTTTTAAATTGCAAGTACCAAATCAAAAAATTTCAAAATCGTTCCTGACAAAGCGCCTCCATCTTCTCATGTATGACTCCCATATCACGTTCGTCTGTCATCGTTACAATCAAATCTCCTGCCTGAAGTTTTGTCTTTCCTTTCGGAATAATCTCATCTGTACCTCGCTGTATTGCTACAAGCAAACAGTTATCCGGCCATTTCACATCCCGGATCAGTTCTTCTTCAATCGAAGATCCCTGTTTCACAACAAAGTTCGCAAGTACCTTTTCGCCGGTCTCATCCGTCACAGACTCTCCGCGCTTTTGCAGGAGACGCTCCAGCAGACTTTCATAAATCGGTTTTGACTTCATCAGTATTGCTACAACATAAGCCACAATGGATACAACCGATAACGACAGCATCTGACTCAAGGAACCGGTCATTTCAAAAATAAGAATAATCCCTGTCAGAGGCGCCCGCACAATTGCGGCAAAATATCCTGCCATTGCCAGAAGTACAAAGTTATTGATATACATTGGATTCAGTCCGAAATACTGCACACTGATCGTTGCAAAAGCGCCTCCGATATAGCCTCCGATGACAAGTAACGGGAAGAAAATGCCTCCCGGTGCTCCTGATCCAAAACTTACTGCTGAGAAGATGAATCTTCCGATCAGGAGAAACAAAACGCTCTTAAGCATCACATCACTGTTTGTAAGATATTCAATCAGAGCGTGTCCGCTTCCCAGAAGATCCGGAGCGGTAAATCCAAGAATACCGGCACATACGAACGGAATCATGACTTTCACTTCCGGTCGTAAAAGCGTTGCTTTATTATAGATTTCCTGTGATTTCAAAGTAAACCAGTTATAAAATGCACCCAGCACGCCAAGTATCACTCCAAGTGCCACGATCATTCCATAGGAATGAATTGGCAGTGCATGCAAGATATCAAACTGGAACACGGAACTTACTCCCAGCACATTTGAACATAAGAAATCTGCCGTCAGCGACGCAGACATTACGGATACGAGTACCGATACGGAAAAGTTCTTATGGACTTCTTCCAGTGAAAACATGACTCCTGCAAGAGGTGCATGAAACGCTGCTGAAAGTCCTGCACTGGCTCCACAGGTCAATAAAAACTTCTCTTCGGTCTTTCCTCTGTCAAGCCCTCTGGATACCCCTTTTCCTACCATGGCGCCAAGCTGGATCGATGGGCCTTCTCTTCCAAGTGCCAGTCCTCCAAGCAGGCATAAGAAGCCGCCGAGGAACTTTGCCGGCATCACACGCCACCAGGTCTGATCTAATTTTCCTACCATCTCGCCCTCAAGCTGAGGGATTCCGCTTCCGGATATCATCGGCTCAAACTGTACCAGTTTTGCCACGATCCAGGCAAGCAAAAGGAGCACCGCAAACCATCCTGCCATCCGCACCGGATTGCCTGACGCATATGCGAGGATCTGCTTTAACCATTTTCCCGCATATTCCAGACAGATCCGGTACAAAAGTACAATCAGTCCTGCGATTGCTCCAACTAATATTCCTTCACCTATTAAAATAATCTGAAACCGCTCTGCACGCTTAATCGTGTCCGGTGTATTGTGTCTCACAAGACATACCTCCCATAACTTTCTCATAGCTATATGATACCCGTAGATTATTCCGTGCTGCGCACTCTCACAATCTTCCCAATTATGAACAAGCTCATGTGGCTTAAGACCTTAGGACTCTGGTATCATATACATTATAAATAGAAGGTCGTCTTTTTTCCAGTAAAATTTAATTATCTGAATCTGAAACTGTAATCATATTTGTAATAACGTCTTTGCTGACTTTGTATACGATTTTTGAATTTTCCGGCATCACATACCGGTTTTCTCCGTCTTTGTCTGTTTTTCCAATGTAAACACTGTACGTTTTCTTCTTTCCGGATGAAGAATCTTTGTATGTAGCGGTTGCTGTTGTCCGTTTGTCAATTTCCAAACCATATTTGCCAAGTGTCTTATCTGTCACATGGTAATCTGCACAGTCAGTCAGCGTAATCGTTCCGAATCCTCCGGCAAGCTGTGCCAGATCATCTTCATCATCGTATGTCTTTGTCGTTTCATTTTTCGTAACTGCAACTTTTTTCAGATTGCCGCTGCTGATGGACGGCACAGTATCCAGACTCACAAAGGAAGATAGCTGAAACTGTAAGTTTTCTACCAGTGTACTTCCAATCGTATACACTGTATCTTCTTCTTCGATTTTCGCATAGTAATCTTCTCCAACATTATTACCGATATCGAGCGTTCCTTTTTCTCCGGAAGCTGTCTCATAAGATACTTTATATGCCGGATCCGCAAGTCCATAATCCTCCAACGCATCTGGAGCATCCAGTTTCTGCTCTGCTGTCAGACTTTCCACAGTACCTGTAATCTGCTCAACAGCACTCTGGGTTAATTTGATGGTCTTATCTTTTTCATACACCCAGGTATCATTTTTCTTGACAAAAGTCATATTTTTATTTCCTTTTTTATAACTGATCTTTGTCAGGTCATCTGCATCTATGATCTGCACGGTCTGTGCTTTTTTCTTTGCCGCCTTCTGCGTCTTCATCTGATTGTTCCATGCCTTGATTCCGCCATATGCGCCGCAAAGGACAACCAGAATTCCTACAAGCAGTAACATTCTCTTTTTCTGTTTCATACATGCCCTCTTTTCTTTGAAATCCTTTTTACGCTTTTCTTCTCTTCATCCACTGTATGAATCCATATACGAGGATCAGCACAGGAATTCCAAATATGATGAACAGGCTGATAATTCCGGCATGGTGTACCGTATTATATGTAACCTGCAGACTCTTTGCCTTGATTGAAACATTCTCTACATCGTCATAGTTTGCTGTGACTGTATTCATAAACAGATCCAGATTTTCCAGTGTGGACATATTATCTGTAACATCCGGATTGATCAGGCTGTCGGAAGACACTACAGTCAGTCTTCCGGTATCTGCTATATCTGAACTGTCTGTTTCTCCGTCTGAATCATCGGAACCATTTTTTGATTTTTCTGCTACAACTCCGAGTGTATATGTTCCCTGCTTCTGATCATTGTCACTTATTGCATAACCCGAAGATGATGTTTTCATAAATTCTGTTGTTGTCACAGTATCATCTTCCGGATCAGAGACTTTCAATCCATGCGCATTGACAAGCAGAACCATGTCTGAACTTAAGCCATTTGCCAGATCCCCTGTTGCTGTAAGTTCCGGGAAGATATAATAATAATTTCCCTGATAGCTTCTCTGCGTATCTGCG
The DNA here is from genome assembly GCF_003478575.1 of Dorea sp. AF24-7LB. Lineage (NCBI taxonomy): Bacteria > Bacillati > Bacillota > Clostridia > Lachnospirales > Lachnospiraceae > Dorea > Dorea sp. AF24-7LB. Next base: position 65,815 of record NZ_QUFR01000002.1, read on the forward strand.
ATGTATCCACTCACTTCCTGAATACCATATTTCTTCAGGAAACTCTTAAGATTCGGCTGTGCTTTATCCGCATCACCGAGAACAACGTAGATTTTCCCACCATTGTCCATGTAATTGTTCAGAAGTTTTACTTCATCTTTTGTCAGATCTTTCGTCGGCGCATAGATAAATAACAAATCGCAGTCATCCGGTATTTTATTCTTCATAACAAGATTCAGTTCTTCCTGCTTAATGTTACTCTTTCCAAGAAGGTCTGTAACCGATGTAGAAAATGTTCCTTCTCCATGTCCGGTCGTGTAGTAAATCTTTTTCTGCGTATCGCTTGTCACATAATTGACTGCACTGGTAAGCTGTCCTTCTCCGTCAAACTCAGACTCCGTACTGCTGCCGGTTGTATAATAGGAATACTCATCCGTCACAATGATATCACTGAACGAAACCGTCGTTGTCTTTTTCGTTTTCTTATCCGATACAAGAATCATATTCTCTTCCACATTATTTTTTGTCAGTTCTCCCGGATGCAGTACCGGATCTACCCATTTCACAGTAATCTTATCTGAAAGCGCTGCATATTTTTTCAGAAACGCTTTGATTCTGTCATCGGTAGATTTTTTCTGTGCATAGACTGTAAATGTAATGTCTGAATCTAGTTTGTTCAGGATCTTTTTACTCGTTTTTGAAATCTGATAGATTTTCTTATCACTGACATCAATGCTTTTTACATTTTCAGGCAATTGTCCCGCAATCAGATTTACGACGACAACAATTGCTACAACCAGTGCAATCATTCCGACACTGTAACTTCCGTTTCTGGAAGATACATTTTTAAATGTATTTTTTATTTTCTCTAACATATTGCCCTCCTAACTCCAACGTCTTTTCTGTATCATCTGCATCGTAAGGAAAATGAAAACAGCTGTAAGCGAAAAATACATAATGATTCCACTTACATCTACCAGATGATTGGAAACAATGTCATCAAGAGTTCCTGCCAGATAAAATTTACTGAAAAATGTATTTAATGCGCTTTCAAAAATGCTTGACTTTACTGCGTAAGTAATCCCACATCCAGCAAGTACGATCACTTCCAGACCTCCGACGATCACAATATTTTTTGTCATATGCCAGATAGCAAGAACAATCAGTGTTAAAAGAACGCCGATTCCAATCACATTTGTGACTGCAGAAGTCGGAAGAAGATCCATAATTCCGTTCCACAGATATTGAAGAAGCAGGATTCCAACCGAACCAATCGCTGCAATAATCTGGCTTTCTGTCAGTGCCGAAACAAACATTCCGACAGATATGTACGTGCAGCCCAGCAGGAAAAATACGAGAATCGCCATATCATCTGCCAGTATATATGCCGTTCCCTGTGTCTTAATGATCAGTGGGAAAATCAGATATACTGCACATGGAATTGCCAGGATTGTTACCATTGCAAGATATTTTCCTATAACGACCTGAAACAGGCTGACCGGAGCTGTTAATAGCATCTGGTCTGTACGGCTTTTGCGTTCTTCGGCAAAACTTCTCATCGTGAGCACCGGAATTGCAATAACAAATACGATCAGAACTCCGGACAGCACATAAGAGAAATATGGATATCCATAATTCAGGTTATATGCCATAAAATAAACTCCTGTAAATGCGATCAGAAATGCAATAAATACATAGCCGATCATCGAATGAAAGTATGATTTCAACTCTCTTTTATAAATTGCACTCATTACTTCTGTTCCTCCTTACCGGCTAATTTTTTCTCTGCCTCTTTCTGTTTTTTACCACCCTGCGTCAGCTCAAGGAAGATATCCTCCAGAGATGATTTGTTCAGCCTTAGTGTAAGGAGCGGAATCCTTGCATCTGCAAATGTATAGAAAAGTTTCTCCCGCAGATCTGTACCGTCTTTGCTCTCTATATAAGCCAGTGTTGTATGCTCATCCGTTTCTTCATATTTTACAGAGCTGATCTCCGGAACAGATTTTAAAACCACTTCCATCTGCTCCTTGGAAGCTTTTGTCTCCAGCGCAACATGTCCGGTGCCGCTCATCAGATTTTCCAGATTCTCCGGTGTATCACTTGCCACCAGGTGTCCGCCTGCAATGATCATAATATGATCGCACACTTCACGGATTTCCGCCAGAATGTGGGAACTTAAAATTACCGTATGTTTCTTTGCCAACGTACGGATCAGTTCACGGATCTCAATAATCTGTTTCGGATCAAGACCAACGGTAGGCTCATCCAGAATGATGATCTCCGGGAATCCTAAAATTGCCTGTGCCAGACCAACTCTCTGTTTATATCCTTTGGATAAATTGTGAATGAGCCGTTCTTTTACCGGATCTAATTTCGTAAGTCTCATTACGCGCAGAATCTGTGATTCTCTTTCCGCCTTCGGAATTTTCTTAAGTTCCGCTGCGAACGTCAGATATTCAAGAACTGTCATTTCCATATAAAGCGGTGGCTGCTCCGGCAGATATCCGATACAGCTTTTTGCTTCTTCCGGCTCTTTTAAAATGTCATGCCCGTTGATCAGCACCTCTCCTTTTGTAGCGCCAAGATATCCCGTCATAATATTCATAGTCGTAGATTTTCCGGCTCCGTTCGGTCCCAGGAAGCCATATATCTGCCCTTCCTGTACCGTGAAGCTTAAGTTATCTACAGCCAGATGCTTTCCATAGCATTTGGTCAGATTTTTCACTTCGATCAAAATACATATCCTCCTTATACTGTTCAATATTTGTAACAGTATAAGAAGAAAGCTTGAAGAAAATGTGGAAAAGATATGTTTATTTTGTGAAAACGTTAAAGGGGGACGGGGGGTTTTTTGAAAAA
>NZ_QUFR01000002.1:68663-310380 GCF_003478575.1 Dorea sp. AF24-7LB
CCCCGTCCCCCGTAACAGAAAAGTTTCTTCATTCACTTTAATCTCCGCTCGGCATATACGGTCTCAATACACCTGCCACATTACTAATCGGCATAGTCTGTAACCATACACGTCCCGGTCCGGTAATAATTGTATTAAATATGCCCTCGCCTCCAAACAGCATATTCTTAACGCCCGGCACACTTCGAATGTCCATCTGGCAGCTTGCTGTCATTGCAGCCAGATGGCCGGTATCTACAACAATCTGCTGTCCCGGTGCAAGTTCATACTCCACGACATGTCCGTCAAATTCTGCAAATACGGTTCCCTGTCCGCTGATCCTCTGCATGATAAAGCCTTCACCACCGAAAAAGCCGGTTCCCAGTTTTTTGTTGAAGAATACCGACATTTCAATACCGACTTCGCCTGCCAAAAATGCACTTTTCTGTAAAATCATTTCCTGTCCCGGTGCGATTTCAAATGCACGAATCGATCCCGGGAAGCAGGATGCAAATGCGATCATTCCTTCTCCTCCCTGTGCGGTATAAACATTCTGAAATGCCTTCTCGCCGGAAAACATTCTTCCTATCATACTCCCAATACCGCCATTCGACGTTGTCTCCATAAGCATATTCGGAGACATCCAGGACATTCCGCCGCCTTCCGTGATCATCTTCTCGCCAGGTTCTAACTGACAGATAACTGCCGGCAAGGTATCGCCTACAATCTGGTATTTCATATGTTGCCCTCCTTTTATGTAAAATTATTTCATTAGAAACCTTTTAATTTCTATTTATTCTTTTCTTTCTTTTTCCCACCTGCACAGTAAAGCACGAATCCAAGAAGCAGAACAGCTACTGCCATCCAGATTACAAGTGTTGTTGTACCAAGCGGGCTGAATTTATCATAATATCCTTTCAGATAAATAATGATGATAAGAAGTGGAATCACGTAGCCTACATAGCCTTTTAATCCCTTCGGGAAGCCGATTCCTTCTCCGGTATTCGCTTCTTCCAGGAATTTCTCCCAGCCCCATCCATTCTCTCTCGTACAGAAGAGAAGATAGCCAAGACTTCCAAGTGGCAGGAAGTTATTGGAAACAATAAAATCTTCCAGATCCATAATTGTACTTCCTTCGCCTAGCGGCTGGATACCAGAAAGAATATTGAAGCCAAGAACACATGGCATACTCAGTATAATAATCAAAATTGCACTGACAATTACGCTTTTCTTTCTGGACCAGTGGAACAGATCCATATCAAAAGAAATAATATTTTCAAATACTGCTACCAGCGTTGTAAATGCTGCAAACGTCAAAAACAGGAAGAATAACGCTCCCCATACCTGTCCACCCAGCATCTGCGAAAAAATATTCGGAATGGTAATAAATATCAGACTCGGACCTGCACCCGGTTCAATGCCAAATGCAAAACATGCAGGGATAATAATGAATCCTGCCATCAGTGCAACGAATGTATCCAGTCCTGTAATGCTGAGTGCTTCTCCTGCAAGGCTCCGGTTACGTTCCAGATAACTTCCGAAAATCATCATAGCACCAATACCAATTGATAATGTAAAGAACGCCTGACTCATCGCCCCGAAAATAACATTTCCAATTCCAATTTCTGCCATTTTCCGGAAATCCGGAATCAGATAAAAACGGATTCCGGCTCCGGCTCCTTTTAAGAAAACAGAATGTACTGCAAGAATGATCATCAGTACCATCAATACCGACATCATAACTTTTGATACTTTTTCAATTCCATTCTGAATACCAAACCAGCAGATTGCAAATCCGATCACACAGATCAGTATCGTCCAGAATGCCATATTGGGCGCATCAGCAAGCATCTTTGTGAATTTTGCACCGACTTCCTCTGCACTGTTTCCGACAAAATCACCACGTATGCTGCGGAAGCAGTAATACATCATCCATCCGCCTACACTCGTATAAAACATCATCAACAGATAGCTTCCCAGAATGCCGATCCATTTGGAAATATGCCATCTTGTTCCTTCCGGCTCCAGTTTTTCAAATGCTGCGGCGACACTGAAATGACTGCCGCGGCCGATGGCGAACTCGCAGATCATAACCGGCACTCCCATGATCAACAGGAATACCAGATAAATCAGAATAAATGCTGCTCCTCCCATCTGTCCACACAAGTATGGAAACTTCCATACATTGCCAATACCGATCGCACATCCTGCAGATACAAGAATGAATCCCAGACGCGATCCGAATTTTTCTCGTTTCATATTTTGCCCTCTCTTTTCCTTTATATGTTAAGGTGCCAGGATCAAAAGCCTAAAACTACGAAGTACGGAACAATTCGTATAGCATCTTTTAACCCCAACATCATGTTAAATGGCTTATATTAATATTTTCTCAGCGAATCCTGCGAATCATCTGTTGTATTCTCAATCTTCTGGATCTTGACATAATAACCGGCATTACCGTTCGTATTTACAAACACACGGTCACCAACTTTATGTCCCTGAATCGCTTTTCCAAGTGGTGATTCAATACTGATCAGTCCCTGCAGCGAATTGCCACGCACACTTGTCACAAGCCGGTAAGTCTCTGTCTCATCATCCTCTTCAAAATATACTTCTACTGTATTATTAATGCCAACTTCATCCGCTTTCGACTCATCAGAAACAATCTGCGCATGTTTGAGCATACGTTCCAGATAACGGATACGACTTTCATTCCGGTTCTTGTCCTGCTTTGCTGCCTTGTATTCAAAATTCTCACTCAGATCGCCCTGTGCTCTTGCCTCTTTTACCGCTTCCAGTTCTTTCTTACGCACAACCAGTTTGCGGTATTCAATCTCTTCTTTGATCTTGGATACATCACTTTCTGTCAAACGCTCACCCACGTTTTCAACCTTCTTTCTACTATCTGCTTCTTTATTTCTTTAGATCAGACCATAATGCTGCATTGCTTTGTATACACCATCATTTTCAACGGTATCTGTCACATACTCTGTATATGGATCTAACACCGGATCGTGCTTCTTCATTGCAATGGAATGTTTTGCATATTCAAACATAGACTGATCGTTGCTGCTGTCGCCGAACACATACACCTCGTCCTTCGTAAGTCCCAGATGCTGTCTCATAAATTCAATCGCTGTTGCTTTGGAATATCCTTTCTGCACCAGTTCATACATCCCATTTAATCGATCAATGATATCTATGCCATCTTCAATCGATGCAAAAAATTCCTGATATCTGCAGTTCGGATCTTTCTTATTAATATGGATCAATAATTTATCGTATTCAAAATTCTTCTTCTCCATGCTTGTCTCTCTGCCAAGCCCCATGGACGCCATATATCTCCGTGTACTTTCCACGGGTTCACACTGACTTACCCGTTCTGAGAAATACATGTCATCCGTTCCTTCCAGAAATCCTTCAATGTGATACTTTTTCATCAGATCTATATAACGATTTCCTTCTTCAATAGATATATGGCTCTCAAAAAGCACCTCATTCCTATAAATCAGATAGGTTCCGCATCCACATAAAAATCCATCTACATCAAGCTTTTTAATAATCGGCGGAACGCTGCATATCGTCCGCCCTGTATTAATCAGTACTTTATGCCCATTCTCTTTGACTTTCCGGATTCCCTCCAGTGCACTCTCCGGAACTTTCTTCGTAACACCACTTAAGAGCGTATCATCTATATCGAAAAATAATGCTCCCATTTTTCCGCTTCCTCCTGCCTGTTCTTCCCTTATTTTTACTCAGTAATGACTGTATTCACAATCTTTCCCATTATACCCATCTTACAGAGATTTTGCAAATTTATCTCTGCAGTTATTTTCCGAAATAATGATCCACCCCATCTGCAATCCCGGATGCAATCTTCTTCTGATAGTCTGCCTGAGACATCTTCTGATCTTCCGCCGGATTCGTCATATATCCAATCTCAACAATCGTCACAGGCACTTTTGCCCAGTTCACACCGCTCATGGAATCTGTCTCCCATACTCGTTCTCTCTTTGCTCCGGTTGTTTTCACTGCACCGTCCAGAATTGCCTCTGACAATGCCTTGCTCTGCTTATACAGGCTGCCATTATATTGATTAGATGCCGTCTGACAGATCGTCATCATTCCATTCGCACTGCTGTTCTCTGCTCCGTTTGCATGAACACGGATAAATGCATCTGCATTCGCATTGTTCGCCACCTCTGCACGCTCCGCATTGGAAATATTTACATCATTCGTTGTGCGCACCATCTTCACATTATACCCACGCACTTCCAGTATATTTTTTAGTTTCTTTGAAACTTCTAAAGTTAACTGATACTCTGGTTTTCCTGTGGAAACACCACTTGTTCCCGATGCAACTTTAGCTTTTGTCTGAGATGCTCCCGGTCCCACCGGCTCCTGTTCATTGTTGCCACGCGCCTGATGCCCTGCATCGATCACTACAAGTTTACCATTCATCTGGCGCTTTTTTTCCTGCTTTTTCTTTGCACGTTCCTTCTTCGCCTGTTCCTCTTTTGCTTTCTTTGCAGCTTCTGCGGCTTTTGCTTCTTTGTCACTGTAATCTTTTTTCTTATCTTTTGTATTGATCACCAGTGGTTCTGGCGCTTTTTTTGGTTTCGCTTTTTCTTCTTTTATCGCGCATCCTGCCAGCGCAATTACGAGAAGCACTGCCAGTACAGATATTATCCATTTTCTCATTTTCATAAGCTGACTCCTCACTTTCCGGGAGATCCTGTCCCGCTTATATATAAGCTCACATGGGTTCAGATCTTTTAACTCTGATATCATTATAATTTACTGTTGTTTCATTTACAAGTTCTTCTCCGTGTAATCTTCTGGACAACAGATTTTTGTTCTGTTATACTCTTGTGGATTGTAAACGTATAGAATACGAGCAATCCGCAGGAACATATACACATATAATATAAGCATTATAAACATTCACAAAAATGAACGATATACATACTTCCGTAATTTAACCAGAAAGGACATTACTATGCAGGTAACTAAAACTTCACCTACTATCTTCGGACAGTTTATCCGCTATGCCAGTCTGAATGTGCTTGGCATGTTCGGAATTTCACTCTATATACTGGCTGACACTTTCTTTATCGCAAATGGTGTCGGCGCTGATGGTCTGACTGCTTTGAACCTTGCAGTTCCTGCCTATAATTTTCTCCACGGCTGCGCACTCATGCTCGGTCTTGGCGGAGCAACACGCTATACGGTAAGCAAAAGTCAGGGAAAGACAGCCCATGCAAATAAATTTTTTACACATACAATTCTTCTTGCCACTTTATTTTCCACATTTTTCTTCTGTGTGGGACTTGTTTTTGCTGCTCCCCTGGCAAGAATCCTTGGAGCCAATGCAGAAGTCTTTGATATGACGTATACCTACCTGCGTATCATTCTTCTCTTTGCTCCGGCATTTATATTTAATGAAGTATTTCTGGCATTCGTCCGCAATGACGGTGCTCCACATCTCGCCATGTATGCAATGGTCGGTGGCAGCCTTGCCAACATCCTGTTTGATTATATTTTTATTTTTCTGCTTCATATGGGAATCTTCGGAGCGGTACTTGCAACCGGATGTTCTCCACTCTTCGGTATGCTCATCCAGTCCATTTACCGTATCCGCAGGAAAAATCAATTTCATTTTGTCCGTACCGGACTGTCCGCTTCACTTACAGGTTCGACACTTGCACTTGGTTTTTCTTCCCTCGTAACCGAAGTTTCATCCGGTGTTGTTATGATCGTATTTAATATGTTAATGCTGCGCCTTGAAGGAAATACGGCTGTTGCAGCCTATGGTGTGATTGCGAATCTCATTCTCGTTGTCATCGCCATTTTCACTGGTATCGGACAGGGAACCCAGCCACTTATCAGTCATGCCTATGGACGCGGCGAACGGCAGCATGCATTACAATACAGACGCTACGGACTCTTTCTGATGGCGGCACTTTCTGTTACTATTTATGCAGGAATTTTATTTGGCGCAGATGGTATCACCACTGCATTTAACAGTGAACAGAACCCGCTTCTGCAGCAGATCGCCGTAAAAGGACTTCGCATTTATTTTGCCGGCATCCTGTTTGCCGGATTCAATATCGTGCTTTCCTTTTACTTTACATCCATTGAAAAAGCAGTCCCGGCGCAGGTCATTTCCCTGGCTCGCGGACTGCTCATTATCGTTCCGTTATCTATATTACTTGCAAATATTCTCGGTATGACCGGTGTCTGGATGTCATTTCCGATCTCCGAACTGCTTGTATCTTTCCTCGGTCTCTTCTTCCTAGTGAAGCAGAAGCTGGGAGGCAAACACAGCCAGAACGCCTGATACTACACTCAGCACGGCATATACAAGTGCTGTCACTGTGTGTCCGCTCTGAAACAGATCCGTTGTTTCAAAAGCAAACGTAGAAAATGTCGTAAATCCTCCGCAGATTCCAACTTTCAGAAATAACACAAGCTGAGGATTCACTGACGGATGCTTTCCTGCACAAGTTGCAATGCAGCCGATCAGGAAAGCTCCTGCCACATTAATCAAAAACGTCTTATATGGAAATCCGCTCTCACTTTGAACCGGAAGCAGACCGATCAGATAACGGCAGACTGCTCCGATAAATCCACCTAAACCTACAAATAAACAATTTATCAATTTACTTATCTTCCTAACTTTATTTATACTCTATTCTTCTGCAGCTTTCTTTGCAAACCACGGCACCGGTCTTTCACTCATCAAACGCTCCATCAGGTTGAGATTCGGATCGGAATGTTCCAGTTCTCTTGAAAAGCGGTATACCGTATCAACAAGATCTTCAAAATACAACTCTTTTTCATTCTTTATCCACTGCGCCATCAGAATTTCCTGCATAAGCAGTACACTTACAACCGCCATCTGCGCCTTGGAATATGCATGTCCATCATAAACCGCACCACACAGATAAGTACTTAAGAAATACACAAGAAGCTGTTCTTTCTGTATCTCAAATTCCGGCATCTTCTCTGCCATCCATCCTTCAAACGCATTCCTAAGCTCATAGTAGTGAGCCTCACCTTTTCCATACAGCCACTGTTCTGCTTCCAAAAGATGTGGTTCCCAGTTATCTCGAAGTCTCTCTAACCGGTACTGATCCCGGAAAGTTTCTGTCATAAATTCATAGAACCTATGCTTCTCTTCTTCTGTATAAAGCTTAGCGATCTGTCCTTTTATATAATCCATTGCTTTTTCTGTCCGGTATTTTTCCAGTACCATTTCTCCGTCAAATATTTCCTGCTTCTGAATCCGGATCTGCAGGTCATGGGCGATTGCAAGCACAAGTCCGGTGCGCAGATTTAATGACAGTTCACGGTTCTGCAGGATCCGTATCATCATTGTTCTTGCATCTGCCAGAAGGGAATATAAAAATGGATCAAATGCATCATCCCAGCACTCTTCTTTCTCATCTTCATGAATCAGAAACTGCACCGGTTCTTTTCTTTGTAGCAGGATTTTTGCCACTTCCGGGCATGACACAGAGAGCGTCATTTCCCTGACACCCTCAAATTCTTCAATATGCCTTGGATAACGCTTACACGTCTTACACAATGCCTTTTCACCAAGTGCTGTGTACATATTGCAGAGATTATCCTCATTCAGGAAATAACACCTTTTCTCCTCATCCTGCCGGAAAGCGCCTTCTTTCCAGTCCACACCGGCACGAATCTCCTTTCGGTATTCTCCTGTTACTTTTTTATATTGCCTGAGCGCCGACTTATCCGCTACGATCTGCCATCCTGCGCAGCATGTATCTTCACAGGCTCCGGCAACGCAGTGAAACTGCCGGTAATAATCCGGTATTGTATATAACATAATAAATTAGCCCATCTTCTTAATTCTTTCAATGGCTGCCACTGTATTTTCATAAGAGCCAAATGCTGTCAGACGGAAATATCCTTCTCCGCTTGGTCCGAATCCTGATCCCGGAGTTCCTACAACACCGGCATCCTTTAACAGATGATCAAAGAAATCCCAGGATGTCATTCCCTTTGGAACTTCCAGCCAGATATACGGTGCATTTACGCCACCGGATACGTTATATCCGGCATCTCTGAGGCCTTCTTTAATCGTTTTTGCATTCTTCATGTAGTAGGCAATCTGCTCTTTTAACTGTGCTTTACCAGCCTCAGAATATACAGCTTCTCCGGCCCTCTGTACGATATACGGTGCTCCGTTGTACTTCGTTCCATGTCTTCTTGCCCAAAGAGAATGCAACATTACATCTCCGGATTTCAGATCTTTTGGAATCACCGTTGCGCCAAGTCTGACACCTGTAAATCCTGCATTCTTTGAGAAACTTCTAAGCTCGATCGCGCAGGTTCTTGCACCTTCGCACTCATAAATGCTGTGCGGTACATCATCCTCAGAAATATATGCTTCATAAGCCGCATCATAGATAATGACTGCTCCGACTTTATTGGCATAATCTACCCATTCCTGTAACTGTGCTTTTGTAATGGTAGATCCTGTCGGGTTATTCGGGAAACACAGATAAATAATATCCGGTGTTTCTTTCGGCAGTTCCGGTGCAAAATTCGTCTCTTTTGTACATGGCATGTAAATGACATCGCTCCATGTCTCTGTCTTCGCATCGTAAGTTCCTGTACGTCCTGCCATAACGTTTGTATCTACATAAACCGGATATACCGGATCACATACGGCGATCTTATTGTCTTTGGCAAAGATTTCCTGAATGTTACCAGAGTCACATTTTGCTCCGTCAGAAATGAAGATCTCGTCTGCTTTGATATCACATCCTTTATCCTGATAATCGTTCTTTGCCATTGCACTTCTCAAAAATTCATATCCCAGATCCGGTGCATACCCGTGGAATGTCTCCGCATGTGCCATCTCGTCTACTGCACTGTGCAGGCTGTCAATGATTGCCGGTGCCAGTGGCTGTGTAACATCACCGATTCCAAGACGGATAATGCTCTTGTCCGGATTCTCTTCCTGATAAGCACGTACTTTCTTTCCAATTGTGGAAAATAAATAGCTTCCCGGCAGTTTTAAATAATCTTCATTTACTTTAAACATCTTTCTTCCTCCTGTTTATGACTTTACTGATTGTTTTATTGTTTCTGGAATTCAATGTGTGACGCATTATACATCAATATCTGTAAGATCGATCTCTCCGTCAAATACAACCTTTGCAGGTCCGGTCATATAGACTTTATCTGCTTCTTTATCCCATTCAATGAGCAGATCGCCTCCCAGTAGTTTTACGGTTACCCGATTCTCTGTCAACCCGTTTAAAATGCTGGCTACTGCAACAGCGCAAGCACCTGTTCCACAGGCAAGTGTTTCACCGGAACCACGCTCCCACACACGCATCTCTACCGTTTTACGGTCCAGTACATGTGCAAATTCTGTATTGATACGCTCCGGGAACCGTTTATGATTTTCAAAAGACGGACCTATTTTCACAAGATCCAATCCTTTTACATCGTCTACATAAACCACTGTATGCGGATTGCCCATGGAAACTCCTGTCATATAATATGTCTTTCCCTCTACTTCAAGCGGGGCATCAATGATTCTTGTATCTTCCGGATTCTCCGGCACAATCGGAATCTGGGATGGCGCAAGGCGCGGACTTCCCATATCAACTTTCACAAGGTTTACTTTGCCATCTTCCACAGTCAGATCCAGATATTTGATCCCACCAAGTGTCTCCACGGAAATGCTCGTCTTATCGGTAAGACCGTAATCATATACATATTTAGCAACACAGCGGATGCCATTTCCGCACATTTCACCTCTGGAACCATCTGCATTATACATCTGCATTTCAAAATCTGCCACCTTGGACGGACAGATCATAATCAACCCGTCCGAACCGATTCCAAAATGTCTGTCACTGACAAACTTCGATACTTCCGCCGGATTCTTAATTGTTTCTCTCAAGCAGTTTACATAGACATAATCATTGCCCAACCCCTGCATTTTTGTAAATTCCATCTTCTATATCTCCTCTACTCTGACATAATGCTCAATACCATCTCTGCTGTCTCTACCATGTTTGTTCCACTGTCCATACTGCTTTTCTGCAAATATCTATGTGCCTCTTCTTCCGTCATATTGTTACGTGCCATCAGCAGTTCTTTTGCCTTTCTAACTGTCTCTTGCTGCTTCGGATCACGGTTTTTTAACTGCTTCTTGCGTTTCCGTCTGCGCCTGTCAATATCGGTCAGCATCATCTCGATCGTATTCATCAGATCATACACTTTAATCGGCATCGACAATCCCATCACGCCCCGCACCAGTCCGTCACTCCATTTATCCTGCGACGCGACAAGCAGCATATCAAAATTTTCCGGAAGATATTCTCTGAGATCCGTATACATCATATCTTTTAATTTGTAACCACACACGACAATTCCTTCATCCACAGTATCCGCATAATGCATTGCCTGTGCCCCCGTTGTCGCCACTCCGGTAACATTTACTCCATTTCGCACCAGCAGATTCCGGATATTAATTGCATTTTCCTTCTTTGGAAATACTACAATAATACCTATCATGCTGACACCTCCTTTAGTCGTCTCATTTTTATTCTTACTAAGGGTGCCTAAATGACATGCAGGTACTTTGCGATTTCCCAGTCTGTCACCTGATTACGATAATTCATGTACTCTTCCGTCTTCACTTTGATATATTTTTCCGTCAGATCATCGCCAAGCACATTTTTAATATAAGTGTCCTCTTCAAATGCCTGTGCTGCTTCCAGAAGCGTTCTCGGCAGAAGTTCTGCACCAGCTGCCGCCCGCTCTTCTTCCGTCATCTCAAAAATATTGCAGTCAATGCTTTTTGGCGGCATGATCTTGTTGCGGATTCCGTCCAGTCCAGCGGCAAGGCATACTGCAAATGCCAGATATGGATTGGCTGACGGATCAGGACTGCGAAGCTCGATTCTCTCCTCACCCTCCGGCGCCGTCGGGATCCGGATCAATGGCGTTCTGTTCTTGGCTGACCATGCAATATATACCGGTGCTTCAAATCCCGGCACAAGACGCTTATATGAATTCACGATCGGATTCGTAATAAAGGTCAGCGCTTTGATATGTTTCATAATTCCACCGATGAAATAATAAGCTTCTTTACTCAGCCCTTTCTCATCTGAACTGTCTGAAAATACATTCACACCATCCCGGCTTAATGACATGTTCGTATGCATGCCGGAACCATTCTCTCCGTACTTCGGTTTTGGCATAAAGGATGCATGCAGACCGTGTCTCTTGGCAATCGTCTTGACAACCAGTTTGAATGTCATGATATTGTCTGCCGCAGACAACGCCTCGTCATATTGGAAATCAATCTCATGCTGTGCCGGCGACATCTCGTGGTGAGATGCCTCGATGACAAATCCCATATCCTCCATTGTCAATACCATGTCACGTCTCGCATTTTCGCCGAAATCTAATGGTCCAAGGTCAAAATATGTGGCTCGCTCATGGGAAATCGTTGTCGGTACACTGTCATCATCCATATGGAATAAGAAAAATTCACATTCCGGCCCGACGTTAAACTGATATCCCATCTCTTTTGCCTCTTCGATCACTTTCTTCAGTACATATCTCGGATCGCTCTCAAATGGTGTTCCGTCTGCTTTATGCACCTCGCAGATCAGTCTTGCAACTTTACCCTGCTGTGGCCTCCACGGAAAAATCTCAAATGTATTCAGATCCGGATAAAGATACATATCCGAATCTTCCACCCTTGCAAAGCCTTCAATGGAAGAGCCGTCAAACATGCACTGGTTATTCAGCGCTTTCTCCAACTGGCTGGTAGTGATCGCTACATTTTTCAATGTTCCGAAAATATCGGTAAACTGCAGCCGGATGAATCCCACATCCTCTTCTTCTACCATCTGTAAAATATCTTCACGCGTATAATTATTCATTATATGCACCTCCTGCATTTACTGCTGTATGTAAAAATGGGCGTTCTCATGCCTTAGATGAAAACGCCATTGCTTTACCTCGTTAAAAATTATAGAAAAAAAAGCCCTCTTTGTCAACGAAAAATGTCGTTGTTGATACTTTTGATTGAAAAACCGAACGCACTCTGTTACAATATTTCTAATAAGGTTTTCAGAAAATGGCTATGAATAAAAATTAATGCAGATAATAGAAGGAGGCTCAGATACTATGGGACTTGCAATACCAATCGAAACAAGCGCAAGACACATCCATATGTGCCAGGAAGATTTTGAACACTTATTTGGGAAAGGGAAAACGATCACCCACCGGGTAGATCTGAGCCAGCCTGGTCAGTATGCCTGTGAAGAACGCGTTACGATCAAAGGTCCGAAAGGAACATTTGAAAATGTTGCTCTGCTTGGACCTTTCCGTAATGAGACACAGGTGGAGATTTCCATGACTGATTCACGAAAGCTCGGCATTCCGGGCATCATCCGTCAATCCGGCGATACGAAGGGCACACCCGGCTGCACGCTGCTCGGTCCTGCCGGTGAGATTGAACTCGATCACGGTGTGATTGTTGCAAAGCGCCATATCCACATGACTCCAGTGCAGGCAGTCCAGTTAAATGTCAAAGACAAAGATGAAGTGTTCGTCATTATGGAGAGTTTTGAACGCTCTCTGATCTTTGCTGATGTTGTTGTCCGTGTACACCCGGACTTTGCACTCGCCATGCACGTCGATACAGACGAAGCAAATGCATTTGCCGGACATGAACACCCAACCGGTGTCATCTTAAAATTATTTGGCGGACGTACATACAATCTTCAGAAATGGGCAGACGAATTACAAAGCGGAATCAACCGGCTGTAGCCGGTGATTCCGCTCTTTTTATTATTCCATCACTGCATTCTAAATATTTCTAATTTTCAAATCGTCGTGTTTACAACTTTGCAGTCAGTGTCTTTGCACTGACTCCTTTTAACATTCCAAGTTTTCCGGAAAGAGAGCTTGTCACATCTCCCGGCGCGTCCAGCACCACACTGATGATCGACACTTCTCTCTGCCGGTACGGAATGCCCATTCTTCCGACAATATAATTTCTAAATTCGTGAAGCAGTTCATTCACCGTTACTGCTGCCTCTTCATCTTTTATAATAATGCTGATTACAGATACACGACTATCCATCCGTCTCTTCCTCTCTTCACTATAATGCAATGTCCAGTTCGATTGGGCAATGATCCGATCCCATAACGTCGGTCAGGATCTTCGCATCTTCAATCTTATCCTTCAGGCAGTCCGATACACAAAAATAGTCAATTCTCCATCCTGCATTCTTTGCCCTTGCGCTGAAACGGTAAGACCACCAAGAATAAATTCCTTCCACATCCGGATACAGATAACGGAATGTATCTGTAAATCCTGCTGCAAGAAGGTCTGTGAATTTTCCACGTTCTTCATCTGTAAATCCGGCATTCTTACGGTTCGTCTTCGGATTCTTCAAGTCGATCTCTTTGTGTGCAACATTCAGATCCCCACAGAAAACCACTGGTTTCTTCTCTTCCAGCCCTTTCAGATAAGCGAGAAAATCATCTTCCCATGTCATTCTGTAATCCAGTCTTGCCAGTTCGCTCTGTGAATTCGGCGTATACACTGTCACAAAATAAAAATCCTCATACTCCAGTGTGATTACACGGCCTTCCTGATCGTGTTCTTCAATTGCCATGCCATAAGTAACAGCAAGGGGCCTTTCTTTTGTAAATACCGCCGTTCCGGAATAACCTTTCTTCACGGCATAATTCCAGTACTGTTCGTATCCATCCAGCTCCAGATCTAATTGTCCTTCCTGCATCTTCGTTTCCTGAATACAGAAAATATCTGCATCCGCTTCTTTGAAGAAATCAAGAAATCCTTTCTTTACGCAGGCACGAATTCCATTTACATTCCATGATATACATTTCATCTGTTCGTTTTCCTTCTAATAATACACTTTTCTTAAAAACAGACCTCTGGCTGGCGCGAGAAATCCGGCAAGGCTTCTGTCTTCTGCCGCAATCACAACCGGAAGCATCGATGCCTCACGCTTGCCGGTACCGATTTCCAGCAAAGTACCTGTCAAGATACGTGCCATATGATATAAGAATCCAGTTCCATAGAAAGTGATACGCACCTTCTCACCGGAACTTACAATCTTGATATTGGTGATCTTGCGGATCGGATCTTTGCAATCCTTATCATCCGTAAAACTTGTAAAGTTCTTCGGTCCCAGCAGATATGGCACGGCCTCACGCATCGCTTCTATATCTAATTTTTCCGGATAATGATAGCAGTATCTTCTGGAAAATACATCCGGTTTTTCTCTGCAGTCAATATAATATTCATATTTCTTGCCTTTGGCACTTTTTCTGGCATGAAATCCATTTCGCACCAGTTCCACCTTCACGATACGGATATCCTCCGGGAGATAACGGTTCAACGAATCCTTCATCTCCTGTGGATCATACAATTTGGAAAGCTTCACACTTGCCACCTGACCTCTTGCATGTACTCCGGCGTCTGTTCTCCCCGAACCGTCTACACGCACGCGGTATCCGACTAATTTGCCAATGCTCCATTCCAGTACAAACTGGATCGTATTGTCTGTCGTCGCCTGCCGCTGCCATCCCTGATACCTGCTTCCATCATAGGAAATCGTTAATTTATATGTTCTCATAGTCTAATCACCCTGTCTATTTGTACTCATCTCACTATATTATATCCTGTACAGAATATTGTAAAACTTTATTGTTCCTGTCCATCCAGAATCTTCTTCAATTCATCCATAAATGTATTCACATCCTTAAACTCCCTATATACAGATGCGAATCTTACATATGCAACTTCGTCCAGATCTTTCAGCGCATCCATAACGATCTCACCGATCGTACTGCTTGCAATCTCTTTCTCTTCCAGACTGAACACCTGTGTCTCCACAGCTTCCACTGTCTTCTGGATCCTTGCCGCCGATACCGGACGTTTATAACAAGCTCTTAAAATTCCTCTTTCAATCTTGCCTCGGTCATACTGTTCTCTGTTATCATCCTTTTTAATAATGATCAGCGGAATCGTCTCTATCTTTTCATAAGTCGTGAAACGTTTCCCGCATGCATCACAGGATCTGCGTCTGCGGATAGAATTGCCTTCTTCCGCCGGTCTTGAATCTATAACTCTTGTATCTGAATTACCACAATATGGACATTTCATCACACTAAATTCCTTTCATACATTCTATCTTTTAGTATATCGGTTGCTCTTAGAGAAGTCAAACATCAAAAGAAACATTTTACTTTTCTTCATGCATTTCAATCAGAATAATATCCGGTCCAATCCGTTTAATACAGGCAAATGGAATGATGTATTCTCCATCCTCACAGAAAAAATTACAGATCCCCCGCCCTTTTGGTATAATGATTGCTTCAATTTTTCCTTTTTTCTCATCTATGACCAGATCTTCTACATATCCAAGTTTGCAACAGTCACACGCATTGATCACTTCTTTTTCCTGAAATTCACTGAAACGCACACTGACACTTCCACTCGTATTATTCTTATATTTATTATATGCAGCACGCTGCTTATTCGTACAGGTGCACATCTGGTGGAGCGTTTTTATATATAAGGAAAGTTCTTTCCCGATAAACAAAAACAGGAGTACAGTTCTTCACCATACCCCAGTTTATCTTCGCATTTTATTACTCCACAATATCAATCACAGATACCGGACAGTCATCTCTTGCTTCTTTTGCTGCTTCTTCATATTCCGATGCAACTTCTCCACATGCTTCCGCAAGTCCATCTTCATCAAACGAGAATACTTCCGGGCACGTTGTCACACATGCACCGCAGGAAATGCAGCCATCCATCACTCTTGCCTTCATCGGTTACCTCCTTCATTTTTCCGGTAGTATAACCAGATTGCAGACATTTTAAACGAATTTCTTAAGAAATCTTAGTTCCTGTCTTTCCTTTTAAAGCTTCGCCAAGCTTATCAAAAGAAGTAATGAGTGCGCTTCTTGCTTCTCCTTTTTCAATGAAAGAAACAGAAGCACTTAACTTCGGAAGCATATTATACTCTCCGAAATGTCCCTCTTCCATATATTTCTTCGCATTTTCTACGGAAATCTCGCCCAGTGCTTCTTCATTGTCACGTCCGAGATTAATTTTCACCTGATCTACACTCGTCAGAATGATCAGCTCGTCTGCCTGTGTATCCTCTGCCATCTTTCCGGCAGTCAGATCCTTCTCAATGACAGCGCTTGCACCTTTCAAATGGTTATCCTGTTCCAGAACCGGAATACCACCACCACCGCACGCAATAACAATCTGATCTGCATCCAGAAGAGCCTTGATCGCATCAATCTCTACAATGCGTACCGGATTCGGTGCAGACACGATGCGGCGGAACCCTTTGCCTGGTTCCTCTACTACATAATTACCCTTCTTACGCTCCTCATTTGCTTCTTCCACATTCATATAACGTCCAAGGATCTTGGTCGGTGTATAGAATGCTTCATCATATGGATCCACAACTACCTGTGTCAGGATCGTGCTGACTGTTCTGTAAATGCCTCTGTTTAAAAGTTCCTCGCGAATCGCATTCTGAAGGTCATATCCGATATAGCCCTGGCTCATGGCAGAACATACAGACATTGGCGCCGCTGTATAGTTCTCGTGTACTTTTCCAAATTCGTTCATCGCTGTATGGATCATACCTACCTGCGGTGCGTTGCTGTGTGTAATGGCAACCTGATATCCGTCCTCGATCAGATCCGCGATTACTTTTGATGTTTTCTTAACTGCTTCCTGCTGCTCCGGCAAGGTCGTACCAAGGGCACGATGTCCCAGCGCAACGACTACTCTTTTCTTCATGCTCTATACCTCTTATTTTCTGTAAATTTCCTCTCAAGATTATAAAAAGAATTATAGCCTCTTTCTGAAAAAAATGCAACTCCTGCTCGTCTTTTGTGGTAAACTGAAATTATTAAAAGGGATTTCCCGGTACGTGTTGAAAACGTATACGAAAGGAGTTTACATTTATGAAAGTTATCGTAACAGCCCCAAGAGGGAAAATGGGCAAATTGATCACACAGGTTGCAGCCTCCCGTGATGACATGGAACTGGTTGCCGGTATCGGTCCAAAAGGGCGCGATTACATCGGAACAGATCTCGGAACTGTCGCAATGGTCGGAAAAGAACTGCACGTTCCGGTTGTAGATGATCTCGAATCCGTTATTGACAAATGCGATGTGATCATCGATTTTTCTACTAAAGAGATGGCTATGGAAGTTCTGGATCTTGCCATCAGACATAAAAAAGGTCTGGTCTGCGGTTCTACCGGTTTCTCCGACGAAGAGATGAAACGTTTTGAAGATGCTGCTTCTTCTATTCCAATGCTCTATGCAGCCAACACTTCCAAACTCGTCAATGTCATGAATAAAGTTCTGGAATTTATCACAAAGACAGTTGGGGAAGAACTGGACATTGAGATTCTTGAGATGCATGATCAGTGGAAGAAAGATGCACCGAGCGGTACTTCCAAAGAAATGGGTGAGACCATGGCACATGCACTTGGCAAAGAATTATCCGATATCGCTGTATACGGCAGGGAAGGAGTTTCTCCGCGAGAACCTGGAACAATCGGTTATCATTCTCTGCGCGCCGGCAATATTCCAAGTAGCCACACTGTATTCTTTGGTGGCATGGGAGAACGTCTGGAAATCACTCACCACTGCTACAACTGGGAATGTTTCGCAAGAGGCGCCTGCGACTGCGCAGCGTATCTTGCTAATAAAGGTCCTGGATATTATACCATTAAGGATGTCCTGCATCTGAGCTAGTCCGGCTCGGGTCAGTCTGGCGGTTTATCTGTAATAACGACTGCCATAGGTCATCCGTAACTACTTTGACAATTTAATTAACAAGATGTCAGGATTTTCCCCTAACATCTTAACATTAATCAGAAAGGATTTTATTTATGATATTAGTAAACACAGATTATATAACCGGAAAGAAATTTGAAATGATCGGACTTGTAAAAGGAAATATGATCCAGTCTGTACATTTTGGAAAAGACCTTGTAAACAGCTTTAAGACACTTGTAGGCGGTGAACTTACTTCTTATACAGAAATGATGAATGAAGCCCGTGCCATCGCCACAAAGCGCATGAGCGAAGAAGCCGAAAAATGCGGTGCCGACGCCGTCATTAATATCCGCTATGCATCCAGTACTGTCGTACAGGGTGCTGCTGAAATCATGGCTTACGGAACTGCAGTAAAATTCGTAGAAGAGTAGTTGCAAAAAGCGCCTGCCATCCTGTTATATTGATATATCCACAAATGGTCTGAATGTTCGGTGCCAGTGAAATATATTGCAAATGGCAGGCGTTTTTTAACTATTAATGCTTTTTCACTATCTACCAATATTGTTTCTATTTTTTAATACTTTTTTCTGCTATTTTTACAGCACCATTTTCTCTTCGATCCGGATTTTCTCCAGATGCTTGATCCTGTCCACGAGATGTGTTTCCGTCAGATACTTATACACGCTCTTCGGGACAAGATGCGCCCATTCTTCATCCATGGCAATACAGCTTCGCACCCATGAAGCACTGACTCCGCGGTCTTTTTCTTCTCTTCGCCAGAGAACTTCTACATCCAGCTTCAAGCTTCGCAGGATCTTATATTTTTCTTCATCCCACGCATCACTGAGTCCCATAAAATACGTCGCATCTTCCGGCATATAATTTGCAATATATTCCGGAAAATTAATCGGAAACGGCAGAATATCATATTCCTGCTCAGGGACTTTAAATTCCTGCATGGCACCTTTTATCATCTCATAACGTTCAAAATACGTCAGCGGATTTGCCGCTTTTGTGGATCGGTTCTGATCATTTACCGAATCGCCGGTCATTCTCCCGTCCGGATTCGTAAGCCCGATATACAGTTTCCGGCACCGCATCTTTGCCGCCAGAATATATTCCATATGCTTTAAATGCAATACCTGGAATCTTCCATTTACAACACCTGTCTCTATCATACTTTCCCCTCATCTTTCGCAGTTATTTATGTTACAAGACCATCTTTTTCAAAAATATTCTTTCAATTCTTCCACAGCCTCTTCTGGCATATACGGAAGATCATGTCTGGAATCCGATGCCGACGCAAGAAGATATGCATTTCCCTTCACAACACGCAGTTTCTTTGCCACTATATTCTGATTAAATGAAAAATACTGGATCTGCGGATAATGCATGTATGTGGTTTCTCGACCAAATACACCGCTTGATACGGCCAGACTCTTCTTATCACAGGCAAATGCATCCGTAACATAGCCGCCCGCAAGCATCACCAATACAACCAGCCATCCACAGACACACGCCAGATTAATCCACAGAAAATGGGATCCTATGATTTCTTTCGCAAACCGATCTGCCACAAATAATGCAACTGCCCAGATCACTGCCGGGATTGCCTTAAGAAAGATAACCGACTTCTTCTGTCTCTGCAGCGGAAGTTTCATTGCTTCTGCAAATTCCGGCAGAAGTTTCTGCATTTTTTCAATCACGTCTGCATGACTCTGATACAAAAGGAAAAAGGCGTCCTTTTCTTCATCGTCATCTCCCATTCCGACATTGATAAGTTCCACCCGGTATCTCTTAAAAATCCTTGCAATCCATGTCTGTCTCACCGTTACACCATGAATCCGCTTTACCGGAATTACATAGCTTACTTTCTTTAAAAGTCCGTAAGAAATATAGATCTTATCACTTTTTCGTGTAACCTGATACTGATAATACTTAATAAAATCCTTCACCGTATCCCAGACTGCTGTTGCGCCGATAAAAAATGCTACCGCCCAACCTGATATTATTTCCAGAATATTTTGTCCTGAAATTCCTTCCTGTATGCCAGAAAGCAATTTTGATACGGAGCCTCCGATTCCTCCAACTGCAAGCAAAACAGCAAATAAATTAATCGCAAACACTCCATGCCAGATCATATCATTTACATTTGCTGTCACCGTTGTCTCTGTGATGTTTTTACCGTTTTCCTCATCTGTTATCCCGGCAGTTTCTTTGTACGCGCCACTTTCTGTCTGATGATTCGCATCCTGCGCATAAACTTCTGCCCCGGAACGGTTACCTTCCGACTCCATAATCGCAAAAACCGTCTGACGGAACCACTCTGCTTTTTCTTTTTTCAGCACTAGTTTTACGTCTGTATCATCTGCCGTTGAGAAACTGTCTGTATCCAGTTTCACAGTGCATGTGCCAAGCATCATTTCCAGAATATTCTGTGAGAGATTGACATTGGAAATATGCTTGATGCCGATCGTCTGCACCTTGCGGTTCCATGTATTTTTCTCAATCACGATTGCCTGCCCCTGGATAGAAATATAAGTTTTCGCCCAACGGCGGAGCTGCCAGAATAAAGCAATCAGGAACAATACAAGAAACAGACTGGCTCCCGCAAACTCATCTGCCAGATATTCTTTCAGATTATCCATATGCTTTACAATTTCTTTCAGGTCATCCAGTGCCGATCCTGCAAGTACAATCACGATTCCTATAAATATAGTTCCAAATCGTTCAATCACAATGGAGATATGGTTTCTAAATTTCGTTTCTGTCGTTTCCATGTTTTTCCTCCGCTGCGATCTGATTGATCCGCTTCTGTAAATTCTCTGCGATCTGTTCCGCTTTTTCATCTTCCAGAAGATTGATCTCTACATCTCCACCTGCTGTTGTCACAACTACATTTGCCACGCCGAAAGCTCTGGCAACCGGGCCTCTCTCCACCTGCAGTTTATGTAACCGTTCCATCGGAACAATATTGCGCTCTATGAAAAGATACCCTTCGACCGTATCTATACATTCTTCATCTATGTGATAACCATATCTCCGGTATCGGAAATACGGGCTGATCACACAGTTCAGAATGATCAGAACAACGAGCACCAAGGATATTATCTCGCCAATCCGGATATCTTTTGGACTGAGCCAGAATGCATTTACGCAGATGATCGCTGCCAGCAGAATAACACTTAAGATCACGGTCGACACATACATGCACCCCAGCGCACGTTTACTGAGCCGTTCGTATTTCATCTTCTCTTCTCTCATTGATTTTCTCCTTGTAACTAGTCGTTTCTATTCTAGCACAAATAAACCATCATTACAAAAAAAGAAGATACTGTTCTGCACTGATATACAGCACACCACGGTATCTTCTCCTTTATAATCTTCTTTTTTAATGAATGGAAACATTTAGTCCATACTCTTCCATAATACCTTTCAACTTCTGCATGTATTCTTCACTCGGCGGAGTCGCCTCAGCCACCGGTTTATCACTGATGCGAAGATATTTCATTACTCCAAGATTATGGTACGGCAATAATTGAATCATTGTAACTGCATCTCCTAATTCTTTACAAAATTCTGCATTGCATGCAGGCCTCTCGATACATGCAGCAAATCAATTTTATCTTCAATTTCCCGGGCAAATGCAATCTCATCATCCAATGACGGTGAACCTTCTACCATATCACTTGCATTGATTCGATATTCAATTGCCATTGTATTTCCTATTTTTTTCGAATTGCTGCTAAAAGTTCTTTTGTAAATCTTGATGCATTTTCTATCCGCACTATATTCATCTGTTCTTTTGTTAAATCTGTAGGATCCAGCTCTACCGCAACATTCTTTCCTTTATCACGCTTTTCAAAAGATCCTGCATAAAAATTAATTGCAAACAACTCTATCCCGATTTTTGCCTGATACATATGTGCAAGATCTGTCAGTGACATCATCTCATTAACCACCGTTTCTTCAGACATTCGCAGTAAATGTGTAACTAAAGGCGGAATATTTCTATTTACACATCCGCACCCAATATTAATACAGGCAACTCCCCCTTTTACAATATCTCTTACCCATTCCATTAATTCGCGATTTACATGTCCGTCTCCCGTCGCAAAACTAGGCCAGACCGGAGTAAAAGATACTCTGTTTTTTAACTTCATTGGTCCGATCTGAATCGGTTGCAATACATGTTCATACATTGTGTGATTCATTTTTTTGCTCCTTTCGTATAAAGTCTGTTTTTAGTATAGAAAGTGCGCAAAAAACCAACAATATTCATATCTGACAAATTCTTAACACATTTTTGCAAAATATTACAGCTCTACTATTTAAATACAAAACCCGGAAAATTCTTGAATGAAATAAAATAAGAGACAGGAAATATTATGCACCTTTGAGGAATCACCCACTACATATTTCCTGCCTCTTTTTTTTATTATTCTAAAGCATCTCTAAAATAGCTTCTTTTGACTGTGCGCCTACGGTTCTGGCTGCCACTTCTCCATTCTTGAATACAAACAGCATCGGAATGGAAAATACTTTGTACTGTCTTGCAATCTCTGGGTTCTCATCCACATCAATCTTGCACACTTTGATATCTGTTTTTTCCTCTGCAATCTCTTCTATGATCGGTCCCACCATCTGGCACGGTCCACACCAGGTTGCCCAGAAATCAACCAGTACCGGTTCTTTTGCCTGTAATACTTCCTGTTCAAAAGTATCATTTGTCACATGAATCACTGCCATATCTATCGTCCTTTCTTTTATTCTTCTTAAAGTTAGTTTTTCTGTTTTTCAGTTATTATTATACTATATTTTGAAAATATTTTTGTAACATTTGTTACATATTTTTAACTTTTAATGGCTCTTTCCTTTTCCTCCGCATCATCTTTATGCTTTGCTGATCCGATCAATCGCATCCAGTTCTTCTTTTGTAAATGATATATTTTGCAATGCTGCAATATTATCCAGGATCTGTTCCGGTCTGGATGCTCCGATCAATACGGAACATACGTCTCCATCTTTTAAAATCCACGCAAGCGCCATTTGCGCCAGTGACTGTCCACGAAGCTTTGCGATTTCATTCAACGCTGTTGTTTTCTTTACCAGTTCCGCTGTAATATCGGATTTGTGTAAAAATCGCGGATCTCTCGCTGCGCGGCTGTCTTCTGGAATTCCATGCAAGTATTTATCTGTCAGACACCCCTGCGCCAGTGGACTGAACGCAATAATTCCAACACCGTTTTCCCTGCAACAGTCTTTTACACCATCCTCTTCAATCGTCCGGTCATAAATTGAATAGCGGCGCTGATTTACGATAAACGGACAATGTCTTTCACGCAGCAACTCTACCGCCCGTTTTGTATATTCTTCGTTATAATTTGATACGCCTGCATACAGTGCTTTTCCACTGCGCACAATATCGGTAAGAGCATCCATCGTCTCTTCCAGTGGTGTATTCGGATCCATTCTGTGATGATAAAATACATCTACATAATCCAATCCTAACCGCTTCAGACTCTGATCGAGACTTGCCATCAGATATTTTCTGCTGCCGCCGTCCCCATAAGGACCATCCCACATATCATATCCTGCTTTCGTTGCAATGACCAGCTCGTCCCGGTATGGCATAAAATCGTCTTTTAAAATCCTTCCAAGACTCTTCTCGGCACTTCCATACACCGGGCCATAATTATTTGCCACATCAAACTGTGTAATTCCATTGTCAAATGCGGTTCTGCACATTGCTTTCATATTATCATAGTTATCTTTTGAGCCGAAATTATGCCACAATCCGAGTGACACAGCCGGGAACTTAAGTCCGCTTCTCCCAACACGGTTATATGTCATCTTCTCATAGCGGTCTGCTGCCGCTGTATAAATATCTGCTATATCTGCCATTCTTCTGTCCTTCCTTTCAACTGTCTGATTTGCATATTGTTTTCTCTGATTGTGTAACACTGTTCCTTTTTACTCAATCCAGAATACTCTTCCTTCTTTTCTGTCGGCTGCCTGCGGCAGTTCTCCATCCGCATATCCGACAGCACAGTGGGCAATTCCTTCCCATTCGCCTTCGATTCCTAATTTCTTCAATAACTGCTTGTATTCCGGCATCTCAAATTCTTCTTTTGCACGGTGGATCCAGATGCTTCCAAGTCCCAGTGTATGTGCGGCAAGCATCATATTTCCCATAACAAGGCTTCCATCATAAACACAAGTGGATCTCTCCTTATTTGCTAACACTAGCAAAATCGCCGGTGCACCGTAAAATGGATCAAAGCCTTCATCCCAGCCACCAATCTTGCGGTTGATCTCTGATAACTCATCGCGAAGTTCTTTATTTGTCACAGCGATTGTAATAGTTGCCTGCTGTCCCCTGCCATTTGCTGCATACAGACCTGCTTCAATGATCTGCTCCAGATCCTGCTTTGCCGGCATGTCCGGTTTGAATTTGCGGATACTGCGGCGTTCTTCCATTGCTTTTATTATTTCATTCATATTCATGACCTCCAATCAATCTTTCAAACTACTGTCTATTATATATGCTTTTATTTGATTTGGAATACTTAATGGAAGCAAAGTTTTTTATTACCTAAAAAATAACGGCACTGTATAATGATTCATCACTACACAATGCCGTTATCCTGTTCCGTTAAAATGGACCTGGCGGGAGTTGAACCCGCGTCCGAAAGCCCATCCATCAGAGCATCTCCCATCACAGTCATTATTCTGACATTCCCTCCGCGAATCACCTAATGACAGGTTATCCGTTTTAGTAGCTTCATAAGTTCTTCCATCTCCGCAAAGCTTTGGAAACGAAGTGCTCCGCCTGTTTGAAGCCGGTTACCGGAACAGCGGATGATTCCGGGCCGACTGCCGCCTAATTAGGCTGCGTACGCTAAATTTTCGTCTGCGTTTATATTTAGTTGGAACTTTTAACGTAGTGTCCCGCTACGGATGGCTTCTCCAACTTCCAGACCCCCGTCGAAACCAGTACAAGCCCTTGCGTATAGACTACTGGTGTGCAGACGTCTTTCGTCTGGATATCATTATAGGGAGATGCCGCTGAAAAGTCAAGGGGTGCTCATTAAACTTGTAGTTTAAAATATCATCACTTCCTGCAATCCCCAGCAGTCACCGATTCCTTCAACTTCTACATATACTTCTCCAGGTACTCCCGCACCATCCGAAACTCATCTTCATAAATACAGTTCGGCAGGCTTCCGTCCTGCACACCCTTCAGGCATTCTTCATAGTCCATCCATTTTACCGATTCAACTTCTGACTCCTGTAATTTAAGATCCGCGATATCTACCGGCTTTGTATAGACATACACACTGCTGAATTCTTTATCGCGAAACATCCGACCATGGAACTCTGCTTCGAATGCCGCGTTATGAACACCGACATAATGAAGATCTTCTGCAGTAACAGCAAGACCTAGTTCTTCACCTATTTCGCGGATTGCAGATTCCAAAAGCCCTGCGCCCGCTTCCACATGCCCTGCGGAAGATATATCATAGCAGCCCGGATTGGAATCTTTGCAGGCACTTCGTTTTTGGAGCAACACATCATAATCTCTGCCATGTTCTGTCTCTTTTTCACGGACAATCCACATATGGACCGTTGCATGCGGACTTCCTTCTCTATGCACCACACCGCGCTCTTTTGTTATGCCGGTTTTATTTCCATTTTCATCCAGTACATCGAAAAGCTCCATAGGCTTTCCATTCAATGCTGCTGCAACTAGCTTGTCTCCGCCATCATAGGTCAATTTCAAAGAGAAAAATTCTTTCTGTTCATCCAACAGACGGAAGAAGATCTTATCTCCCTCCCAGATATTCAGATGCCATACTTCTTCGATATCCACCCATTCCAGTTCGCCTTCATCGCATGGAATCGGTTCTCCTTCAAATCCATCTGCAGTAAATAAAGACATATATTCTGTCACACCGCCACCGGATACAAAGGTCACGATTCCGCGGTACTGATAAGATGTCAGCGTATAGCCGGTCTCTTCTTTTACTTCGCGAAGAAGACACTCTTCCGGACTTTCATCCACTTCAAAATGTCCTCCGACTCCGATCCATTTATCTTTATTTACATCATTTTTCTTCACCGTTCTGTGAAGCATCAGATATTTTCCGTCTTTTTCTATATAACATAGTGTACTTAATCCTGTCATTTTCGTCCTCTCCTCTTGAGTGTCCGTTTTATCTTATGGTATGATACCAATGTTCCGTTATTATGATAATGAATTTTCAGGAGAAATGCAATGAATCGAACGATTGAATATAAAATAACAGAAGAGCAAAACGGACTCCGCGTGGAGCAGTTTTTACGCCGCAAAGGTTATTCCGGTCAGAATCTTGCCGAGATCAAGCGTATGCCCAAAAGCGTACTTGTAAACGGAAAACATTATTATATGCGCCAGACATTAAAAACCGGTGATGATCTCGTTATCAAGATCTGCGAAACTGCCTGTTCGGAAAAGATCCCACCGGTTTATCATCCACTTGATATTGTCTATGAAGATGAAGATATCGTTGTTATAAATAAAGCCGCCGGTATGCCGATCCATCCGTCTTTGAATCATTACACCGAATCGATGGCAAATGCGCTTGCATGGTACTATCAGGAACAGGGAAAACCTTTTATTTTCCGTTGCTGCAACCGCTTAGACCGGGATACTTCCGGGCTGACAGTTGTCGCCAAGCATCTGGTGAGCGGAAGCATTTTATCCACTATGGTAAAGGAGCGGCGTATCCACCGGGAATACCTCGCTATTTGCAAAGGTTCTGTCACACCGTCCGAAGGCACGATCAATGCGCCTCTTGGCCGCAAGCCCGGAACAATCATTGAACGGACGGTAGATTTTGAAAATGGAGAAAAAGCGATCACACACTACCATGTCATGGATGAAAAAAACGGGCACAGCCTTGTCTCCCTCCGTCTGGAGACAGGCCGCACCCATCAGATCCGGATCCACATGCGCTACCTTGGTTTTCCACTCATTGGCGATTATCTGTATAATCCCGACATGGAACATATTACAAGACAGGCTCTTCATTCTCACAAATTGTCTTTTACACATCCGATCACCGGTGAGACAATGGAATTTACCGCACCGCTTCCTGATGATATGGCACAGATACTTCAGTAAACTCCTGTGCCATTTATAACTTTATATCTTCTCAATCTTGTCTCGGAGTTTTAACATCCGGGCGTCCAGTTTTGCAATATCCTCTGCATATTTCTTTAATTCTGCTGCCACTTCATCGCTGCCGTCCAGCTGCTTCTTATAAAACAACTGATAATCCAACACAGACCAGTAATCCATCGCAACTGTCCGAAACTGCACTTCTACTTTCTGCTTCTGAGAACCTTTTGCAAAATAAATCGGGATTTCCAACGTAATATGCAGACTCTTATAACCATTCTTTTTCGGTACCTTGATGTAGTCCTTCTCCTTAAGAACTTCTACATCTCCCTGCGCTTTTAATATATTTGCGACTTCATATACTTCATCTTCAAACGGGCAGACCACGCGAACGCCTACAAGATCATTCAATTTCTCCGCTGCCGTCTGGAAATCTGTCTTATAGCCTTTTCGTACCAGTTTTGCGTAAATACTTTCTGCACTCTTCTTCCGGCTGCTGATCTGATTCACAACCGTTCTTCCTTTTTGTTTGGATAATTCTGTATTAATCATCTGTAGTTTCGCTATAAGAATGTCTATCGCACACTGGCATTTAATTTGATATTCTGTTTCAGCCAGGCATTCCGCAATATCATCTATCTTCTGTTGTTCTTTTTCAGACAGGCATTGCAATCTTTTTTCCTGCCTGTCTTTTTTTACACTTTTTTTCTTCTTTTTTGTCATGATTTTACTCCTTTATAAAGCAAAATAGTACCTTATTTTTCCGATTCTATCTATCGATATATTCGTAAATCCAGGAAAATTTTATGTAAAATCAGCACTGCATTGCCTTTCTGATTTCTATTGTCAATAGCTTTGCAGCCACCGGCTTCGCCACATATCCGTTCATTCCCGCATCCTTACACATCTGTTCGCTGTCTGAGGCACTTTGTGCAGTCATTGCCAGAATTGGGACATTTTTTGCATGGTCAGTTTCCAGCTTCCTGATTCTTCTCGCTGCTTCCATACCGTCCATCACCGGCATCATCAGATCCATTAAGATCACATCATAATTACAGTTTTTACTCACCATATCAACTGCTTCCTGTCCGTTCCATGCTTTTTCTACCGTTGCCCCGGCATCTTCCAGATAGAACTGTGCAACTTCCATGTTGATATCATTATCTTCTACCAGTAAAACATGCAATCCTTTAAGTGATTTATCCGTTTTTTCTTTTTCTGATATGTCTGTCTCATATTCGGCAGTATCCAGTTCAAATGGAATCTGTACAATAAATACAGAGCCTTCACCAAGCACACTTTTTACTTTAATACTTCCATGCATCTTATCAATCAGTCCCCGCACGATCGACATTCCAAGGCCTGTTCCTTTGTACTGTGTACGCGCATCTGTATTTTCCTGTGTAAATGGCTTATAAATCTGATTTGCAATAAATTCTTTACTCATACCGATACCGGTATCGACAATCTTAAATTCATACAATGCATGTGTATCATTATATTTCACTTCTTGTACATACGTGTCAATATGTCCGTTTTCTTTATTATATTTGATTGAATTACTCAAAAGATTAATTAAAATCTGACGTAAATGCAGCGGACTTCCAATCAACTTTACATGCCTGAGATCAATTCTGTGCTTTTCATGCGTAATTCCGTTTTCTTTAATCTGGATATCCAGAAGTGCACTTACTTCATCCATCAGTTCTTTCAGATTAAATGGTTCTTTACCAAGTTTCATTTTTCCCGATGAGATTTTATTCACTTCAAGTACATCATTTACCAACGCCTGTAAATGATCTGTAGAAAGTCGAAGCTTTCTTAAGCAATCGTCCAGTTTCTCTTTGTCATCCCAGTTTTTCTGGATAATATCTATCATTCCGGCAATTCCATTAATCGGTGTGCGAATATCATGACTCATACGGTTCATAAATTCTGTTTTGGCTTTGTTCTCTGAATCTGCAGTTTCATAAGCGACCTGCAGACGTTCTCTCTCCTGCTGTTCTTTTGCATGAAACAGCGAAGTATTTTTGAACAGGATCATTCCCTGGATCACTGTACTTCTTTTTCCTGTTTTACTGTCAAATAACGTGTCCAGTGACATAAGAACTGTTTTCTGCATCCAGACATATTTCCCTGTATGATTCCGTTCCTGATATTCTACTGTAACCTGTTTTTCGCCATTCAGATAACGTTCCAGCAGCTTGGAAGACGAATCTACGATCCGATAATTCTCCAGTGTCTCTTCTGCAACATACTGCTGTCGTTCCTGACAATAGAGGTCATAGGAACACGGTGTCTTTGCATCTACCGCAAATTCGTGTCTTCCGGTATGGTAGAAAATACTCTTCAGGCAGTCATTGGTCAGATCTACCGTATAAATTGCCTGTGCGGTTTCCATCAGTGCTTCTACATAATTGCCGTTCTCCAGAATGGACTGTTTCATCTGCTCATAATATCTCGTCAGTTGAAATTTTTCATCTGTACCCATCTTCTCACTGTCGTGAAATTCATCAAATCCAAGGATGAAATGATGCAGTCTTCCATCTGCCGCATCATTTACAAAAAGTGCCGTCATTCTTCCATACCGATATCCCGCTCCCACTTTACGTTGATAAGAAAACTCTGTCTTCTCCATCGCAGGGCCAAGTGACTGTTCCATTGAAGCAATCTCAAGCCATTTCCGCATTTTCTTTCTTGTATCATCTGCTGCAAATTCCCGCAGCACCTGTTCTGCCGCTCCCGTATAACTTCCATCTTCTGCAAGGAAAAATCCTTCTTCGGATCTTAACATACGATAAGTATCCATCCTTGCGTCACAGTACAGACAGTTTGCAAATACATAGTGCTTTTCCCGAATCCTGTCCAACAATTGAAGGCTTTCTTTCCTTTTTCTTTCATTCTCCTGAACCTTGGCATGGTTTTTGTCTACATACATATTCTTATCCGCCTGTTTAAACAGCATGCGCATTGTACATGGCTCATAATCATCTGACAAAGCATATCCTGCCGCATAACTGATCGGCATTTCCGGATGCTGCCGCGAATACAGTTTTACACTTTTTCTCACACCTGCCAGGCACTCCTGCACTTCGGTATGATTTTTCCCTGTCAGCACTGCAAGGAATTCATCTCCACCATCACGGCCTACAAAGGCATCCTCCGGCATGGCTGCGCGAAGC
This sequence comes from Dorea sp. AF24-7LB, assembly GCF_003478575.1. Taxonomy (NCBI): domain Bacteria; kingdom Bacillati; phylum Bacillota; class Clostridia; order Lachnospirales; family Lachnospiraceae; genus Dorea; species Dorea sp. AF24-7LB. The sequence goes on from NZ_QUFR01000002.1 coordinate 98,853, forward strand.
TGTCCGGCAAAAGACCGGATATACGCATCCCCTTTGTCATGTCCGAGATTGTTATTGATCATACGCAAATTATTCAGATCAAACACACAGACTGCGATCTGTGCTCCCGCTTCAAGTTCTTTGTCATTTTCCAGAATCTCTTCGCATTTATTTTTATTCGGAAGTCCGGTTGCCTCATCCAGATAAATCTTTTTCTGTAAAAGACGGTTCTGCGCTGCATAACGCAGCATCTTCAAAATTTCCAGTCCAAGGAGCAGTACCAGACCACATATATCAAGAATTACAATTTTTTCCAATACATCCAGTGTTGATGTTCTTTTATCTGAATATACTTCCGCAAATCCGGTTGCTTCATCACATATTTTGAAAAACTCTTCACTCTTTTCAACAATCTGTGTATGCTCGTATCCTTTCTCCCGGACAATCAGGATTTCTTTTTTTAACTGCTGGAAATAATCGTCCAGTTCTTTCATCTTACTCTGAAACTTCTTATCTTCCAGACGTACAAGTTGTAACTTATCACTTCCGCCCCGAAGACCATCAATATAATCCTGCACATCCTGCAGCATCTGATCCTGCGGTTTTCCGGCATCTTCCAGCTTAATGATCCGCTGTGTTTTTCCTCTGACCAGACCGGCATAATTGACAACACGCCCGGTTCCCTGAATCCTGGATACGAGTGCCATCATTAAAACAAATAATACAATCAGAACGAGCGTTAATATCATCATCCCGATACGCAACAGATATGTTCTTTTCTTCTTTTTATTGCTTATTTCTTTATCCATTTCCATGCTCCAAAATCGTATGTTAGACTACACTCATTTTAGCCGATTTTCTGAGAATAAGCAACAAAAGCTTCTGATGGAATCTTCCGCAAAAAAGGAAAAACAGGCTGATGACAATTGCACATACCAGACCAGTAAGTCCTATTTCCAATTCCGGACGTCCATTCGGGAAAAAGAAGAAGTATATCTATGGCAAGCTCTCTGTCACACATAACCTTCCATATCCGCTCTCCGCATTCGGTCTCTCCTCATACCCCGGCAGTGGTTTTGCTCCCCTTCTCAAATAAGCCTTCACCTTCTCCCCATACAAATATGGATCATTCCCTTTCACAATCCCCCATTCCATCAGAAGTGCTGCTGCTCCTGTCACAAAAGGAGTTGCAAAAGATGTCCCGGTAAACGCTGCATATCCGCCGCCTGTTGTCACCGTCGTCACATCGACTCCCGGTGCGACCAGATCCGGCTTCTCCACAATGCCTCCCCCTCTCCTCAGTGGACCTCTTCCTGAAAAATCAGCATAGGAAAATGTTGTTCCGTTATATGCACCGACAGATATTACCCGTCCTGCCGTAGAAGGAATCGTAAGCGTCGTCGTTGCTTCTGGCTTTAAAAACCCGGTTCCGCGGTTCAGCGCGATGTCTCCCGAAAGCCATAATTCATATAAACCATTCACAACCTTTACAGGCTGTATTATAATTTTCCACACACCACTGCCGACAAAACGGTTTACCGGCAGAAAATCAATATAGATTTCCTGTGCAGTACTGTATGGACTCGGTTTTCCATAATAAATAAGCAGTTCTGTCTGTCCCAGTGTAAATCTTTGTGTTCCAAGTATTTCTGCAATCTGCGTACTTCGAAGACCGGATGGCGCAATTACAGAAATCTCCACAACATCCGTATATTCTTTCCAGATCTGCACATTCAGCGCCGGCTGATTTTCCTGTACCGCAAGTTCAATGACTGTTTCCGTATTTTCCTGCAGCATACCGGATGTATGCCCGGCACTTGCCGCCTCATTTCCGGTTCCGACACAAATAACACTTTTCCACATATTTGACATATCATCAATATAACGTTCCACCAGTGATGTTCCATCATGTGAACCGTAGGTATTTCCAAAACTTAAATTCACAGCTGCCGGCATGCGAAGCTCCAACGCTTTCCGGATAACATAATCCAGTGCCAGCATAAGCTCCGTTGTCCGCGGGAATCCCTCCACATCAGGTGTTCCAAGTTTGACAACCAGCAGTTCACTTTCCGTCGCCACGCCCGCATACCTTCCATTACTGTTTCGTCCATTCCCTGCTGCCACACCAGTCACCGCTGTTCCATGCCCGGAAACATCCCGGCTTCTCACTCTTTCCATCCGCTCTGTCACAGAATTTTCCTGTAAAGCTTCATTGATCTGCTCACTTGTATATTCCACGCCGATTTCATATCCTTTCGGCGCGCTCTCCCCCGGTTCTGGATTTAAAGACTGATCCCACAGAAAACGGATTCTTGTATTTCCATCTGCATCTCTGAAATCCGCATTTGCATAATCAATCCCGGAATCTATGATCCCGATCAGAATTCCCTGTCCAAATAAAGAAAAACGCGTATCCTGTACTTCGTTAATACAAGATACCCGCTTTCCATTCGCTACCTGAAAAAATAATCTTTTCGGCTTTTCCACATATTCAACTTCTGTAATCTCCGTCAGCTCTTCTATTTTTGATTCCGCGATTCTGATGACTGCATATTCATTCTGAAGTTCCGTTACACGTACTGCAATATTTCTTACACGTCCCAGGTCCCCGGAATATTTAACGATCAGGTCCCACTCTCTTTCCAGCCGGTCATACCCAACATCCAGATTCCGTGATCTTTTTCTCTCTTCTTCCGTAGAATCCAGTGCCAGATTTAAAAGATTCTCCAATTTCTGACTGGTCATATAAACACCTTAAATACTTTCTTATTTACTGAAAGTATATTCCGCGTACACGCTTCATTTTCCTGAAATAATACATACTCATGATAAATGCCAGCACTTCTTCCCGTTTTATTTTTCCGGAACTACATTTACAACAATATCTGTTATGAGTAAAAATACCGTAACATGGAGCAGAATGATACAGCGCTTTTTCTGTGACCATTGTGACTTGATTTTTCTCTTAAAATACACCGGCAATAAAGATCTCCAGACCGATCACGATCAGAATAATTCCCCCAAGAATCGTTGCTTTTCCGGCAAATCTTGTTCCGAACCGTTTACCGATCGCAAGTCCTGAAATGCAAAAAAAGAACGTTACGGTAGCAATGACCAGGGAACAGACAAGCGCCATAAAAAAGTCATATTCTGCAATTGTAAATCCAACGGACAGCGCATCAATCGATGTTGCCACTCCCTGTACAAATAAAGCCCATGCGCCTACACCCGGCTTCTCTTCTTCCTCATCATTCCTAAATCCGTCCCACAGCATCTTTCCACCGATATAAAGAAGTAATATTAACGCAATCCATGGGATAAACTTTTCAAACGCCCGGAAATACTGCACGATCGTATGTACACATATCCACCCGGTCATTGGCATCAATGCCTGAAAAAATGCATATACACCTGCTACTCCGCACATTTTTTTCTTCCGCATCTTTGGCTCATTAAGCCCATTCGCCAGCGACACGGAAAACGCATCCATTGTAAGACCAACACCCAGCAACACACTGTTTACAAAAAATAATACATTCCATTCCATCTTTCTTCCTCCGATATTAAATAGCAAAAAAGAACCAGATACAGTTCCAAACTATACCTGGTTTCTATTTTAATTAAATCCAATCAGACGTCTTGCAACGCTGTATGCAAGAGAAGAAATCTTTCTTCCTGATCTTCCCGGAATGTTCATTGTCTGTCCAAGAATTCCATAGCGGATTTTTACAAAGCTACGGAAATCCTTTCTTCGCAGATACTGCCAGAGTTCCTTTTTCTTCGCCAGATTCTCTTTATCTTTGGAACGAATACATAAAATAGAAGAAACTGTCATCATAATTGCAAGATAATTCAACATATAAGATCTTAGTTTCTTACAGCCGATATCCTTTAACTGGTACATATCGATCATTGTCTTTGTAACAAAAATCTGCTGATCCAGACGTTTGATCATTACTTTCTCATTGACTGACTGATCGTCTCTTCCAATAAAGTAACGGTAGAAATCCACATCCAGATAATATATTTTACGCACATGCGGAAGTGGATAATACACATAAATATTATCTACATAGAATGTATGCTTCGGAAGATGTAACTGAATCAGCTTCAGCATATCTGTACGATAGATAACCGAATGCATTAGGATATACTGATCCAGATGGAAATGCCCGATATCCTCCCAGTGGAAGATCTCATCCTGTGGCAGTACATTTCTGTAATGAATCACTTTCTTATGCGTTGCTCCAACCTTCTCGTAAACATAGTTGGAAATAAGCATATCAATCTCTTCACCGTCTTCTTCCAGATTTCTTAAAAGTGCAAGAATCTTATGCAGTGCTTCTTCATCTACCCAGTCATCGCTGTCTACTACTTTAAAATACTTTCCGGTTGCGTGACTTAAACCTGCATTCACCGCGTCTCCGTGTCCGCCATTCTCTTTGTCTACCACCTTTACAATATCCGGATACTTTTCCATATATTCATGTGCGATCTCAGATGTTCTGTCCTTAGATCCGTCATTAACAATAATAATCTCTACTTCTTCTTTCCCCGGCAAAATGCTCTCAATTGCTTTTGCCATATATTCCTGTGAATTATAACTTGGAATTGCAAATGAAATATACTTCATTGTATTCTCCTTTCTTTCGTTTCCCGAATCAGTATACCTTATTTTTCCCAATTTTCCAATAAAGAACAGTTAAATTTATTCTTAAGATTCTCTTTGGGATTGTAAATATTTTTATTTTCCGTTATAGTGAACCTGTAGTATGCATTATTGTCATACAGGGTTTTTTGTTCAAACCGAAATAAAATATTTTAATATGGAGGATTAAATATGAAAAATATAATCGTTGGACAGTCCGGCGGACCAACCGCCGTTATCAACGGAAGTCTCTACGGAGTTGTCACCGAAGGACTTGCACATCCGGACAAGATCAGTCACGTCTATGGCATGATAAATGGAATCGAAGGTTTCTTAAACGACCGCATCATGGATATGAATGCACTTGCCGAAAACAGAGAACTTGAATTTGTAAGGACAACACCCGGAGCTTATCTTGGCTCCTGCCGCTACAAACTGCCGGAGGATTTAACTGATCCTGTTTATCCGGAACTGTTCCGCAGATTCGAAGAAAAAAACATCGGATATTTCTTCTACATTGGCGGAAATGATTCGATGGATACCGTAAGCAAGCTTTCCCGCTATGCTGCCGGAACAAACAGCAAGATCCGTTTTATCGGTGTTCCGAAGACAATTGATAACGATCTCGTAGAAACTGACCACACTCCCGGATATGGAAGTGCCGCTAAATACGTTGCTTCTGTTGTCCGCGAAGTTACAGCAGATGCTTCTGTTTACGACAATAAACAGTCTGTTACCATCGTAGAAATCATGGGACGTCATGCCGGATGGCTGACCGCTGCCAGCGTTCTCGCCCGCAAATTTAAAGGCGATAACCCGGTTCTCATTTATCTGCCGGAAGTTGCTTTTGATCCGGATGCTTTCATTGCAAAAGTAAAAGAAGCTTTAAAAACAACACCGAACCTTGTTGTTTGCATTTCAGAAGGAATTAACGATGGAAAAGGTACTTTTATCTGTGAATATGCAAGCGATGTCGGAGTAGATACCTTTGGACACAAGATGCTCACCGGTTCCGGTAAATACCTAGAAAATCTTGTCAAAGAAAAAGTCGGTGTAAAAGTCCGTTCCATCGAACTGAATGTCTGCCAACGCTGTTCCAGCTCCATGCTTTCTGCTGCCGATCTTACAGAAGCAATCGGTGCAGGTACTTACGGCGTTCAGGCTGCACTTGCCGGCAAAACCGGTAAGATGATTACTTTCATTCGCCGTCAGGATCATCCTTATGAGTTATCATACGGCACTGCCGATGTAAATCATATCTGTAATAAAGAAAAAGCAGTTCCAACCGAATGGATCACCGGTGACGGATCAGATATCAGTTCTGCATTTATTACTTATGCACGCCCGCTGATCCAGGGAGATGTAACGGTTCCAACCAAAGATGGGCTCCCTGTTTTTGCTTATCGCAAATAGCTCTGGAACGTTCATATTTTGTTCACTTTTCTTTAAAAATTCTTTCACTGATACAACACGTTTTCTTCACAGGTGTTGCATATAATGTAAACATACAAAGAAAAGACAACAACTAAACTTTTGAATAAACTTTTTCATAATACATGCCGGGTATCGCAAAAGCGATCACCCGGCATCCTCCCTTTTTAAAGAACTTTTTTACTCTGCCACCGGCAGCTTTTTTATTTATAAGTCAGGATCCTCGTAGCTATAACATAAAAGCCGCATAACCGCGCTTTAACAAGCGCAGCTATACGGCTTTCTAAAATCCCCTCTTGTATCTTATTACTAACATACAAAAAAGCGGGTGATGGGAATCGAACCCACGTATCCAGCTTGGAAGGCTGGTGTTCTACCATTGAACTACACCCGCATTATCCGCATCACTCTCCGTGACACGAATAATATTATATTATGCGAATTTTAAAATGTCAACACTTTTTTACAAATGTTTCTATAAATGTTTCTCTAAATATTCTTTCCGTATCTCATCCGGTACAAGTCTGCCACCGGTTGCCCACACGATCTGTGTCGCATTTTTAAGTATTTTCTCCGTTAAAGCATGCTTCTTACAATATGCCTTTGTCTCCTCTTCTTCAAGCAAACGGACAGGTCCGATAAAAGTTGCACAGCTGGATGGCTCAATCTGCTCCTCTTCTGTCTTGTAGAGAAGTCTTAGAAAATCATACAGTTTGCTGTCATTGACTGTGAATCCCCCCGATAGCAAGTTCGTCATAATTCTTGTCACAAAGCTGGACGGACTGGCACATGCAAGACCATCCGCCTCTGTTTTGCCTGTCATTCCATAATCCCGCACATTGGCATGCTCAAATTTCTGCGTTGCAATTCCAAGCATTACAGACGGACATTCTACCGGCTCTACAAAGAAACAATGTACCAGATCTCCATAGAGACGTTTCAGCCCGTAAGACACACCACCCGGAGCGCCGCCAACACCTGCCGGTATATATACAATCAGCGGATGTTCTTCATCTACAACAACTCCCTGCTCTTCAAACTGTTTCTTAAGCCGCCCTGCTGCCACTGCATATCCCAGAAACAGATTCACCGATTTCTCATCATCTACAAAATAACTCTTTGGATCAGCATCTGAATTTTTCCGGCCTTCCTCAACTGCTCTGGAATAATCCTGCTCATATTCAATAACTTCCACTCCTTTGCTGCGAAGGAGGTCCTTCTTCCATTGTTTTGCGTCAGCCGACATATGCACGATCACATGAAAGCCAAGCGCCGCACTCATAATTCCAATAGACATGCCAAGGTTACCGGTAGAGCCGACCTGAACCGTGTATCCGGACAGAAACTCCTTCATCTTCTCATCTGCGAAGACTTCATAAGAATCCTGTTCTTTCAACATTCCGTTTTTCAGTGCCAGATCTTCTGCATGTTTTAATACTTCATAAATACCGCCTCTTGCTTTCACAGAGCCAGCGATTGCGAGATGGCTGTCTTTTTTCAGGAACAGTCTTCCCGGTATCTCACATGTATATTCCTTCTTTAAGCCTTCCTGCATCTTGTCGATCTCAACTAACGGAGATTCGATCAGTCCTCCCGTTTCCCTTGTTTCCGGGAATTCTTTCATAATAAATGGTGCAAATCTCTCCAGACGTTTTTTCGCATCTTCGATGTCTGCGTCCGATACTACCAGTTCGCAGACACCATTCACAAAATCAAATGGTAAATATGCCGGATTGCTCCACCCGACTTCCTGCTTGTCACGCATCTGTTCGATCATCTGTGCATTGCGCTCTTCCAATATATTCTTATATGTTCCGTTCGCCATTGTCTGTCTCCTTTCCAGTCATTTTCCTGTCACTCTTCTATCCTATGAAAACATTATAGACATTTCCAGGCACGGAGACAATCTTTTTCACAATTTCTTTTTCCGAACTACTTCAGTTCCCATTTCCGAAATCTTTTTTTCCCAATAAAATACGGCAGTAAAATCAGAATACCACATCCGAAAAGGCAGCAAAATTCACTTCCCGCAAACGAAAGCGTAAGATCATTTTCCATGAACCAGGCACCGCAGGTAATCCACAGTATTCCCGGATTACATATGGCAAGTACGATATCCAGAAATGTTGTCGTATGAACCAGAGCAGCCTGCACCGAACCCATCAGCAGTACACTTAAAACCAAAAATACAAGATAACTGTTTTTCAGGCAATACCATCCCGCACCTGCCAGTACACCCGCCAGAAGTGCAATTGCCAGGAACATTACAAGCGTCAGAAGCAGATAAGAACGCAGATTCACATTCCAGAATGTCACAAATGGATTAAGCATTCCAGACCTTGGTTCTGCCATCATGCTTGCAGAGACCGGCACCTTCCACAGCCCCTTAAGCGGCAGTTTTGCTAAAAACCATCCATAGCTTGCAAGCAATAACAAAGCACTGTATATCAGCCCGCTAAGAATACCACCGATCATTTTTAAATGCAATGTATCTTTTCCACATCTTGTTACGAATACCTGATCTTCTGTTTTCTGCACCCGTTCGTAATCCATCAGATACAACACCGAAAGAAAGACAAGTACTACAATTTCAAGTAGCAGTTTCTTTCCAAGTTTTCCAAATAATGTGCCATGTACAAAATAAACAATTCCCGGATAAAAATCCGCCTGGTCTGCGCCGCTTGCTTTAATTTCATCAGCTCTCTTCTGCAGTTTTTTATAATTATTCTCAATGAACTTCTGATATTTTCCAGTCGGTTCGTAACGGCTCATCTTTTCTTTCATTTTCATAATTTTAAGCATATCCAGATTATCATACAGCTTCCCGTAAACTTTCTTATATTCATTATAGACTTCTACGTCACTGTTTTTTTTTCCCCGTTCCTTCGCCTGTAATACACGATGCATTCGCTGCACCGATTTCTGGTCGTCCTGCGAGCCATATGCATTCTGCACGACAACTATATTTATAAGAAGGAAAGTAAGAAATACAAGCAGGATAAGCGGATTACGGAATATTTTCTGACATTCCAGAAATATGATCCGGAAGGTCAGTCTGGTGTTTTTTTGACCTATCTTATCTCTGTTTATCATAAGATATCCCTCTTTTCATCCCATCTGAGCCTGAAGTATACGACTAACACTGCAAGCACGGCACACCCTATCAGAGCATATAACTCCCACATTTTCATGGAAAACATGTTGAACGAACTGCACAAACCTTCAAATATAACAGAACCTGCCGCGCCTGTTATTACACAGCCGGGGATAGACAATACCACTCCGGTAATATACCCCTGTGCAAGTCTTGCAAGTCCATAAATTAATGCCATTGCTGCGATGCAGAACAATAATACAAGGATCTCATATATTCCCATATACTGTCCGAATGAGATACCTTTAATCCAGCATTCTATACCTCTTGTCTCCCATGCCGGACACTGCCAGAAGATTCCCATGCCTTTTGCATACCACACAATCGTATATGCCAGAAGCTGCAGCACTCCAATGATCAGACAACAGATGAATCCGCCAAGATACTGGATCGGATAAATCTCCCTTCCCGTTTTTGTTGTGCTATAGAGCGGCATCACACCGCGAATCCGTTCCCTCACATGATAAGCTACCAGAAGAACGGCATAACAGATCAATATCATTACCGGCATTTTGCTCATATCCGTCTGCAAAATATAAAATGCGCCACTTCTTAACAGATTGACCTCCGGGCGGTCAGTTAAGGCAAAATCATCCAGCAGACTATTCGCATACTGGATCTGGAACATGATCTTTTCTCCTTCTGTCTCGAATGACGTGAAATCCATGATTGCTTCCTTTTCTTTCTGTTCTTTTTCTGACATCTGTTCATCCGTATAATCCGCAAGTCGGCCACGCTCTTTCATCATCGTATCAAAATCAGAAATTCCTGCCTTTACCAGGGCGGAATCTTCCCGGATCAGCTCTGTTGACTGTTTTTTCAAATCTTCAACTTCTTTTTCAATCTTTCCTTTCTCTGTGACCGGAAGTGTCGATCCATATTTACGGATCAGTTTAGCGGCATAGGGCATGTCATACGGCGAATCTGTACACTGACCACCTGCCGGATACAGATTCAGTTCAAAAAACATGTTATAAAATAACACGGTAAATAACGCAAGTAATAACAACAAACGGACAGACAACATCTTTTTACATTCCTGTATTAAAATTCTCACAGTATCACCTCCGTCTTCTCATCGCCATAACTTACGAGGAATACATCCTCCAGATTAGCGGCACATAAGACCGGTTTCCATTCTTCCTTAAGCTTTCCTGCCCTGGCAAACGAGCCGTCCGGATCATAATAGCGGACTTTCAGATAGCCATGCTCCTGTCTTGCTCCCAGCACCAGATACTGCTTTTCAAATAATGGAAATTCCTTCTCCGGAACTGCACATTCAAATATCTCGCCGTCCAGCTCGCTGCAGATATTTGCTACAGTGTCTTTCCGGTACAGCTTTTTATCCTTGATCATGATCACCTGATTGGCAATCGATTCAATATCCGACACAATATGTGTAGACAGAATCACAATCCGATCCCTTGACAGAGACGAAATCAGATTACGGAATCTTGCCCGTTCTTTCGGATCAAGCCCGGCAGTCGGCTCATCCAGAATAAGAATCTTCGGATCATTTAACAATGCCTGTGCGATTCCGACACGTTGGATCATTCCACCGGAGAATTTTTTCATTTTCTTATCTGCGCTTTCACTAAGCCCGACCAGCTCCAGAAGCGCCTTTATTTTCTCTTTTAATCCTTCTTTCGGCACAGCTTTTAATGCTGCCAGATAATTTAAATACTGCACAGGTGACTGATTTTTGTAATAACCGAACTGCTGTGGCAGATAACCGATTAGATCCCGGTAATTTTCTCCCATTTTCTGGATTTCTATTCCATCATATGTGATTGTACCTTCCGTTGGGTATAAGAGTGTAACGATCATCTTGATAAGTGTTGTCTTTCCGGCTCCGTTCGGTGCAAGCATTCCGTAGAGACCATCCTCCAGTTCGAGAGAAATATCGCGGACTGCACAGAATTTTCCATAATTTTTACTGATATGCGACAACTGTAACATTTTCTTTCTCCACCTTTCCTGTTAAGACCACAAAACATATAAAGAAGCCTGCTGCCACTGCAAAATGAATTGCCAGCGGAAGCTCTGTCAGCAGAATTTTGATCCATGCATATCTGCTCCACGCACTGAATACAGCTAAGATTCCCCACAGCACAAGCAAGACTCCAATTCCATAGCTCGATGAAAAGCAATGGTACAGATACAATGCAAAGACTGCAAAGAGGCACATGCTACTGACTCCGAGTGCGCTTAATTTCCAAAATATAGTATCTGCCTGTCCGCCAAGCACCAGAAGTGTTCCTAAATTAATCAAAGCACTGACAAGACTTGCATAGAACATCCTGAGTCCGACAATGTAATGCATGGAATAATGCATGGAATTTATAAGTTCTGTCACTGCTTCCTGCTCATCTACCCAGCAGGACAGAAACGAAAAGCCCAGATACATTGCCGGGAATGCAAATAGCACAACCGCCATCTGTGTCTGCCTTGCATCTCTTGTTCCAATACTTAGAACCAGGACACCTATATAAAGTAAAATCATCACTACCCAGATCAGAGTGCATCGATAAAAAATAATCCCCAGTCCAGGTCCATAATATATTTTCTTTAACCGCTCAAACAGACTGTCCTTCTCCGGAAGCGCGCTTTGCAAAATTCTGTTTTTCTGCTGTTCCATTTCTGCCATATCCGGATATTCAACCTGTATCCGGCAGTTTTCTTCCAGCCATTCATTCCATTTCTGATCTTCCGCTCTTTGTTTATCATTCATTATCCGCTACCTCCTTCCGAATCTGTGCAAGCATTTTATAATATCGTGTTTTCACTGTTCCTTCTGACAACTTCAGTTCTTCTGCGATCTCTGCAAACGTCTGCTCTTCAAAGCAGTGCTTCTGGAAGATCTGTATCCACGGTTCATCGTAACGGACAATAACTGCCATCACTTCTCTTATCGTTTCCTGCCGGAGCACCTGTGAACTGATATCCGGACTTACTCCGGTATGTTCATATTCCTGCCCATAGGGCCCTTCCAGCTGACTCTTCCTGTATGCAAGACTTCTGTAATAATCGGTAATCTTATTTGATGCGATCCGGTAAATCCATGTACGGAAAGAGCCTTTCTTTTCATCAAAAGCCCGTATTCCTTTCAGTACAAGAATAAAGATTTCCTGGGTCAGATCCATGGCAAGTTCCTTGCAAGCAACCTGACGATAGGTATAGGCATAGATTTCTCGGTAATATCTTTCAATCAGAAGTCCTGCTGCTTCTTTGTTCTGTTGTTTCTTTATTTTACGGATCAAATGGTTGTCCGACTGCATGCAATATCACTTCCTTCTTATCCGTTCACTTATAGATACGAAATCTCCGCTAAAATAGTTTGAAATTTTTATAATTATTTTTTGAAAATCATCTGGCAGTTTCCTGTTTATATAATAAAAAGCGTCAGAACCGGCATAACCTTTTACCGAAACTGACGTTTTATCTGCGACAGATTACTGTCCGCTTAAATCTATATCTGTTTTCTGATCGATATCATGAAGTTCTTTCTTCGTTGTTTCGCAGATTATAACTTCATCCGGATATTTTTTTATAATCTGCCTGCCACCTGTGTCTCCTTCTAATTTCAGAAGCTCCTGAAAATATTTCTGATCCCACAGCACCGGATTTCCCGGTCTTCCATGCGTGCCGGCGCAGATGATCTTTCCCGGATACTGTACAGATACACCCAGCAGTCTTCGCAGTGTTTCCGCTGTCAGATACGGCTGATCCCCTACCACGAATAGAATTTTCTTCACATCCGGCTTCTGCTCCAGACACTTCTTCAATCCACACTGCAGAGAGTAAGCGATTCCCCACTCCGGATGATTATTTTCCGCAACGGCAATTCCTTGCTCTTTGGCCTCTTTCATGATCTGTGGAAATCTTGTGGAAACAACCTTTTCACACATCGGAAATTCTTTCAACACCTCAAAAATGTGCCGGAATATCGGACTTCCTCCAACCTCTGCCAGGAGCTTGTTCTCTCCATATCTGCTGGATCTTCCTGCTGCCAGCACAACGATTCCTGTCTGACTGCAAAAATATTGTTCGGCTACTTTATATGCCTGCATTCCAAGCAGATTGGATTTGTCCGAGATCTTATATACAAGCGATATGTCTTTTCTTGGATCTACATCCCCAATCTTAAGTCCCGTCTTTACATTTATACCTGCCTGCAACATACCGCGGACAATGCCTGCCACTCCGGCGTACACCGGTTTTCCACCTGTGTATGCAACAATCTGCCCTTTTTCCACAATGTCACCGATCTTAGCCTTCGGTTCTATCTTTCCATCCCCGGATGCTTTTAAGAGACGCTCGATACTGTATCCACCGACAACTCCGGGTACACCGGTATTCGGAATCGGTGTGCTGTCATACAGAATCTTTCCCAATGTATCTCCACGCATAGTTTCAAGCGCCGCATAGCAGTCTTTTCCTCCGCAGAATCCCGGGCCAAGCCCGATCACGCAAGGGGCATCGCCCTTCTTCGTTCCTGTATTCCGTTTTGCAAGAATCGCATCCACTAACACATCCGGCTTATATACTTCCCGAATCTTCGCTTCCGGATCAACGATCACTGCGACTTTGCCGCTGCTGACTGCCTGCTGCATCTGACTTGCATCTTTTACAAGAACTGCTTCCATCTCTTCTACAACTGCACGTTTTTCATAGACAGTTCTGGAAAATGCCACCTGCCGCCGCACGGTAAGCGGGCATGCGATCTCTGTCATAACAACCTGATGCCCTTTTCTAAAAAAGGCGGCAGCTATACCTGTCGCCAGATCTCCCGCTCCTTTGATTAAAATTTTCATAGCTGCCTCCTCTCTTTATTTCTATTTTCAATCTTTATTTTCTGATCTATCTTTTATTTCCAGCATACCTTCTTTTGATTAGAAACTATTTTATTGCTATAGATTTTATTTACTATATAACCAGTCGGTGATATGAACTGATTTTACTACAGAATGTGCTTGATTCTCAGAACATTCTCTTTCCCGCTCAGACATTTGCGCCTGCTCTATGATTGCTTCTGCAATCTTCCTTGCCAGTTTTTTCTGTTCCTTAGTATCTGCTTTATTCAAAATAACATGATATTCCATCTCATTGGTCACAGATTTTCTTCCGCCACACGGACTTAATGCAAGTTTTACCAGATCCTTCCATTCAAGTATCTCATCTGTATTTTTATTAAGGATCTGCGCTACATGCTCCGGACGGCAGCAACATTCTTGAATCTGTTGCCCAATGCCATCCAGCCCATATACACTAATTACATGGGTTGTTCCCTTTAAAATGACCGGTTCGGTATCTCTCGGCGCTTTGACCGGCAGACATTTTGCTCCGTCTGCCTCCAGAAACATCCAAACATTTAAGTTTTCCACATTTATAAGAAAATCCAACGGAAAACTCCCCATTTTCTCTTTACTTATGGGGATTCCCATCCACACCGTACCTTTTTTTTCAAGTACACTTTTTATCTGCTCCAGATCCGGTGCTTTCACAAAACATTCTTCCGGTCCGGTCTGCATATGTGTTGTCGTAGACACAATATGCGGTATTTTTTCTGCAAGACACTCTTCCCGGAGTCTCCGGATAACAGTTGTCTTACCTCCGGCTCCTACAACACTGACTATGCCTGTCCTTTTTTTTCCCCACATCCTGGCCATCGGATTCGATACAGCTCCAGTCTCCAACGCTTTCCAGAGACTGTCTGTCCATTTCCATCCATTTTCATCTAAACTGTATATTTCGCCAGTCATTTTCTATTCTCCGTCCAAAAGTGCCATAGCAATTTTCTCACTGGTAATTGGAAGGTCTCTGTGCCAGCATCCGGTTGCGTTGTAAATCGCATGCGCAATTGCCGGTGCCGGAGTATTGATTACAATCTCTCCAATTGATTTTACACCAAATGGTCCAGTCGGTTCATAGCTTGGTCTGAATTCCACACGTAGCGGTCCATAATCTCTTCTTGTCGGGATCTTATACTGCATGAAGGAATTATTTATCATCTGACCTTTTTCTGTATACTGGATATTCTCATAAAGAGTCATTCCGATTCCCTGTCCAAGACCGCCTTCTGCCTGAACAGTCGCAAGGTTCGGATTCACAACCGTTCCACAGTCGATGACAGACGCATAGTCCAGAACTTCCACATGACCGGTTGCTTTATCCAGCTCGATCTCGACTGCTCCTGCCATATATGGCGGTGGAGATACCGGCGAGGTGTGGCTTTCTGTAACCTGTAAAGCAAAGTCATTGAAACTCTGTGCTTTAAACCCGACTTCTTCTGTCGTCACAGATCTTCCAGTCTTTATATTGCACACCTGATGACCTTCCAGTTCGACATCTTCTTCATCACATTCCATCATGAGCGCAGCCAGTTTACAGATTCTCCTCTCAAGCTCAGTACATGCCTTAACAACTGCCTGACCGGTAATATAAGTCGTACTGGATGCATAAGATCCGGAATCATATGGAGAATTGTCCGTATCCGCACCGGACACAAAAATCTCATCCGTCGATACATGCAGTACATCTGCTGCCATCTGTGAAAGAATGGTGTCACATCCAGTTCCCATATCTGCCGCTGCAATGGAAAGTTTGTAGCTGCCGTCTTCATTTAACATTACAGTTGCCGATCCAACATCGACAAAGGAAATACAGGATCCCTGCATTGCCATCGCAATTCCTACAGAACGGACTTTTCCATTTCCCATGTCCCGGCATGGATATTTATCTTTCCATCCGATCATATCTGCCGCTCTCACAAGACATTCATCCAGACGGCAGGACTCCGCAGTCTCATCAAAATAAGCCGGCATTTTCATGCCCTGTTTTAATATATTCTGCATACGCAGTTCTACCGGATCACGTTTCAGAATTCCTGCCAGTTCATTGACCATGGATTCGAGCGCAAAAATTCCCTGTGTTGCTCCGTATCCGCGGTATGCACCCGCGGCAAGCTGATTCGTATAAACTACATCAAACGTGTGGCGGAATGCCTCCAGATTTCCGGTATACATTGGAATGGACTTATGTCCGGTAAGCCCCGCTGTCGTTGGCCCGTGGTCACCGTAAGCTCCTGTATTCGACAGATTATAAATATCGATCACACGAATCTTCCCGTCATTGTCTGCTCCAAGTCTCACAGTGACATCCATCTCATGCCTCGGCGAGCCTGCGATTTGACTTTCCACTCTTGTGTAGATCATCTTGGATGGTTTCTTTGTCATCCACGTTACAAATGCCGGATAGACTTCCGATACTGATGTCTGTTTCGCACCAAATCCGCCGCCAATTCTTGGTTTTATAACACGTATCTTACTCTTCGGGATGCCCAGAGCATTTCCGAGAATACGACGCAGATGGAAAACAATCTGGGTTGAACTCAGTACAACCAGTCTGCCATATGTGTCCAGATAGCAGGCTGTCCGGAATGTCTCCATCATCGTCTGGTTCACTGCCGGAACATGATAAGTGTGTTCCAGTACGATATCACAGTCTTTAAACGTACCTTCCACATCTCCCTTTTCTTCCTCCATGTGGGCACATAAATTTCGCTTATTGTCTGCGCCAACCGGATACAGGGATTTCCAGCTGTCCTCCGGATGCACCAGTGTCTCGTTGTCCTTCGCAGTATGATAATCCAGCACTGCCGGAAGGACTTTGTATTTCACTTTTAACATCTTAAGTGCACGGTCTACGCATGCCTCGTCCTCACCAGCCACGATTGCAACCGGATCTCCGACAAAACGTACATGCTGATCCAAAATGAGCCGATCATACGGACTCCACTCCGGATACGTCTGCCCCGCCTGCGCAAAACGTTCTTTCGGGACATCCTCCCATGTATAAATAGCTTCAACACCCGGAACTTTCAGTGCGACCGTTTTATTGACTTCTTCTACGATTGCATTAGCGTGCGGACTTCTCAGAACTTTGACAATGAGACATTCCTTTGGCGCAAGATCATCGGTATATACCGGCTGACCGGTCACCAGCGCCATTGCATCTTTTTTGCGTACTCTTTTTCCTACTTCCCGCATGTCGCACCTCCATTTTTCCGATATTCCATAAATGCATGGATTCCCCGGAGCTGTCCTTCATATCCGGAACAGCGGCAGAGGTTTCCTGCCAGATACTGTTTGATTTCTTCGTCTGTCGGTTCTTCTTTCTCCCGGAACAGGGCGATTGCATTCATGATCATGCCCGGATTACAGAAACCACATTGTTCTGCTCCCTGATCGGCAATAAATCTTCCAAACTCTTCTGCCTCTTTCTGAAGTCCTTCCATTGTCTCCACTTTATGTCCGTCCGCTCTTGCAGCCAGAACAGCACAGGACAGTACCGGTTTCTCGTCTAAAAATACAGTACACAAGCCACAGTTCGTTGTCTCACAGCCACATTTGACACTGTAGCATCCATGCGCACGCAGAAATTTGAAAAGCGTCATATCCGGGCTGATATCATCAACCACTTTTTTTCCATTTAACATGATACTGATGAGCATCCTACTTTTCCTCCTTTTCTACGTCTTTTATCTTGTCAAAGCATCGTGTGATCAACACCTCTGCCAGATGCGAACGGAATTTCGCCGATGCACGCATATTGCTGTCTGTCTTCACCTGCGCTGCCAGTTTCTTTGCTGACTCTTCACTTAAATCTCCGGCTCCAAAAAGCTCGGCTTTCATCGGTCTTGCTCCGACCGCCACCCGGATCTCTTCCCCGGTCTTTGAAGCGGAAACTGCAAGAACCGGAAAATCAGTCTTCGTATTCCGATGTGTCAGATAAGCAAAATGTCCCGGCGTCTTTGCAATACGGACATTTACAAGAATATCATTATCACGTTTCATCTGTGCAAATTCTTCCAACGGAACAATCCCGCCTTTATAAAGCTCTACAGATGTATGCAGAGACAACAATACGGTCAATACATCAGAAAAACCAAATCTTCCAAATACGCTTCCTCCGACGGTTGCTAGATTCCGGAACTGTACTCCTACGATATCCTGCACTGCATCCCGGATCGCATTTTCAAAATAAGCATTCAACGCACTGTGAAGTTCCAGTTCACGGAGCGTCACCATCGCTCCAATAATAAATTCTGTATCTGTCTCTTCTATCGTATCCAGTCCGAGTCCGGACAGATCGATCGCTTTTTGCACCTGCACATCACTCATCCGCATCCAGAGCATTCCGCCAAGCACCCGGTTGCTGCGCTTCTGATTCAGTTCATACGCTTCTTCCAGACTGGCTGCTTTTACATATTCTTTTATTCGCAACATCTGTAAAACCTCCTGTTTAGTGGACATACTTTCTTTTTTCACTTAATTATACACTATCTTTTTCTGTTTTTACATAGAAAATCCCCTCGTTTCTTCTGTTATCCAGTGAACAAGGGGATTGCCCATTTCATTTTTTATTTGTCTGTCTGTTTTTATGTATAGTTATTCTTCTGCATCCGGCTATGCTTCTTCATCTTTCGGCAATGCAATATTTAAAATAATTGCAACAAGTGCTGCCGGCACAATACCGGAGCCTCCGAAAATAAGCTGGATTCCTTCCGGTAATCCGGATAAAACAGCGCTGTTCGCGCCAATACCATATCCAAGTCCAAGCGCTACGGATACGATTGTAATACTTCTCATCGTCATCTTTTCTTTTGTGATCAACTGTATACCACTGATTACAATAGAAGAGAACATCATAACCGCTGCTCCACCAAGAACGCTCTGTGGCATAATAGAAATCAGTGCAGCCAGTTTCGGGAACAATCCGCACAGGATCAGGAAAATCGCTCCTGTAGCGAGCGCGAAACGGTTCACGATCTTCGTCATCGTTACAAGTCCTACATTCTGGCTGAACGATGTATTCGGCAGTACACCGAATAATGCAGCAAGTGTAGATCCGATTCCGTCACAGACAACGCCACCGGAAAGTTCAGAATCTGTTGCCTCTCTGCTCATACCACCTTCGATTACACCGGAGATATCTCCTACTGTCTCTACAGCAGTTACAATAAACATGATCATAACAGGGACAATCGCTCTTGCGTCAAATACAATTTTTATCGGCATAATTTTCGGAACTGCAAACCAGCTTGCCTGTGCAACTTTATCCCAGTTTAATACCCATGCTTTTGTATACTCCACACCATCCGCATCGATACCTGTCGTCGGAAGTACCACGCCCATAATTGCTGCAATGATATAACCCACAATAATACCTATTAAAATAGAAGATGCACTGGTCATTCCTTTTGTACCATGTTTTAAAACAATAATCACAATCAGTACAACCAGACCAAGGAGCAGATTTTCTACAGAGCCAAAATCTTTTGCTGAATTTCCACCGCCAAACGAATTCACACCAACACCTATAAGCGAAAGTCCAATAGACAATACAACTGTACCGGTTACAACTGCCGGGAAAAACTTACGAAGCGGCTTTAATAAAAATCCAAGCACACTCTCAAAAAGTCCACCGATCACAGAAGCCCCCATAATGGCACCATATCCTAAGACACCTCCGCCCATCACACTGGCAACACTGCTGCAGACTCCGATAAATCCGGAACTGGTTCCCATGATGATCGGAACTTTTCCACCAATCGGTCCAATCGCATAAAGCTGAATCAACGTTACAACACCCGCGATCAACATCGCATTCTGTAAAAGCGCAATCTGAACGTCTGCAAATTCTGTTCCGGAGGCAATTCCACAGGCTCCTGTAATAATAAGAACCGGTGTCAAGTTACCTACAAACATTGCAAATACATGCTGCAGACCAAGGAGAATCGCTTTTCCCAGCGGAAGCTTCCCATAGAAGTCATACTCCGCTCCTTTGTTTTCTACTTCTTTCATTTCTTTAGTCTCCTTTTTGCTATATAATAGGCAGCCGACCACGACTGCCTTATTTTGACAACTTATTATAGCGCAATTTTTTTATCCTGTACAGATTTACATATTATTTTTCATCTGGAACAATATATATTTTTTTTATATATGCTATTGACATCCCATTTCTGTCGCTTTATGATATATATATAATTTATATATATAATTTTTATATATGATATCAGGTTACAAAAGTCTTACATTCATATGTGCCTGCACATAAGTAACTGGAAGACTTTTGTACCCCCCAATATTACAAGGAGGTATTGCAATGTATTACTTTCCAGTATCCGCTCTGCTGATCGAATATCTGATCCTTACAATCGTAGATTCCAGGGACTCTTACGGATACGAAATCAGCCAGACGATCAAACTGGTCGCTGATATTAAGGAATCAACCTTATATCCAATCCTGAAACGCCTGGAAAAAGCCGGTTACGTCACAACTTATTCACAGGAATTTCAAGGAAGAAAAAGAAAATATTACTCCATCACTCCTTCCGGCAAAGAACAGATGCATTATCTGCATACAGAATGGAACGCTTACCGGGACACCATTGATGGAATCATAGAAGGGAGAATCAGACATTGAGTATCACTACAAAGAAAGAATATCTAGATCAATTACATAAGTATCTGAAGAAACTTCCGCGCGAAGATTATGAAGATGCCATGGAATACTTTACCGAATATTTTGAAGAGACAGACGAGGAAGGCGCACAAAAATTAATGGAAGAACTCGGCACTCCAAAGCAGGCAGCAAGAGATCTGATCGGCAATCTCTTAGACAAGAAAACAAATGCTTATCACACTTCTGCGCCCTCACCAAATGCATATAACACAACATCAGAGTTACCAAAGAAACGAAAAAATTCACATATTATCTGGATTGCATGTCTTGCACTCCTTGCAGCACCAATCGGGGGACCATTGCTTTTAGCTGCCGCAGTTGTTATCTTCTGCATCTTCCTCTGCCTTGCACTTTTGCTTTTCTGTGGATTTCTGCTTGTATTCTGCGGAATTATTGCAGGTGTTGTCATTGCCATCCGGGGAATTCTGGCGATTCCATTTTCTTCTGCCGGATTTGCCGTCGTTGCCGGAAGTGGGCTGCTTATACTGGGTGTCAGCATCCTGTCTGCTTTATTTATCTACTGGCTGTGTCGCCTGGCAGCCAGACTTTTTGTAAAACTTGCCAGACATCTGACTAACAGAACCAGTCACCGTCAGAATCTTTCCAATACTATTGGAACTACAGGAAAGGAGAGTCGATAAATTATGAAAAACTGGAAAAAAATTACACTCATCACTGGCACAGTCTGCACTATACTTGGATTTTTTCTTCTAATCTTCGGTCTATTTGCAGGTGGTATCCAATATCTGACATCCACTGATCTTGGCAGTTTTAATAATTCCGATAAAAGTGCAGCAAAAGTTCAGAAATTAGTTACAGAAGAGCTTTCTCCATATAAAAACTTGGATGTATCTCTGGATTCCTTGAATCTGCAAGTGCGCTATTCAAAAGATAATACCTATGCTCTTTCATATAAAAATACTAAGACATCTAAAACGAAAAGCACCACTCCAATTACCTGGTCACAGTCCGGAAACACTTTAAAAATCCGTGAGCGTAATTTAAAAAAACATACCTGGTTTCATATTGACCTTAACTTTCTGATCTGCCTTTTCGGAAACGATGATGAAAAAGAAGCGGTATCCGATGAAGATATGGTAACTTTATATATTCCGAAAAATGCTGCTTTTGACCAGATTACACTGGAAAACAATGATGGTAATCTGCTCCTTAACAATCTTAGAACCAGCCAAGGTATTATCCATGTCGATGATGGCGATATTATTTTCAAGAACTGTGCACTACGCAATACACTACTAACTTCTAATGACGGAGATGTTCTTAGTACCGCTACTACCTATTCCGGAAATACGGCAATCACATGCAAAGATGGAGATGTACTTTTCTATCGTGCAGCAGATGTATTGAAGCCACTTTCCCTGAAACTTGAAACGAACGACGGTGAAATCATTGTTCCTTCTTCATTTTCCGGAAAAGTAAAGGAAAAAGATGATAAAAGCATCTACCAGCAGAATGGCAGGGATGGATACGGAACTTTATCCATTCAATCAGAAGACGGAGATATTGTCTTACATGCTTAAAATCATATATGAAACACATGCAGACAATTCTTATCCGCTATATCCATGCTGAGCTATAAGCAGGAAGTCAAAATCTGCGAAGTACTTTTACACTGTCATCTTCTCGTTTCCTATACATACATGCTTCGGGTAAATATTTTTGTTTTTATAGACACTTAAAACAATCCCAAGCATTGCATAGCATACGACAATATAGTTCCCTCCCGCCGACAGAAATGGCAGGAATGTCATAACTGTCGGAAATGCACCTACGTTGATCAGAACATTTAACAGAAAACTTGTGAGCAGAATCATACCGCATCCACATCCCATCACCATGCCTAACTGATTTTTCTGTTTTACTGCTGTTCTGAAAACTGCAAGGATCAATACAACGAGCATTGCACATGCAGCTATTCCGGCAATAATTCCATAAGTCGCTGACAGATATGTCAATATATAATCCGCATTATAATCCGGAAGTTTCTGACTGATATTCACGCCATTTGCTCCTATCATCTGATCCTGCTTTAACATGCCGTGTATCAGATTTGCAATGTAATTTGTCTCATTTCCACTACCAATCCATGCCGTAATTCTTGCCTTATAATAAGCAGATAAATAATCTCCAACGTACATAACTGCAAACACAACTGCCGGAGCAATGACACTGACTCCCCAGATGCCTGCTATTGCTTTTATCTTTGATACGTGAAACCAGTCATTTAAGATTGCCACTGTCAGCATAACCAGCATGCATATTGCTAAAGTTGACGCTGTCATAAATGCCGGAGCCTGCAGCATAATAAATACCGGAAGAAGCAACCACAAAAATGATTTTACCAATCCACTATATCCACTACCGTGATAGTGATAAATAATGCCGCCATATACCGGAACATACAATAAGATGAATGCTTTCATAAAAATATAATGTCCGCTGATATACAATGGCCAGTATATATTTCCATTTACAATATTGATCCCGAATACACTCGCAAGAATGCAGGCTGCCATCAAAGCAACGCCAATCTTCTTTGCATGTCTCGCAATCCATGTGTAATCCAGAAAATAAATGCCACACATCACTGCATTTCCGATGATTACATGTACTATATATTTTCTTGAGGATATGAAATTTGCCGCCCCTGTATTTTGGGCAATAATAGTATGTATGATAATTCCTGCAATACTTAAAAGTCCGACCAACAGCAATAATTTCCATGCAATCTGCGGTTTATGTATCCGGTCCAGTTCAACTCCAGTCTCTACCGGATCTCCCATGTCCCGCACAGCTTCCTTCTCTGCCTGCTCTTTATTCATTCCGGATTTGATATTATCTGCAATCTGATCTTCCAGATGCGATTCTAATTCCTTCGCAATATATGGTTTTGCTTTTTTACATCGAATCTGCTCCAGTACTTTTTCCAGATATTTATCCTGTAATTTTTCGTTTTCTATTTTTTTATCGTATATTTTTTTCCTCATCTACTACACCTCCAAAGCCAACACGTGTTCCACTGCTCTGGTATATTCTTTCCATTCTTCTGTCTTTTTCGCCAGCATCCCTCTGCCCTTTTTCGTAAGGCGGTAATATTTTCTTGTCTTTCCGCCCATCTCCTCTTCATAGACTACGACAAGTTCTTTATCCTCCAGTCCGTGTAAAAGTGGATACAATGTACCTGCTTTCAACTCAAATACATTCTCCGATTTCTGCCGTAATGTATCAATCATCTCATAACCATACATGTCTTTCTCAGATAATAATTTCAGGATCAACATCTGCATACTCCCCGAAACCAATGTTTTTTCTACTGCCATTAAAATAGCTCCCCTTTCTACTACAATATATCTATGAATAACATTCTTACATTCTGTAAGAAATTATCATTCTGTTACTTAAGATGCCTTATAAATACTACTATTCTGTCATAATCTGCTATGAGATTAAGCTACTATAAGATAAGCTACTTCTAAGTTTAAACTTTAAGATAAAACTCTGACTTTAATCTTAATGTATTTTGTGTCTATATAGGCCAACTATATATAGTCCACCTATATAATATTGGATTATTTTTATTTTGTCAATGATTATATGCATATTTTCTATTTCTAATTCTATTTTTGTATCCCCATCCTTTGGTACCATACCAAATTTTTGAAATACAAATCTAGTAAATGTGTCACACTCTTCTGTAAATGTAACGCCTATAGCGTCTTCAATATCACTTAATCGTATACTTCCTAAAAATCCTGACAACGTGATTGCAACCTGAATTGTCGCAAGAAATCGTGCCGGTTCTTGTGTTAACCATACTAATTATCTACCCTTTTTTGCAAAATTTTAAAAATTTCAAGTATAAAGAAACCCCCAAAGCACAAGGCTTTGAGGGTTTTTTGTAAATTCTTTGTTCTGTTTTGAATTATCTCTTTGAGAACTGTGGTGCTCTACGAGCTGCTTTGAGACCGTATTTCTTACGTTCTTTCATACGTGGATCACGTGTTAAATATCCGGCTTTCTTAAGTACCGGTCTGTAATCAGCATCAGCCTCAAGAAGTGCTCTTGCGATACCATGACGGATTGCTCCAGCCTGTCCTGTGTATCCGCCACCTTTAACATTAACGATAACGTCGAATTTTCCTTCAGTCTCTGTAGCAACCAACGGCTGACGTACAACAACCTTTAATGTTTCAAGTCCAAGATACTCGTCAATATCTCTTTTATTAATTGTAATGTTACCTGTTCCAGGTACTAAATATACTCTTGCGATAGATTTTTTTCTTCTTCCTGTTCCGTAGAATTTTGCCTTAGCCACTGTAATATCCTCCTTTCAACCTTTCCTTAGAATTTCAGTTCAACTGGTTTCTGAGCTTCCTGTTTGTGCTCCGGTCCAGCGTATACATGAAGTTTCTTGATCATTGCTCTTCCTAAAGGTCCTTTCGGAAGCATTCCTTTTACAGCCAGTTCGATAACTTTCTCAGGTTTCTTAGCCATCATCTCTTTTAATGTAGTCTCTTTCATTCCTCCTACATAATCAGAGTGATTATAATATACTTTCTGATCCAGTTTCTTTCCTGTTACTTTTACCTTCTCAGCATTTACAACTACTACGTAATCACCTGTGTCTACGTGTGGTGTAAATTCTGGTTTATTCTTACCTCTTAAAACTTTAGCTACTTCTGATGACAGACGTCCTAATGTACATCCAGCAGCGTCAACTACGTACCATTTTCTTTCAATCTTATCTGGATTAGCCATATAAGTTTTCATTGGTTTCCCTCCTGTGAATCATTAACTTTTTCATTAACACTTTCATGATAAATATATTGAAATCAATAAAGCTCCGGGGCTTTGGTGCTTTACTGTTTCTCCTTTTGTCATACTGCATTATTATATTACACAACCCCGTGTGTGTCAACCTTTTTTATAAACAATATGCTGTTTTCTTCATCTTTCTATCTCAATACTATCTTATGGTGTCAAGGTTAAAAAAACTCCACTCGTGTGCAAGCACATCGTGATTTTCAGTCTTTTGACCCTGGAAGCATCTTATAGTATAATATTCTCAGTATAATATTTTCTGTTGAGCTCTTATTTTAACATAAGATCAATAATTTATACAATTAATAATATTTGGGGGAAAACTAAATGAAAAAGAACATTGATATGCTCCATGGGCCTGTGCTGCCGGCACTTACGAAGCTGGCACTTCCGATCATGGCAACTTCACTTATCCAAATGGCGTACAACCTGACTGACATGATCTGGATAGGAAGGCTTGGGAGCAACGCTGTAGCCGCAGTCGGCGCAGCAGGTATGTATATGTGGCTTTCCAACGGGCTGGCTTCACTGTCTAAAATGGGCGGTCAGGTAAATACAGGCTACTCACTGGGGAGCGGTAGCCGCAAAGAAGCTGCCGGATATATCGCAAACACTTTACGTTTTGCAGCCATTTCGGGCATTATTTTTGGTATTGTCTGCATGTTGTCCGCAACACCATTAATCGGTTTTTTCAATCTGAACAGTCCACAGGTTATCGCCGATGCGAAAATCTATCTCCAGATCACTTGTGGTCTGGTTGTATTTTCCTTTGTGAATCAGAGCTTTACCGGAATCTTTACGGCACTTGGAAACAGCAAGGCTGCTTTTCTCGCTACCACATCCGGTCTGATCGTCAATATCATTCTGGATCCGGTTCTTATTTTCGGTCTCGGACCATTTCCGGCTATGCGGATCATGGGTGCTGCTGTCGCAACCGTAATCGCACAGGCGATTGTAACCCTGACATTTCTTATATTTACAAGGAAAGATACTCTGATTTTCCCGGAAGTACATTTCTTCGGAAAACCGAACATGCACTATCTTACTTCTATTATAAAGATTGGCCTTCCGACTTCCATCCAGAGTATGCTGTTTACCGGCATTTCCATGATTATCGCAAGACTGGTTGCAGGCTATGGAGATGCGGCTGTTGCTGTGCAGAAAGTTGGTTCACAGATTGAATCCATTTCCTGGATGACTGCTGATGGTTTTGCCGCTGCCGTCAATTCTTTTATTGCGCAGAATCACGGTGCCGGAAACCGCGACCGTATCCGCAAAGGCTATTCGCATGCCATGGGAATCGTGCTGGTCTGGGGAATCTTCTGCACACTGCTTCTGATTCTCTGC
Source organism: Dorea sp. AF24-7LB (assembly GCF_003478575.1). Taxonomy (NCBI): domain Bacteria; kingdom Bacillati; phylum Bacillota; class Clostridia; order Lachnospirales; family Lachnospiraceae; genus Dorea; species Dorea sp. AF24-7LB. The sequence goes on from NZ_QUFR01000002.1 coordinate 125,783, forward strand.
CCGGAACCAATCTTCCGGATCTTTATCACAGAACCGGATGTCATACCAATGGGCGTGGACTATTTGATGATCCTCGGCGTGTCACAACTCTTTATGAGCGTAGAGATCACTACAGCCGGTGCATTTTCCGGCTACGGCCGTACAGTACCGCCGTCTGTCATCAGTATTATATTTACCTCCGCGCGGATTCCTCTGGCGATGCTGCTGATCACAACGTCACTCGCCTTAAACGGTATCTGGTGGAGTATAACCATTTCCAGCATTTTCAAAGGGATTTTATTGCTGACCTGGTTTTTGATCTTTTTAAGGAAAGAAATGAAAAAAAGTGGAGCGTAAGCTTCATGATACGCGGATATTGGGGTGAATTGCAGGAACACGAAGTACGGAACAATTCGTATGGCATCTTTCTAAATACAATTATCATCAACAAGGAGGACTTAATTATTATGTGGGCTTATGAAGGCGTTTTTTATCAAATCTATCCGATTGGATTCTGCGGTGCACCTGTGCACAATGACGGCGTGACCGTTTCCAGAATTCTGAAATTAAAGGACTGGGCAGGTTATCTCGGTGACCTCGGGATTACTTCTATATTATTAAACCCGATTTTTGAATCCGACAATCACGGATATGACACGAGAGATTTTAAGAAGATTGACTGCCGTCTCGGCACAAATGAAGATTTCGCTGAAGTATGTAAATCGCTCCATGAAAATGGTGTGAAAATCGTTCTCGACGGTGTTTTCAACCATGTCGGTCGTGGTTTCTGGGCGTTCAAAGATGTACAAGAGAAGAAATGGGATTCTCCTTACAAGGACTGGTTCCATATCAGCTTTGACGGAAACAGCTGCTATGATGACGGTTTCTGGTACGAGGGCTGGGAAGGTCATTTTGAATTGGTAAAATTAAATCTGCAAAACCCGGCAGTCGTCGATTATCTTCTGGAATGTGTAAAATTCTGGATCAATACTTTTGACATCGACGGGCTCCGGCTGGATGTCGCTTACAGTCTGGATCACAATTTCATGCGCAGGCTCCGTAGTTATACCCAGGAATTAAAGCCTGATTTTGCACTGATTGGTGAAGTTCTTTTTGGTGATTATAATATTATCGTCAATGATGAAATGCTTCACAGCTGCACAAATTATGAATGTTACAAAGGCTTGTACTCCAGCTTCAATTCCATGAATCTGTTCGAGATTGCCCATTCTCTGCACCGCCAGTTCGGGGCTGATCCATGGTGCATTTACCGTGGGAAACATTTGATGACATTTGCAGATAACCACGACGTCACAAGACTTGCCAGCATCCTGACAAACAAAGCTCATATTCCACTTGCTTATGGACTACTTCTCGGCATGCCGGGTGTACCGTGTCTTTATTATGGAAGCGAATGGGCTGAACCGGGAGAGAAAGCTCCGGATAATGATTACGCACTGCGTCCTTGCTTCGATGCGCCAAAGCCGAATGACCTGACCTCATTTATCAAAAAATTAATTCAGATTCGTGAGCACAGCGATGCACTCTGCAACGGCTCTTACAGAAATGTTGTGATTCAGAATCATCAGCTAATCTTTGAACGCTGCACGGAGAACACACGTGTTCTCGTTGCCATTAACGCTGCTGACTATCCATACACCGCTTATCACGGTGACCTGAGCGGTCAAATGACGGATCTGATCACCGGCGAAACCGTTACCATGCAGGAACAACTTGAGCTGCCCCCATACAGCGTGCAATATTTAAGACAATGCCATAATAATCAAATTGCACAATTCAAAGCATCAAGATATGCCAAAACGTAAAATTTTTAACAAAAAAACTTACATTTTCCTTGTAATTGCAATTTATTGTTGCTACAATGCAATTAGATAATTTTTTCATAAACAAAGAGGAGGCATGTAAAAATGAAAAAAAGAAACATTATCACATCTATTGCATTAGCTGGTGCCCTGTGCTTCAGCTCATTACTTCCGGTATCTGCTGCCACATTTGACAACAGTGGAATCAAGGAAACCCAGGTTGAAAAAGTTACATATCAGTTCATGAACGAAACACAGGCTGGTAAGTACAAACTTGTTGACACAGATACTCTGCACAGTTGGGTTTCAAAGAAAGACAAGATGATCATTGTAGACACAATGCCGGCTGCTGCATCTTACGACAAGCAGCATGTTCCTGGTGCTATCAACTCAGTTGCTCCAATGAAAGAAGCTGAGTACACACCGGAACAGAAAGCTGATCTGACCAGCCAGGTTGAGAAGCTCCTTCCAAACAAGACAATCTCAAAGACAACTTCAAAAACTACATGGTCTAAAGTTTCTAAGAAAACTTACAGCAAACTGAAAAAAGCTGACAGAAAAACAAAAAAAGTAAAAAAAGGCAAAAAGACAGTTACATATTATTACAAAAAAGTTGTAAAGAAATCTACAAAGAAAACTACTGTCAAAGATAAAAGCTACAAGATCGTAGTATACTGTGGTCATATCGGATGTGCTCGTTCTCACGTTGCTGCAGCTTACCTTGTAAAACAGGGATACACAAATGTATATCGTTACGGCGGTGGAATCAGTGCATGGGTTGATGCAGGATATTCTATCGAGAAAGTTGAAACTGCACAGCCGGCACAATAATAAGGAGCTCATGGATTTGAATGGTTCCAGGTAATCACAACGGGGAGTTGATAGACAGCTCCCCGTTTTTTCAACAATGAAGAGAGAGAGGTTATGAAATGCAACATTCTATTTCTTTAAAAAAACGGCTTCTGACGCTTCTGATAGCAGCTGGATTTTTATTAGGCTCGGTATTTGCGGCCGGATCAGAAACATCCGCAGCCACAAGCCGCCTCAAAGTGTCACCGACTAAGAAAACGATTTATGTCGAAAAGGCAACCACCCTTAAGGCCAACAAGAAAGTTCGCTGGTCTGTATACAAAGGAAAGAAATATGTAAAAATTGTTTCCAAATCAAAATATGCGAAAAAAATCACCGTTAAAGGATTAAGGAACGGAACATCTTATATCAAAGCAAAATACGGAAAAAAAATAAAAAAAGTTAAAATTACCGTTAAGAAAAAAACAGTTTCAAGCAACGTTCCAACGAAGATCACACTTGCAGCTACCCAGAATTCTATTGGTGTAGGTGACCACTGTTCTGTATATGTAAAATCCGTATCACCTTCTACCGCAAGCAAGGCTGTGACCTATTCATCCAGCAATGAAAAGGTAGCTACTGTATCCCGAAGCGGACTGATCTCAGGAGTCAAAGATGGTACAGTTACAATCACAGCGACTTCAACAAAAAACAATGCACGAAAAGCAACTATCAAGATTACTGTTTTAAAAACACTTCGTGGCACTGTCAAACTGACCGCAAGCCTTTCCACTGAAGAGAAATTCCCAAAGGGAAAAGTGGCATGCCTTTGGATTCCGGTGCCTGAAACAGACGCAAATGGTTCACAGACTGTTTCTCCTTCCAGTATCAAATACACAGCAAAACACGCCGCAGAAGCAAAGATTACGACAGACTCTGCCGGTAACAAAGCCTTATACGTTAAATGGGATGAGAATGCAGACCCGAAAGATCGTACAGTTGATTTCTCCTTCAATGTAGTCCGAAGAGAAATCATCCGCCCTGCCAACATGCAGGCATTAGAAAAAGGTACTGTTGATAAAGAAAAAATGGCGCCATATCTGAAAGAAACCAAGCGAAGCGGATCTCTGACCAGCGGAATTGTAAAAGAAACAGCTGACAAAATCGTCAAAGACGCACATGCTACTACTGTTTATAAGAAAGCATACGCCATTTATGACTGGGTCTGCGAAAATCTAAGGCGTGACAATAGCACTCCGGCGATCGGTTCAGGAGATGTACAGTATATTCTTAAAAATACCGATAAAGGTATCGGAAAATGTACTGACGTAAATGCTGTATTCGTCGCACTCTGCAGAGCGGAAGGCATCCCTGCAAGAAGTGTTTACGGATTAAAGCTGAATGCCATGATCGATAATCCTAATACTCCTTATGTTCAGAAATGCAAGCCACAATATTATCTGCCAGGATATGGATGGGCAGAAGCTGATGTAAGTGCATTGCTGAAACTCCCGGATATCATGGGACACGAAGATGATTATCGTGGAAAAAATGTATCAGCAGAGAAAGCTCAAATCTGGAAATCCTTAAAAGACGAATACTGGGGTTCAGCCGATGATCACTGGATGATGCTAAGTGCCGGCGGAGATATCACACTTTCTCCAAAACAGGACGAAACAACTGCAGCCGATGCAGTACTTAACCCAGATGGCTCTGTAAAGAATTACGGAGTCCTTAACGACGATGGAACCCTACACTATTTTATATATCCGTATGCAGAATATGACGGACATTATCTAAAAAACTATGGCACTACCGAATTTGATTACAAATACTCTTTTGAAGAAGGTAATGACGACTGCGGATGCTAAGAAAAAAGCGGTTGGAATGCTGACATATCATCAGCGTTCCAACCACTTTTTTTCTTGGTATCACATTATTGTTTCTCTAATACCTTCACGATCTCTGCCATATACATGGTGTGATAATCTTTCTGCGGATACCATCTTGTATCACATTCTTCATCTGTGAAACATTCTGGCAGCATATCCTGCGCATAAAGCTTTCTGCACACAAATACCAGATCTGCTTCCTCAACTGCTGTTGTTCCATCCACATAATATGGATGAAGTCCGGCTTCTGCCCACTTATCTTCCACATCTCGTCCGGAAACTCTTCCACACACATTCAGCGCTTCCCTTTTCTCTTCCGGCAGGAAAGAAAGTGTAAAATACTCCGAATTATCTACAAATTCTTTCGTATATCTCTGCGGACGGATGTAAGCAGTTGCCACATTCTTGCCCCACATGATTCCGACTCCGCCCCAGCTGGCTGTCATCGTATTGCTCTTCTTCTCATCACCTGCCGTGATCAGCATCCATTCTTTGGAAATCTTGTGAAATGGATTGATTTTTAATGTATCAATAGAAATCTCTTTAAATGCCATTTTCTACGCCTGCTTTCTGATTTTTTATTTTTCATATATTGTTCTTTGTACTTTGCAATTATAATTCCGGATTATTTCATGAGCACTTTACGGAAATTCTTCTTTCCTTTTTTCAGTACAAGACCTTCTCCGCTCATATCTTCTGCCTTAAACGCTGCATGGATATCTGTAACTTTTTCACCATCAACAGCAACTCCGCCCTGCTGTACTGCACGGCGTGCTTCTGATTTGGATGGAACCAGTCCGGCTTTTACAAGCATTGTCATAATGTCAATCTCACCATCTGTCATGTCATCAGCTGTAAGTTCTGCTGTCGGCATATCAGCGGCAGCACCTTTGCTGAACAGTGCTCTTGCAGCTTCCTGCGCTTTCACAGCCTCTTCTTCACCATGGACAAGTTTTGTCAGTTCATAAGCAAGAATCTCTTTGGCTGTATTTAACTGTACGCCTTCCCAGCTGTCCATCTTGTCAATCTCTTCCAGCGGAAGGAATGTCAGCATACGGATACATTTCAGAACGTCTGCATCTGCAACATTTCTCCAGTACTGATAGAAATCAAATGGAGAAGTCTTCTCCGGATCAAGCCATACGGCACCACTCTGTGTTTTACCCATCTTCTTGCCTTCTGAGTTCAGAAGCAGTGTAATCGTCATCGCACTTGCGTCTTTCCCAAGTTTACGGCGAATCAGTTCTGTACCTGCAAGCATGTTGCTCCACTGGTCATCTCCACCAAATTCCAGATTACATCCATATTTCTGGAATAGCTCATAGAAATCATATGCCTGCATGATCATGTAGTTAAACTCAAGGAAACTTAATCCTTTCTCCATTCTCTGTTTGTAACATTCAGCAGTCAGCATACGGTTTACACTGAAATGAGCACCTACTTCACGAAGTACTTCAATGTAGTTCAGATCCATCAGCCAGTCTGCATTATTTACCATCAATGCTTTTCCATCTGAGAAATCAATAAAACGGCTCATCTGCTTTTTAAAGCAGTCACAGTTATGCTGGATTGTCTCCGGTGTCATCATCTGACGCATATCTGTACGACCAGATGGATCTCCGATCATCGCTGTTCCTCCACCGATCAGAGCAATCGGTTTATTTCCTGCTTCCTGAAGACGTTTCATCAGGCACAATGCCATGAAATGTCCGACATGAAGGCTGTCTGCTGTCGGATCAAATCCAATATAGAATGTTGCTTTTCCATTATTTACCAAATCTCTGATCCGTTCTTCGTCTGTTACCTGCGCGATCAGTCCGCGGGCTTTTAACTCTTCATAAATTCCCATTTTCCTGTCCTCTCCTTTTCTTATCTTAAGATTTACTTTCACGCAAAAAAAGTCCTTACCTGATCAAACAATCAGATAAGGACGAGATTATCGTGTTACCACCTTATATTCACCGATATGCTTACGCTTATCAGCCTCAGAAGGTCTGCGTGTTCACAAACCTGTGCACATAACGTATGCCACACGTCACAGCCTACAAAACGCTTCTATGCAGGTATCTTATGAAACCATACATGCGCTTCTTCGGTGCGCAGCTCCGGGATGTATTCGCAACCATGTCCTTTGTGCGCCTCTCACCAGCCGGCAACTCTCTGTACAGGTGTCAAGACTGTTACTTCTTCTCTTCTTCGCCTTTGTAAATATTCTCATATCGTTTAAAGACTAACTTATTTGCAGATATTTGTCAAGGCTTTTATTGCCTGAAATGTCCCGGCAATATTCCCAAAATAATATGCCCATTCCCAGTCACGCCTTATTGTAATAATGCAGGATCAGAAGAGACCTTACGAATTGCTCCGTATTTCGTACTCTCATAATTCTTATAATACGGGCACTGTGCTTTCAGGCATTGTGCATTTTCATCTGAAAATGTACAACATATCTTCTCTGGCAGTTCCATCTTCACCCCCAACTCTTTCTCCACAAAATTCACTGCTTCTGTCACAGCCTTGAAGGAATCCCGTTTACAGCATCTTGGACCGCCCGCCTCACCGATTGCCTCTAATGCTCTGGCAGTCATGCGGTTTGCTCTTCCCCAGGATTTTCCGGTAAGCGGTGTAGCCTTTAAAATAATGCTCATGAAAATGCCCGTACTCACTGCAGCTCCACAGCAGCCCCACATTCCACAGGCACCACCCGGATATTCACTGCCACGATGCCGCATTTCTTCCAGTGCGTCTTCAAAAGAATCCACTTTTCCGCCTGCATTTTTATATGCCGCCAGAAGTGCTGCTCCGACAAGAATATGATGTTCCGGTCCATGCATGTAAATGTATGGATTCTCCATAATCTCCTGCATAATCTCAATCGGATTCACCGAAGTCGTTTTGCCCGTTTCTTCCATGATCACTTCTACGCCTTTTTTCTCATGACAGCTATCACATACATAATGTCCATCTTCACAGCACGCATAACTTTCAAATATCTGATGGCACATCTGACATTCTAGCTTTTCTGCCTTCTCTGTGTATACTAACGATTTCCCACACACCAGACAGGCGCCTTCTCCTCTCGCCATACCTTTTCTCTCCTTTTTTTAATGTGCCTTGCATATTCTCATGCCAGGAGCGCGGTTATATGAAACACTCTACCTCTCATGCGAGTGTGCATCTCGCCAGAGGCTTATTATATAATAACAGATCTGCCTGAAAAGACAGATCTGTCTGTAATTATATTATCCCAAAAATACTACATCATCTTTCGGTTTCTCCGCCTCTGTCAGTTCTTCCAGATAAAGTACCGGCTGCTTACGGTCCGGATACATGACTGCTTCATACTCAAATCTTGCCCGCACATGTACCCACTGATTCTTCTTAACCTTTGTTCCATCTGTGATCTTGCACGGATATCCGTAATAACGGACATCATTTGCACAACAGGTCATAATCTTACGCACCGGCACAAACATGTCATCTCCCATTCCTCTCGGGATAAGTACCTGCGCTGTAAATTCAACTTCCTTGTGCAGATACAATTCCGGATGATCATATGCATCTACATACCATACACCGAAATCCATATCCTCAATCACAATCTTGTCTCCCTTTACATCATATGGAAGATCGTCCTCTGACGGTTCAATGATCTTGCCTTCCAGATCTTCAAAAATCAGCTGTGCCATCGGATTCTGTACCTTCAAGGCACGGCGGAATCCGGCACGGCTCATGTTGCGGTCACAGCGGTTAACAATGATCAGTGAAGATTCTGTCAGCTGCTCCATCAGCATATTACGCATATTTGTCAGATACATATCCAGTGTTGTTCCGTCCACAGTAGAGTAGATTCCCTGAATCTCCCATCCACGTGGGTAACGCATCTTAATCAGTTTTTCCAACTTCCACATACCATTGAACTCAATCACAACCTGTGTCGGCTGGTAATTCTTCAAACAATTTTTGAAAAATGTAGGATTCAGCTGCTCTTCCTCTTCTACCTGCAGCATTACCATATTCTTCATCTTCAAATATTCCGGTGAAAACTCTTTCTCACCTTCCTCACATACGATCAGAAGTGTAAGTCCCGGTTCGATCCAGTCCTGTGTCATCAAAGTATCTTTGATCAGTGTTGTCTTACCACTGTCCAGAAATCCGGTACAAATAAAAATCGGTGTTGTTCCCATTTGTTTCTCCTTCTATATCCTGATTTAAAACTCCATCATTAAAAATGATATTTTATAAATGGAATAACTTCATCAGGTCTTCTTCTTTCAAATCTGTACCAATGACACAGATACGTCCTGTATAATCTGCCTGGCACTCACGAGTCTCGTACTCTTCCGGCACAAGGTCAAACTGTCTCCATGTTCCGTCTTCCATAGCGATAATTCCTTTGGAACGAAGGATTGTTCCATAACCATCTGTCTCTGATAATGCTTTCAGGATCAAATCCAGCTCTTCTTCTGCATACTTGTGAGCAGTCTCCTTGCCCCAGCTTGTAAACACATCATCTGCATGATGGTGATGATGGTGATCGTGGTCATGTCCGCAGCCACATCCACACTCATGGTCGTGATCGTGATGATGCTCATGATGTCCACAGCAGCCGTGCTCCTCATGGTCATGATCGTGATCATGGTGATGTTCATGATGTCCGCAGCAGCCGTGCTCCTCATGGTCGTGATCGTGATCATGGTGATGCTCATGATGTCCATGACCTTCTTTATCCTCGAACAGCCCTTCGATCTCTGCTCCTGCATGAAGTGCATGCTGGATTGCTTCTTTTCCAAGCTGATCCCACGGTGTGGAAATAATTGCTGCCTTCTCATTCTCTTCACGCAGCATCTTTACACAATCTTCTACTTTCTCATCTGTCATCATCTGTGTACGGCTGACAACGATTGTAGAAGCATGCTCTACCTGATCCTTAAAGAACTCGCCAAAATTCTTCAGATACATCTTAGCTTTCTTACCATCAACGATCGTAATTCTTCCTTCAATCTCGATATCTGCATCTTTCTTCACGTCTTCGATTGCTCTTGCTACATCGGATAATTTTCCAACTCCTGAAGGCTCGATGATTACACGGTCCGGTTTGTACTCATCCAGAACTTTCACGAGCGCCTTACTAAAATCTCCAACCAGTGTACAGCAGATGCATCCGGAGTTCATCTCTGTAATCTCAATTCCTGCATCTTTTAAGAAACCACCGTCAATTCCAATCTCACCAAATTCATTCTCAATCAGAACCAGTTTCTCTCCTGCGAATACATCCTGTACCAGTTGTTTAATAAATGTTGTCTTTCCGGCTCCGAGGAATCCGGAAATAATATCTACTTTTGTCATTATATAGTTACCTCTTTTCTTTATACATTTGCATATTAGTTGCGTTTAATCTCCGTTTCTTATCTTACCACAAACTTGCCCTGTCTTCTAGACCTTTCCCGGCTTCATGAGAAAAAAGAATATGAATTTTCTATAAAATTGTCAGTACGTGAAAAAGAAGCAGTATTTTTATCCCCCTGAAAATACTGCTTCTTTTGTTATACCATATGAAATTTTTAATTTTAACGAACAAAGCCTTATTTCACTGCCCAGTGTGACAGACTCTGACCGACCACTTATCTTATTAGTTTTGTTTGATTATCTTGTGGATCACCTTACAGGATTCCGCCTACAGACAGGAATAATGGTGCAAATACAAGTGATACGATCGTCATTAACTTAATCAGAATGTTAATAGACGGTCCGGAAGTATCTTTAAACGGATCACCAACGGTATCTCCGACAACGGCTGCTTTGTGAGCCTCACTTCCTTTTCCACCATGATTGCCATCTTCGATGTACTTCTTCGCATTGTCCCATGCACCACCTGCATTAGACATGAAAATTGCCATCATAACACCTGTTACAAGTGCTCCTGCCAGAAGTCCGCCAAGCGCGGATGGTCCAAGTAACAGACCAACTGCAAGCGGTGACAGTACTGCCATCACACCAGGAACCAGCATCTCGTGAAGTGCTGCTGTTGTGGAAATCGCTACGCAGGACTTGTAATCCGGCTTCTCTTTTCCATCCATAATGCCAGGCATTTCTTTGAACTGACGTCTTACTTCCTCGATCATCTGATATGCAGCCTTCGATACAGAAGACATTGTCATAGCAGAGAACAGGAACGGAAGCATACCACCGATAAATAATCCAATGATTACACGGCTGTCCAGAATATCAATGTTCTTTAACTGAACTGCTTCTGCATAAGATACAAATAAAGCAAGTGCTGTAAGCGCTGCAGAACCGATGGCAAATCCTTTACCCATAGCTGCAGTTGTGTTACCAACAGCATCCAGCTTGTCCGTGATCTTACGAACACTTGGATCAAGACCTGACATCTCAGCGATACCACCGGCATTGTCTGCGATCGGTCCATATGCGTCTACAGCAACTGTAATTGCAGTTGTAGACAGCATACCGACTGCCGCCAGAGCGATTCCGTAAAGTCCACTGACTGTATAAGCCACAAAAATACCTACGCAGATCAGTAGGATCGGAATAGCTGTAGACTTCATACCAACAGCAATACCACTGATGATCGTTGTTGCAGATCCTGTCTCAGACTGTTCTGCGATCTCTTTTACAGATTTGTAATCACCTGAAGTATAAACTTCTGTGATGATACCGATCAGAAGACCAACGATCAGTCCTGCTGTTACAGAGATTGCTGCGTTAAAATTACCAAAGCAGTATTTGCTTGCAAAAAACGCAACGATCAATACCAGAATACTGGATACATAAGATCCCATCTTCAGTGCTTTGTGTGGGTTGGAGTTCTCATCACCCTTAACAAAGAATGTACCAAGAACAGATGAGATCAGTCCCAATCCTGAGATCAGAAGCGGGAACAGTGCTCCGGATACCTGGAAATACACAACTCCGAGTGTCAGCGCAGAAATCAGCGCACCAACATAAGACTCGAAAAGGTCCGCTCCCATACCGGCAACATCACCTACGTTATCTCCTACGTTATCAGCGATTACGGCCGGGTTACGCGGATCATCTTCCGGGATTCCTGCTTCTACCTTACCAACAAGATCCGCTCCAACGTCAGCAGCTTTTGTATAAATACCACCACCAACACGGGCAAATAATGCAATAGAAGAAGCACCTAAACTGAATCCGGAAAGGACTTCTACGTTCTTCGTGATCACATAGATTGCGCTTACTCCGAGAACACCAAGTCCTGCTACACACATCCCCATTACAGCACCACCTGAAAATGCGATGGAGAGTGCACGGTTCATACCGGACTCTTTTGCAGCATTCGCTGTTCTGACATTTGCCTTCGTTGCTACAGTCATACCACAGTAACCAGCCAGTGTGGAGAATAATGCTCCCACAACAAAACATACAGCAGTTACCCAACTCTTGATCCCGACTCCGATCAAGATGAATAAAATCAGCACGAATACGACAAGGATCTTGTATTCTGCTGTGAGGAAGGCCTGGGCTCCTTCACTGATCGCTCCTGCGATCTCTCTCATCCTTTCGTTACCGGCACTCTGTCTGCTTACTTTTGCTGCAAGATATGCGGCAAAAAGCAATGCGACAACTCCGAATACCGGAACAATCACAAAAAGATTTTCCATATACTTAACCTCCCAATAGATTAGTGTTATCTATAATACCATATTTGCAGAAAAAATAAAAAGACTTTTTTTAGATTTTTGTGAATTTTCTTGTTATTCCTCCTGTTTTAACGTTTTTTCTTCTCTTTCGCAAGCAGTGCTGCCCCCAAAGCACCTGCGTATCTTCCATTTTTCGTTGTCTCAACCACACATCCTAACTTCTTTGACAAAATATCTGTAAAATAGACACTGTCACTTAAACCGCCTGTCAGGATCACCTTATCGGAAAGTGTTTTTCTCTGGCTGAGTTGGGCAACTTTGGCTGCCACTGAATCTACAACGCCCGCTGCAATGTCTTCTCTTTTCTTTCCTTCTCCAATATAATTAATGACTTCTGACTCTGCAAATACCGTACACAGAGAACTGATTGGAAGCACTTCCCCTTCCGCTGCCAGTTCAAACAGTTCCTGAAGCGTCACGCCGAGACGGTTTGCCATAACTTCCAGAAATTTTCCCGTTCCCGCTGAACATTTATCATTCATCAGAAAATCCCGTACCATTCCATGTTCCACAAGAATTACTTTTGTATCCTGACCGCCTACGTCAATGATCGTGCAGTCATCACCCGCCATTTCGCGTCCCCCTCTTGCATGACAGGTAATCTCTGTGATAACAAAATCTGCGAACTCAACCGCAACACGTCCATATCCGGTTGCCACTACTTTTGTCTCATCCGACAGAACATCTATATTTTCTGTCTCTAATTTTTCTTTAATGATCTGACAGGTCTCCTTGCTGCTCCATCCTGTTGGCAAAACGAAATGTAATTCTTTTTCTCCACGCACAACTACTTTAGAAGCGGTTGAACCAATATCAATTCCTACGTAATACATCTTAATCTCCTGCTCTTTTTGCTGACTTTTCCACATTTATCTTCGTTCTTCTTCGGAATATCCACCATTTTCCGAATCATCATAGCCGATTTCCACAAGTACAAGTCCGTTCGGCGGTGCTGTAACGCCTGCTGCTGTACGGACCTTCTCATCCAGAATCTCTTTTACCCGTTCCGGTTCGTAAAATCCCCTACCGACACGTATCAGCGTCCCGGCAATGATACGGACCATATTATAGAGAAATCCATTTCCCGTGATTCGAAGGGTAATATCTTCCCCTTCCTGCATGATATCCAGCGCATAAACCGTACGCACTGTGTCTTCCACGTTTGTCTTAATATTGCAGAAACTCACAAAATCATGCTCCCCGATCAGATACGCTGCACCTTTTTTCATCGCTTCTACATCCATCGGAAACGAAACATGTGTACTGTATCTTCGTTTCAGCGGATTTGGCACCGGCGCATTACAAATGTGATATTCATATGTTTTAACTACATGATCCTGATAACGCGGGTGCCAGTCATCCGGTACCTGACAAGACTGCCGGATGACAATATCATCCGGCAGTTTCTGATTCAATGCATAAGCCATGCGCTCCGGCGGAATGGAAGACTCCGTATCAAAAACGGCAACATTTCCCAGTGCATGCACACCGGAATCTGTACGGCTTGCTCCGATGATCCGGATATCCTCTCCCGTCAGCTTACTGATTTTTTTATTTAATACTTCTTCTACGGTGATTCCATTCGGCTGAATCTGCCATCCGCAGTAATCCGTACCGTCATAGGCAACCGTTAATTTCACTCTTCTGCTCATTTATGTTCTCCTGGAACTTTAAAAATACTGCCATCATTTCACATTGATTCTTCTGTTGATGCCATCACCGCTTATTTAAAATACCCAGATATGCAACTGCACACCACGACCGATCGCGACCACTGCGACCACATATGCAATCACAATGATATAAGCCGCATAATCTCTGCTCTTATAGCGAAGTGGCTTCATCTTCGTGCGCCCATCGCCGCCCCTGTAGCACCTGGCTTCCATCGCCATCGCAAGGTCATTTGCACGGCGGAATGCCGATACAAACAACGGTACCAGGATCGGCACCATGCTTTTCGCTCTCTGCAGTATATTACCGCTCTCGAAATCCGCACCTCTTGCAAGCTGTGCTTTCATGATCTTATCTGTCTCTTCCAGCAAAATCGGAATAAACCGGAGTGCGATTGACATCATCATTGCAATCTCATGTACCGGCACATGAATTTTATTCAGTGGATGAAGCACCGCTTCGATCCCATCTGTCAGCTCATTCGGTGTTGTCGTAAATGTCATCAGCGAAGAACCAATAATCAGATAAACAAGCCGGATTGCCATATATACTGCAGTACGAAGACCACCTTCTGTGATTGTAAAGATCCATGCATGAAACAGCACGTCTCCCTGTCTTGTCAGAAACAGGTTAAATAATACTGTAATCATAAGCAGCATGATCACCGGCTTCAGTCCTTTTACAATATAAGAAAAAGGAACTTTGGAAATGTGGATCACACAGACCAGAAATACCGTTGCCACAAGATATCCCGGAATACTGCTGAATAAGAAAAGCGAGATCAGATACAGCAGTGTACATATCAGTTTTACTCTCGGATCCAGTCTGTGGACCACACTTTTTGCCGGATAATATTGTCCTATTGTAATATCTCGAATCATTTTCTCTTCTCCAGTGCCTTCTTAATCTGCGCAGCCGCCTCTTCCACGGTTGTTACATTTGGTTCCACTGCAAATCCCTGTTCTTTCAGATCATGCATAATATAAGTTACCTGCGGTGCTGCAAGCCCTACCTGCTCCAACTCCCGATAATGTTCAAATACCTTGCGCGGACAGTCATTGTACATCACTTCGCCTTTATTCATAACGATAATGCGATCAGCATATCTGGCAATATCCTCCATACTGTGGGACACCAGAATAACTGTCATATCTCTCTGCGTATGCAGATAAGCGATCTGATCCAGAATGTCATCACGTCCTTTCGGATCCAGTCCCGCTGTCGGTTCATCCAGTACAAGTACCTTCGGATGCATGGCAAGCACACCTGCAATCGCTACACGTCTTTTCTGCCCACCCGAGAGTTCGAAAGGCGAAGAATTGTAATATTTTTCTTTTAATCCAACAAGTTTCAATGCCTCCAGCGCACATTCCATACACTGATCCGGATTCAGTCCCTGATTCTTCGGACCAAAGCAGACATCACTCATAACATCCACTTCAAAAAGCTGATGCTCCGGATACTGAAATACAAGTCCGACCTGATTTCTCAGTTCACGCATATTATATCCCGGTTCGTAAATATTCTTGCCATCATAATAAAGTGCACCGGATGTCGCCTTTACCAGTCCATTCAGATGCTGAATCAGCGTGGATTTGCCCGATCCTGTATGACCGATGATCCCTACAAATTCTCCGTGCGGAATTTCCAGACATACATCCTTCAATGCCTGTTTTTCGTAAGCGGTTCCTGCACTGTATACATAATTCAAATGTTCTAATTTAATCGACATAATGCTTCCACCAACTCTTCCTTTCGCAGAATTCCTTCCGGAATATCCACTCCCTGTTTACGAAGTGTATCTGCAAGGAGTGTCACCTGCGGTACATCCAGGCGGTACTCTTTTAATTTATCTACCTGCGAAAATATCTTCTTCGGTGTTCCTTGCATAACTACATGACCATGATCCATAACATAGATCTGATCCGCATCGATGACTTCTTCCATATAGTGCGTGATCAGGATCACCGTCACATGTTTCTCTTTTCTTAACTTCTGAACTGTTTTCAGAACTTCTTTTCTTCCGACCGGATCCAGCATCGCGGTAGGCTCATCAAGCACGATACACTTCGGCTCCATCGCCACTACGCCCGCAATTGCCACACGCTGCTTCTGTCCGCCGGACAGCTTGTTTGGCGAATGGTGTCTGTATTCCAGCATGCCGACTGCTTTCAGACTTTCTTCCACACGTGTCCAGATCTCATCTGTTGGAACTCCAAGGTTCTCCGGACCGAATCCTACATCTTCTTCCACAACTGTTCCGATAATCTGATTGTCCGGATTCTGAAATACCATTCCCGCCGACTGTCTGACATCCCACAGATGCTCCGGTTCTTTTGTATTCCAACCGCTCACCCACATCGTGCCGCCGGTTGGAACTAATATTGCATTCATATGCTTTGCCAGCGTTGATTTTCCGGAACCGTTATGTCCCAAAATGGCAATAAACTGCCCTTCTCTGGCGTTTATATTCACCCCGTCAATTGCGCGGTACGTTCCGGTCACGTTACCTTCTTCATCCCGCTTCTCATATTCAAATATCAGATTATCTGTCTGAACCATATCCATCTGTTATATGCCTCCAGCCATAAAATATCAGGCTGCACCCGGCAAGGTGCAGCACACGGTCTTCTTTGTTTCTTTCATCTTATTATGAAACTTTCTCCGGCTCAGGATAAGTCTCTCCGAATGTCTCAACCGTTACACTCTTCATCTTCTGTTCTTCTAACGGTCTGTCACTGTAATCTGTATCGGTTGCAGCAATCTTATTTACCACATCCATACCTTCGATGATCTTACCAAATGCAGCATAAGCGCCGTCCAGATGTGGGGAGTTCTTGTGCATGATGAAAAACTGGGATCCTGCTGAATCCGGGTGCATGGCTCTTGCCATAGACAGTACACCTTCTGTGTGCGCAAGGCTGTTCGCATAACCATTCTGCATGAATTCGCCGCGGATCGTATATCCCGGACCACCCATTCCTGTTCCATCCGGACATCCGCCCTGGATCATGAATCCACTGATCACACGATGAAAGATCAGTCCGTTGTAGAATCCTTTATTAACGAGAGAAACGAAATTGTTTACTGTATTCGGTGCAATCTCAGGATACAGCTCCGCTTTCATAATATCTCCATTTTCCATTTCAATTGTAACTACTGGATTTGCCATTTTTTATATCCTCACTTTTTCCTGTAATTTTACATACTCGGCTATTATTGTAACTGAAAAACAGTTTTTCGTAAAGAGGGGACAGGGATTTTCTAAAAAGGGACAGGGGAATTTTAATTTGGGACGGGGATTTTCTAGAAAATCCCCGTCCCAAATTAAAAATTAAATCGTATACAACACTATCCCGCCTTTTTCCTCATAGCCGGTGGCCCACATTTTCCGGAGCGACAGCCAAATTTCCTCGCCATATGTCGCAATACGGATGAGCATATCTTCATCCTTCTCTTCATAACCGACAACCAGGAACCAGTGCCATGTGAAATCCTTAAATTCTTCGGTATTCTTATGTTTCAACATCAGATACGGAACCGGAAGTCCTGCATCGATCTGGCTCTTGATCCGCCGGTATGCCTCTGCATATTCTACATCACCGGATATTTCCTGCATGCGTATATTTAAAAATCCGGCTTCTTCTATATCCAGCTTCGCCTGCACAGCCGCTATATATTTGCTGAACCCATCCACATACCAGGATAATTTGCGGACACCGCCTACTCTTGGACGGATGTAAGGCTTCATCACCTGGCTGAACCGCTTGTAATCTTCTTTTGTCAGATTGTTGATATCGTAGGGATACAATGCACGCATTCCCATATATTTTGCAAAATAGATACAGCTGTCGCACGCCGTTGCCGCAGCACAGCCCCCCATATTCATAACTACATTACTGAACCAGTCCTGATTTCCGCCAAATGCCCCCTCAATAGCGAAATATTCCAGCTCTTTCTTCATTGTCTGTTCACCTTCTTGTTTTTATTTTCCTGCACTCTCATTCTACTTATACTCTTACTCTGTCTAAAGCGTTGCCACAAAATCGCTCTTAACCACTTTTCTGTCCAAAGCGTTGCCACAAAATCGCTTTTAACCACTTTTCTCAAATACTTTTATTCCGTCCGGAGTGCTGTCACCGGATCACTCTTTGCTGCTTTTCTGGACGGGATCAGTCCGCCAAGAAGTGTCAGAATGACACTCAGCACGATCAGCACAAGCGCCGGCACAGCCGGAAGGACTGCATTTATATTGGTATTATTTGTCAGTGTATGGATCACCATGTTTGCAGGAACAAGAATCAGAAGCGTCAGTCCGATTCCCATAAGCCCTGCACAGAGACCAATGATAAATGTCTCGGCATTAAACACCTGTGAAACATTTCCTTTGGATGCTCCGATCGCACGCAGGATTCCGATCTCCTTCTTACGTTCCAGTACACTGATATAAGTAATAACACCGATCATGATCGAAGATACGATCAACGAAATTGCCACAAATGCGATCAGTACATAACTGATGATATTAATAATATCTGTTACCGAATTCATCATTGTACCCACAATATCCGTATAGGTGATTACCTGTTCATCTTTTCCGGCTTTTTCCATCTTTTTATTATAATTATCCAGAATATCGACAACCTTTGCTTTTGCGTCAAAATTCTTCGGATACAGGGAAATCGTACTCGGCTTCGCAAAATCAGCATAACCAAGTTTCTGCAGATTTCCTTCGTAAGTTGCCTTTTCCTGACCACTCATTGACATAAACAGTTCCATCAGATCATCCTGGCTCATATTCATATTAAATGCTTTGGCAAATGCTGAAGGATCGATCTTCATGGCATCCTGAAGCTGCGTACCGATATTTGACATTGCCTGTGTCATTGCTGTCTGCATACCTTTTGTCATCTGACTGGTGATCTGCTTCATCGCAGAAGTCATCTGTTTCTGCAATGTTTTCGACAATGCTTTGCTGTATGTTCCCATCGCACCTTTCATATAAGTTCCCATAGATTTGGAAATCTGTTTTTCCAGTTTATCCATGTCGATCGCCTGCGTAAGTCCTGCTGCCAGGTATTTCTGACCATCCGGCGTGCTGATATAATCCAGAAAATACTGTCCCATCTTCGTCGGATCAGGCTTGTTATTTTTCTTCGCATACACCAGATATCCTGCTGACAACTGTGAAGACAGACTATCCATCTCTGCATCCGTAATCTGGATATCCATATCCGCAAATACTTTGTCCGCCCACGTATTCATGATACTCACTGCACCGTCTGTTTTCAGATATGCCTGCAAATATTCACTGAATTTATCAGGATCCGTCAGGTTGTTTGCCTTCTCATACTGCTGGAAGCCTTTCAGCACATCTGTGACAAGCTCCTGCATACGTTCGGTCGTAAGCGTTACTTTTCCCTGCTTTTTCAAAATAGCTTTCATATTCGTCTTAAGGATTGTCTGCGCACTGTCCGTCTTCAGATATGCCGCAAACGCACTGTCCAGACTCGAATAATCCGCTTCCGGATGTGTCTTCACATACTCGTTATAGCCAAGCATCAGACTTGCCGATAACTTCTCCATACCACCCGGTTTTACTGCGACCTGCAGATTCTTCACCATATCATCCAGCTGCAGATCCGGCATATCTTCAAGGTTCATTGCAATTTTGTCTAAATCGATCATTTTCGACAGATCCATAGACTTTCCGGCACTTTCAAATAATTTCTGCATATTTAGGGAATCCCCGGAAAATGCATTCTTCATACTGCCTGAAAATGCACTTGTATCCATACCGAAAGCATTTTTTAACGCATCCTGATCAACCGCAAACATAGAATTCATATCCACGCCTTTTTTCTTATCAGGTTTTCCGAACTTTTCTCCGGTGAAAATGTCTTTTTTCTTATTTTTCAACTGTTCTCTTACGATCTTACTGTTCTTTGCTTCCTGTACCGTATGCTGTACAAGCGAAGCCGGATAGTTAATTCCCGGTGTCAGTGATGCAGCTTTTCCGCCCTTTTTCGGCTGTACAACACCGACAATCTTTATATCTTCCGCATTTTTCATCAGTTTCTTCAGGTAACTCTGATTACCGGACTTATCCTTCCAGACCTTATATTTGCTGTCATACTGATAATAATCCGAAGCGTTTACCAGCTTGAACTTCGCATTCATAATATCACGGTAAGTATATTTTCCAATATCTCCCGGCATCTTTATATTCTTCTCGTCGATAAAGTTCTGGACCATATCATCCAGCTCTTTGATATTACGAAGTCCCAGTGTATACAGAAGAAAATCACTCATACTTCCATCCGGTGTCAGCACAAGAACGCACTCGTTATAATCCTGCGGCCAGCGTCCTGCCTTAATGTTATACTGCCCCTTATACAAATCCGGGTTATCCGGCATCCGGTAAAATACATTGGTGCTCATCATACTGGACATCATACTGTTCGTTCCAACGGAGGAGCCAAGTCCCATTGCCGCAAATGACTGATCCGGATTCACTTTACGGATCTTCTTGCCAGTATCTCTGTAGATCTGTGGTGTTATATTATAGGAATATTCGATAGATTTCGTATATTTTCGAACATCCGACTGATCACTGTCCAGATACTTCTTCAAAGACTTGAGGTCATTGGAATTCATCTTGCTGAACATTTCCGTCACATTTTTGAAAATTTTCACCTGCTGATCTGCTTTGTTTTTTGTATTCGTTGTACTTTTTTTATCTTTTGCGCTGTCTGAATCACTGTCATTACCACTCATTCCGACGATCATTGAAGAAATGTCAAATCCGGTGCTCTGGATCTGCAGCGGATATTCAGAAAGCGTATCTTCTTCCACCGACTGGATATAATCATTCACTCCGGTCGAAAGTGCCAAAATGAGTGCAATTCCGATGATTCCGATGGAACCTGCAAATGCAGTCAGAAGTGTTCGCGCCTTCTTCGTCTTCAGGTTATTAAAGCTAAGTGCAAGCGCCGTTAAAAATGACATAGAAGATTTGCCCATGTTCTGATGAACCGGAACTTTCTCTTCATCCTGCTTCGGAATATATGGATCGGAATCCGAGCGGATCTTTCCATCTTTTAACTTCACAATCCTCGTTGCGTACTCCTGCGCCAGCTCCGGATTGTGCGTAACCATTACAACCAGGCGGTCTTTTGCCACTTCACGCAGAAGATCCATAACCTGTACGCTTGTCTCACTGTCCAGCGCACCGGTCGGCTCATCTGCCAGTAAAATATCCGGATCATTGACAAGCGCTCTCGCGATCGCGACACGCTGCATCTGTCCCCCGGACATCTGGTTCGGCTTCTTATGTAACTGTTCTCCGAGTCCTACCTGCTCCAGCGCTTCTATCGCACGTTTTCTCCGCTCTTCCTTGCCGATTCCTGAAATCGTCAGGGCAAGTTCCACATTTGACAGTACCGTCTGATGTGGAATCAGATTATAACTTTGAAACACAAATCCAATCGTATGGTTCCGATATGAATCCCAGTCTCTGTCCTTGTATTTTTTCGTCGATATTCCATTAATCACCAGATCACCACTGTCGTAGCGGTCCAGCCCGCCGATAATGTTCAGAAGCGTTGTCTTACCAGAACCGCTCGGTCCAAGAATTGCAACAAATTCATTATCCCTGAGATTCAGGCTCACATCATCCAGTGCTTTCTGGACGAGATTCGCTGTCCGGTATTCCTTGCATATATGTTGGATTTGTAACATGTAGTATTCTCCTTCTTTTCAGCCTTATCTTTTTATTATAGCGAAAAAATCTATAAAAAGCTCCTTTTTATAGAAAATTAAGAAATTATTAAAGCATCGCAGTTTCCTCGTCGCCATAAAAAAATCTGCTGCCTATTCCGGCAACAGATTTTTCATACTCTTTAAACTGATATATAAAGTTGAAGAATTATGTAAAAGTGCGGATGTTGTCGGCGGTATCACGCCCATCACGCCTAACAGGATCAGTCCTGTATTAATTCCGACAATACTTCTGTAATTGCCATGGATCCGGCTCATTAACCGGTCACTTAATTCTTTCAGTGTCACGATCTCATGTAAGCTGTCTGCTCCGACCGTCACGTCTGCGATCTCTCTTGCAATCTCAGCACCATCACTGATCGCAATGCCAACATCTGCCGCTGACAGTGCCGGCGAATCATTGATTCCATCGCCAATCATGATGACTTTTCTTCCGGCTTTCTTCTCAGCTTCGATAAAGTTCGCCTTATCTTCCGGCAGTACTTCTGAGAAATACCGGTCAACACCAACTCTTGCAGCAATCGCTTTCGCTGTCCGGTCACTGTCTCCTGTCATCATAACAACCTTGGATAGTCCGACTTCTTTCAGTCTTGCAACCACTTCTCTCGCTTCCTCACGGATCGGATCTTCGATACAGATAACGGCCGCAAGCTCCTGCTCGATCGCCATATACAAATGAGAATATTCATCCGGCAGTGTATCGAACTTCTCCTGCATCCCTTCCGGAATTTTGCAGTTCTCATCCTCAAATACGAAATGGTAACTTCCGATCACAACCTTCTTTTCCTCGATCTTGGAAGAGATTCCATGTGCAACAATATATTCTACTTTTGAATGTAATTCTTCGTGTACAAGATTCTGCTCTTTTGCAGCTTTCACAACTGCTTTTGCCATAGAATGTGGGAAATGTTCTTCCAGACATGCGGCAATACGCAGTAATTCTTTTGGCTCTCTGCCATCAAAAGAAACAACCTCAGCAACTGTCGGCTGTGCTTTTGTCAGCGTTCCTGTCTTGTCAAATACGATCGTCTCAGCTTCTGCCATGGCTTCCAGATATTTTCCACCCTTGACCGTAATGCTGTGTTCACTCGCTTCACGGATTGCAGACAATACGGAAATCGGCATTGCAAGTTTCAATGC
Source organism: Dorea sp. AF24-7LB (assembly GCF_003478575.1). Taxonomy (NCBI): domain Bacteria; kingdom Bacillati; phylum Bacillota; class Clostridia; order Lachnospirales; family Lachnospiraceae; genus Dorea; species Dorea sp. AF24-7LB. Next base: position 148,541 of record NZ_QUFR01000002.1, read on the forward strand.
ACATGAGAAGTCAACCATCAGAACAGCCAATGCTTTCGTCACATTTCTTGTGAGGAAATAGGTCGCAAATGTTCCCGCAAATGTATACGGCACAAGACGATCTGCAAGATGCTCTGCCTTGCTCTCCAGAGAAGATTTAAGTTTCTCAGATTCTTCGATCATTGTCACAATCTTCTCAAACTTGCTGGAACCATTCGTCTCTTTGACACGGACAGTCAGTTCGCCTTCTTCTACCACTGTACCGGCATAAACATAACGGTCTTCACATTTTCTCACCGGAACAGATTCACCTGTCAGGGATGCCTGATTGACCATCGCCTCTCCGGCTGTCACAACACCATCAAACGGAATTACATTGCCGACATGCACACGAACTTCGTCCATCGGCTGGATCTTCGTTGCATTGACAAGAACTTCTTTTCCATCTGTTACCAGCCATACTTTACTGATATTCAGTGACATGCTTCTTGCCAGATCATCTACCGATTTCTTATGCGTCCACTCTTCCAGTACTTCACCAATACCGAGCAGGAACATGACAGAACTTGCTGTATTTATATCTCCACGTAACATGGAAATTGCAATTGCTGTTCCATCGAGAACCGGCACTTCAATCTTACCTTTTGCAAGTGTACGAACACCCTGCCAGATATATTTTACTGATTTCACAGTTGCAATCGCTGTACGGATTGGCAGCGGCATGAATAATTTATTGCCGAAATGCAGGATAACTTTGTTGACCAGCTTATCCCAGTACTCCTGATTTAACTCTCTGCCTGATTTTTCCAGATAGCTCTCAGGAACCGTCACTCTGTCATATCCAAATGCACGCAGGTCATCGATCACTTGTGCTCTCGCACTTTCTTCATATTGAATCACCACACCCTGTGTTCGCACCTGAATCTTCACTGCATGGATATACTCTCTGCCTTCCAGATAATATTGCAGCATGTCTGCCTGTGAAAATGACATTCTCGTCTGGCACATCTGCACACGGATTCTGCCTTTAATATCATGCTTGATTAAAAACTTCATGATCTTACGCTTCTTCCTCTTTAACTTCTTCTGTCTCTTCTGCTGTTTCTTCAGCTACCTCTTCTGCATCTGCTACAGCTTCTGCCTTTGCAGCTCTGTCTTCGTTTACCTGCTGAGCCTCAGCATAAATATCCTCTGCGTTCTCCTGTACTTTTGCTGCTGTCTTCATTACACATTCTTTTGCACGAAGCACTGCTGCTGTACATCCTGTGTATACTTTTTTTGCATCATCACTTGCAAGTACTTTAATTCCTGCTGTGCCAAACAAAACACCTGCTGCAAAAAGTCCACTTTTTTTCATATTAGATTTTGATAAAAATTTTAAACAATCCATCTTGTATCTTCCTCCTTGTTTTCTCTTATTTTTTTCTCCCCATTTCTTTGGGTTCACACAAGTATAATCCCTCATTTTCATAAAATCCACAGAAAAGTTCTTTATTGATATTTTTTCTCCATAATAAGTTAGGACGGGCTTTCGTTAAAAAGCTCCGTCCTGCTTGTATTATTTATGCCAATGCTGCTCCGAGGTCTTCGCAAGATTTTACTTCCGCGTCTCCAGGCCCCTCATTGCTCATTACGCTATCACACGCAAGCTCTGCTCCTGCAGCTTTGCAGTCTTCTTCCCAGTTGCGCATCCATTCGCCATCTCCCCAGCCATATGAACCGAAAAGTGCGATTTTCTTTCCGTCAAGTGCGCCCTTGCAAGCTTCGAACATAGGCTCAAATTCGCTTTCTTCCAACACTTCTGCTCCCATTGCAGGGCATCCAAATGCGATTGCATCATATTCCGCTACCTTTGCTGCTGAGAAATCACTGCATCCTAAAAGCTCTGCCTCTGCTCCTGCTTTCTTTGCTCCATCTGCAACTGCATTTGCCATTGCCTCTGTATTGCCTGTTCCACTCCAATATACGACTGCTACTTTGCTCATATCCATTCTCCTTATCTTTTCTTATGTTTCACCTAACTTATTTGCTTTTTTTCAATCTTTAGTTAGTTCTCACTAATCGTTTCTATTAGTTAGTATAGACTAACTTCGTAGGGAAGTCAATTCCTTCCTCGTTTGTTCCAGATGTATTTTTATCAATAAAACGTTGGATCATTGCTCATCCTGCCGGAGGCTTTTTACATAATGAGGAAATGTTCTTTCTTAATTATTAAAAAGACCATGCCTGCGCACAAATATGCAAGTCATGATCTTTTTATTATAAATATATGTTGGGGACAAACTCCCTATGAATTATTCCGTACTTCGTGCACCCACAATATCTCTACCAATCACTCTGTGAGGCGAATTTTCCACCAATATCAAATCCATGATCCATCGGTCCGCTGCCGGCTCCCAGATCCAGCATTGCCGCAAGTGCTCCGGAAATATATTCTTTTGCACGCTCCACAGCTTCTTCAAGTCCATATCCTTTTGCCAGATTCGATGCAATCGCACTGGATAATGTACATCCTGTTCCGTGCGTGTTCGGATTATCAATTCTACGCCCATAAAACCAACGGCTCTTTCCTTCTGCATACAACAGATCATTGGCATCATTTAACTGATGACCGCCTTTTAACAACACAGCGCAGTGATATTCTTCGCTGATTGCCTGCGCTGCGCGCTCCATGTCTTCTGCTGAATGAATAGATGCACCAAACAGGACTTCTGCTTCAGGAATATTCGGTGTCAGCACACTTGCCAGCGGAAATAGTTCCGTCTTCAGTATCTGGATTGCTTCTTCGCTGATCAGTCTGGAACCGCTTGTGGACACCATCACCGGATCAACGACAATCCGTTCTGCTTTGTATTCTTTAAGTTTGAAAGCGATCATTTTTACAAGTTCAGCGGAAGCGACCATACCAATTTTAACCGCATCCGGGTAAATATCTGTAAATACCGCATCCAACTGCTGTCCTAAAAATTCCGGTGTCACTTCAAAAATTCCGGATACTCCTGTCGTATTCTGTGCTGTCAGCGCCGTGATCGCGCTCATGGCATAAACGCCATTTGCCTGCATCGTCTTGATATCTGCCTGAATCCCCGCACCGCCGCTGGAATCACTTCCCGCAATTGTGAGGGTTGTTTTTCTTTTCTTCGTATTCATCTACTTATCCTTTTCCAATCTATTCTAATTATTTTTCTTATCCATCGCATTTATCCTGAACCTCTTCCCACAGACAGGAACGCAGTTAAAATTGCAGCTCTCCCACAGACAGGAGCGCAGTTAGAATTGCAGTTTCCCCGTAGCCTCCACAAGGTCACCCGCATAAAGATCCGCCAGTTCTTTTAACTCATCCTGTCCTTCTTCGCTGAAGCGGTCATACAGTCCGACTACCGGGAAGCCTGCCTGTTTTGCGGTTGTTGCCGCATGTAATGCGTCCTCAAATACCAATGTATGCTCCGGTGTGCTTCCAAGCTTATCAGCACATTGAAAATAAATATCCGGTTTGTCTTTTCCTGCTCCGGCATCCGTGCAAGTCCATATCTCCTTAAAGTATCCGGCAATCTCCAGTCGTTCAAACGCCGCTTCGATCTGCTCTTTATCGCTGGAAGTCGCCACGATCATTGGTACCTTTGCCTCTTTCATCTTCTCAAGGAGCTTACGTACACCCTTTTTCAGCGGTGCCTCTTCTTTATAAAAGATCTCTACCTGTTTTAATACCGCTTCTCTTAATTCTGCTTCTGACTCTTCCAGATGGTATTCCCGCTTCACATAAGCCACGCCATCATCCAGGCTCATCGGAAATAATATCTTCCCAAGATCCGGCGCCGGTTCAATCCCGGCACTACGCAGATATCTGGCTCCGGCATCCTCCCAGATCGCCATCGAATCCAGCAAAGTACCGTCCACATCGAAGATCACACCGTCTATTTCTCTGTTTTTTAATTTCATTTCCTATTAAACCTTCTTATATCGAACTTCTTTATGCATAACTTCTCTTAATTTCTCAACATATTCTGAGTGCGTTCGCGCAGTTCTTTTGTTGCAGCTTCAATATCTTTCTGTCCGAAAATCGCACTGATCACTGCGATTCCACAAATACCGCTACCGGCAAGGTCTTTTACATTGTCTTTTGTAATTCCACCAATGGCAATAACCGGAATATCCACTGCTTCACAGATTGCTTTCAGCACATTATGATCCACTTCTACCGCATCTGCCTTGGAACCTGTCGGAAATACCGCACCAACGCCAAGGTAATCTGCGCCATGTTCCTGCGCACGGAGTGCCTGCTCAACCGTCTGTGCAGAAACACCGATGATCTTATCCGCTCCAAGTTTTGCACGCACATCTCCGGCTTCCATATCACTCTGTCCGACATGCACACCGTCTGCCTCAATTTCTGCCGCAATCTCTACATTATCATTGATCACAAACGGCACTTTATATTCTCTGCAAAGTTTCTGGATTTCCTTCGCCTCTTCTAAGAAATGCGCTGTATCCAGTTCTTTTTCACGCAGCTGGATAAATGTAGCTCCACCTTTCAGCGCTTTCTCCACCTGTTCATATAATGTTTCTTCTCCAAGCCAGTGACGGTCTGTCACCGCATATAAAAGTAAATCTTTCTTATCGCAGTTCATATTTTGCACCTTCTTCCAGTGTTTTTGCGTCCATATTGTAAATCGCATCGATAATACGGTTTCTGTATGTAGAATTGCCGTCTCCGTCCTGCATCCGTGAAAATCCGATCTCACCGGCAAGTCCCATCACACATACTGCTGCCGCTGCCGCCTCCAGCGTATGCTCCGGATTTGCGGTAATATATGCAGTCATCATTCCGGACAACTGGCAGCCAGTTCCTGTAATCTTACCCATTTCCGGGCGTCCATTACGAATCACATAGCAGGATTTTCCATCACTCACCAGATCAATCGCCCCTGTAATCGCAACAACACAGTTTGCTTTCTCTGCAAATGCCTTTGCAAATGCGACTGCTTCATCCAGATTCTCTTCTGTCACTGCATCTGCAACATCAGCATCTACGCCTTTTGTTGTACCACTGCCGGATGCCAGGGTTTTGATCTCGGAAATATTTCCACGGATCACGGAAAACGGAATTTCTTCCATCAGAGAAACGGCTGTGTTCGTGCGCAGTGCACTTGCTCCCGCTCCTACCGGATCCAGCAGAATTGCATGTCCAAGTTCTGCCGCTTTCTTTCCAGCCAGCTTCATGCCTTCGATACTTCTTATATTTAATGTGCCGATATTGATATTCAATCCTCCACAGATGGAAGTAATATCTTCCACATCCTGCGGCTCGTCAGACATGATCGGACTTCCGCCACATGCCAGCAATACATTTGCCACATCATTTACGGTTACATAATTTGTGATATTGTGAACCAGAGGGGTTGTCTCTCTGACTTTATTTAACATTTCTCCAAGCATAATTCTCCTCCTAATGTTTGAATATACTATTCTATACTTTCGTATACTATCTAGTACAGTTCTCTGTAAACTGCCTCCATCTGCTCAATGGTAGGCTTCACATAGCTCTGATTTAAAAGTCTCTGCTGACTTGCGTCTACACTTACGGCAAATGAATGGATTTCTTCTTCCTTCATGCCATATTCTCTTAATTTTTTACGACTGATAATCTGGTCTAACAATTCCTGCAGTTTTTCATAGACAACCGCTTCATCACATTCCATCATTTTTGCGAGAAATGCATTCAGACGAATGATTTTGCCGGTCGGATTCATTTTCTGATAAGCAGCAAATACGGCAGTCAGGAACTGATAATTTGCCTCTCCGTGTGCGACATGATACATTCCGCTCAGCGGATAGGACATGGCATGCACCATTCCGGTTCCGGCATTGCCAAATGCAACACCTGCCAGATTACTTGCCACAAGAAAATCTTCCAGCAGCTCCATCCGGTATTCTTTTCCATGAGCGATAATCTCACGGAATCCATGCACGATCATCTCCATTGCTTTCTCGCTGAACATCTCCGTGTAGAGGTTCGCTTTTGGTGATACAAAAGATTCAATCGCATGGATAAATGCATCGATCGCGCTGGTTGCGAAGAACTCATATGGAAGCTCACGCAAAAGTTCCGGGATCAGCACTGCCTCATCTGCATAAATCTCGTCTACGGCGAGTCCTAATTTGCTGTGGATCGAAGTAATCTCTGTAATGGAGACATTGGACACTTCCGATCCTGCGCCACAGGTTGTCGGCACTGCAAGAAGTGTGCGCACTTTGCGAAGCGGTACTTCTTTCCGATAATAGCTCTCTGCTTTCGCTTCCCCGTCCAGTACAAGAATCTTCGCCATATCAATGACAGCTCCACCGCCGATAGCAATGATTCTCTTATAATCTCCCTGACGGAAATCCTCAAGCAGTGCATCGATCATTACATCTGTCGGCTCACCGCTGCCATATTTGCTCTTGTATTCTACATGTGCTTTCAGATTCAGCGGTGCAAAACAGGTCTCGTAAATCCGTTTTGTCGCGAGAATGAAATCATCCGCTCCGATGTTGTATGCTTCCACAAAGCTTTTCACATCATCATATTTCTCGATCACTGATTTCTGCTGAAATAATTTCATGACTGTTGGCCTCCTGTTGTTTTTCTTCTTTTTAGGCTTATTCTTAGCCTTCCTCCGTAAGCTCCAACTTGCACAAAAAAATCCTCCTGTATCTTCGACTGAAGACGAAGGAGGGTTCTGTAATATCTAATACATCCCTACGATGGCATTATCCATATCAGGTTCCGGGTCGAAGTTTCTAAACTTCCTCTCAGCCTATACATAAGCTCCCCTTGTCATCACTCTTTTACTCGTTAATTCATCTACTGTAACTATACTGGATAGTTACAGTCTTAACACAGTTAATGATACTCGCCCCACCAACAGATGTCAAGAAATTGCAATTATAAATCATGCAAGTATGACGCATTTTTCCCATCACCATAAGCTACAGAACTTGCCACCGGCAACTTTCTCCGGATGCCATAGCAAAAAAAAATCTCAAAGCAATAAGCTTTGAGATTCATCTTAATCGGAGTGACAGGATTTGAACCTGCGACCTCTACGTCCCGAACGTAGCGCTCTACCAAGCTGAGCCACACTCCGGCATGTCAACCGAATGTTTCAAACATTCAAAACACTCGGCGCCCCTGCCAAGGAACTACGGATAGAGGACTCGAACCTCTACTAACAGAGTCAGAGTCTGCTGTGCTGCCATTACACCAATCCGCATTACGTAGTTCTCTGTTGCGTTCGTTTTTTATCTTTTGTATTTCATCAGCGAACAAATATTATTATATCAGCAAATCCAAAAATTGCAACCCCTTTTTTTAATTTTTTTCAACTTTTTTGTATTTTCTTGTCGAGCGTCTTTGAAAATGCCCATTTTACGCGGGTTTGCGATGGTTTGCAAATTTACAATTTTTTCGTTTCTATATTATTATACCGTTGATGTAATTGCATTTTCTCATAAAAGCACTCCAACATTACAATAACTTCATAAAATCAAGAAAGACTGTTATAGCATGCGCGCATGCTATAACAGTCTTTCTTATTTCTGATAATTCTTACTTCAAGTCCTCAAACAGTTTCTCAGCGTATACGCCGTCTTCGATCAGTTTGGCAAAAGACTTTACAACATAGTCTTTGTCTTCTTTGTATGTTACACCAAACCATTTGTCATGAGAGTCAAGCACTTTTACAGATACTTTGTCAGCCTGTAATAGTTCATCAATATAAATCGGCAAAAGATATTCTGCTTTCAAGATGTCTTTGTCTCCCATTGTCTCAAAAAACTCTTTGAATCCAGCTTCCAGTATGTCGACAAATTCCGGTGTCAGTCCCCACATATTCATAGATACATAAGATTCCGGATTGATGGCTCTTAGTCCGTCTTCTGTATCGACTGCTGCACCGTCTGCCGTCTTCACAATGTTATGTGTCTCATGAACTGCTGTCAGATAGCCTTTCTCATTCAGTTCACACACACCTCTGGTAACAGATCCATTCTCACTTAATGTGTTCTTCAGGATAAAACCTGCCATGCAGAATGCATTCGCCTTCTCCGGTGTGTAATCTACGAGGAAATCATGAAGCTTAGTAAATGCTTCCTTTCCATAGTAATCATCTGCGTTGATAACTGCAAATGGCTCTTTTAAAACATCTTTGCACGCAAGAACTGCCTGTCCGGTTCCCCACGGTTTCGTACGTCCGGTCGGAAGTTCGATTCCTTCCGGAAGTGCATCCAGCTCCTGGTATGCATATGCAATCTCTACATCCAGATCCGCACAGATTTTCTCAATACGATCTCCGATTGCTTCCTTAAATGCTTCCTTAATGTCCTTACGGATAATAAAGACAATCTTATTAAATCCTGCTTCGATTGCATCATGAATGGAATAATCCATGATGATCTCCCCATGCAGTCCGACCGGTGCCAGCTGTTTGATTCCGCCGCCAAAACGGGATCCGATTCCGGCAGCCATAATAACTAATGTCGTTTTCATTTGTACCTCTCCTTGTTCCAGCATCTCTCAAGCCCGCCATCGGTAGTTTCCTTCAGATGCTATATTGCTCAATATTGCGATAATATTATAGCATTTTCATCACAATATTGAGCACCCTTTTTTATTAATATTCTTTTAATATTTTCTAAACGACCGCCTTTTGCAGGAAGATTACTCTACTGTAACACTCTTCGCAAGGTTTCTCGGCTTGTCTACATCCAGACCTCTTGCAACGCTGACATAATAACCAAGGAGCTGTAACGGGATGACTGCCAGTGATGTTGCAAATAACGGATCTGTCTTTGGAATATATACCGTAAAGTCTGCTGTATCTTCAATATTATACTGTCCAAAGTTTGTAAGTCCCATAAGGTAAGCGCCACGACTCTTGCACTCAACCATGTTAGAAACTGTCTTCTCATAGAGATCCGGCTGTGTCAGAACACCGACAACAAGAATGCCGTCTTCGATCAGAGAAATCGTTCCATGCTTCAATTCACCTGCAGCGTATGCCTCAGAATGAATATAACTGATCTCCTTCATCTTCAGACTTCCTTCCAGGCAGATTGCATAGTCAATACCACGACCTACAAAAAATACGTCTCTTGCATTTGCCTGTTTGGATGCAAACCACTGGATTCTCTCTTTGTCTTCAATAATCTTCTCAATCTTCTCCGGCAAGGTTTGCATTTCCTTGATCAGACCGCTATAACGCGCTTCGTCAATCTCGCCTCTTACTTTGGCAAACTGGATTGCCAGTGCATAACCTGCAATTAACTGTGTGCTGTATGCTTTTGTTGTTGCAACGGAAATCTCCGGTCCAGCCAGTGTGTAGAATACATTATCTGCTTCTCTTGCAATGGAAGAACCTACTACATTTACAATTGCAAGTGTGCGCACGCCTCTTGCTTTGGACTCACGAAGTGCAGCCAGCGTATCTGCTGTCTCACCGGACTGGCTGATCAGTACAACCAGGTCCTTCTCATCCAGTAACGGATTACGATAACGGAATTCGGATGCCAACTCTACACGCACCGGAATTCTTGCAAGATCTTCCATTACATACTGTGTTGCAACTCCAACATGATATGCAGAACCACATGCTACAATGTGAATCTGACGAATATCTTTGATCTCTTCTTCTGACAGACCAACCTCTGACAAATCAATCTTGCCATCTGTCGTAAGAACAGAGTTAATGGTATCTTCTACAACTTTTGGCTGTTCATGAATCTCTTTGATCATGAAATGTTCATAACCGCCTTTTTCAGCGGCTTCTGCGTCCCAGTTAATTTCCTTTGGTTCAATCTCAATCTCTTCTCCGTCCAGATTGTAGAAAGTGATCTCCCCTTTCTTTACACGCGCCATCTCCAGGTTGCCAATATAATATACATTTCTTGTATATTTCAAAATAGCCGGTACATCAGATCCGATATATGATGCTCCGTCAGCAACTCCGAGAACCATCGGACTGTCCTTTCTGGCCACATAAATCTCTTCCGGATAATCTTTAAACAAAACTGCCAGCGCATAAGAACCTCGGATGCGAACGATTGCGTGATTCATCGCATCAACCGGTGTTCCTTCATATTTCTTATAGTAGTAATCGATCAGTTTTACCGCTACTTCTGTATCTGTATTGGAATAGAATGTATATCCTTTTCTTAACAGTTTTTCCTTTAATTCCTGATAATTTTCAATGATACCGTTGTGAACAGCAACTACATTGCCATCATCACTCTTATGCGGATGTGCATTGTTCTCAGACGGCTCCCCATGTGTTGCCCATCTTGTATGGCCGATTCCACATGTTCCCGGGACAGCGGCACCATTATCTGTCTTCTCAGCCAGAATCTTCAGACGTCCTTTTGCCTTAACAATCTCAACATCGCCATTTGCACCACGGACAGCAATTCCGGCCGAATCATAACCACGGTATTCCAGCTTGGACAGTCCATCCAACAAAATCGGTGCTGCCTGATTATTTCCTACATATCCTACAATTCCACACATATTTCTTAATACTCCTATCTTTCCTGTCAAATCATACGACCTTATCATCTATCTACATTTTCTGATCCTGAGAGCCAGACTATCTTGTCTTCTCTTTTTCATTAATCACATTCACTACATCATCCACATATTTCTGGCAGATGTCATGTGTCTCAGCCTCTACCATTACACGTATCAGTGGCTCTGTACCAGATTCACGGACAAGGATTCTTCCTGTATCACCCAGCTCGTCTGCAACTTTCTGCACTGCTGCCTGCACATCCGGATCTGCCTGTGCAACAGCTTTATCCTGTACACGTACATTCACAAGCACCTGTGGATAAATGTGTAAATCTTCTGTCAGCTGACTCATTGTCTTCTTTCTTGCCATCATAACTTCCATCATTTTCAGACTGGTTAAAATACCATCACCTGTTGATGCATATTTTGAGAAAATAATGTGACCGGACTGCTCTCCACCAATTCGGCAGCCATTCTTCTGCATATATTCATATACATATTTATCTCCGACAGCAGTCTTCGCATAATCGATACCCTGCTCATCAAATGCTTTGTAAAGTCCGAAGTTAGACATAACTGTTGTAACAACTGTATTTGTCACCAGTTTTCCGCGCTCTTTCATATATCTTCCATATACGTAAAGAATCGCATCTCCGTCTACAACCTGCCCTTTTTCATCCACACAGAGACAGCGGTCAGCATCTCCGTCATAAGCGAATCCAACATCCATGCCTTCTTCTACCACGTACTTCTGCAGTCCTTCAATGTGTGTAGACCCTGCATTGTTATTGATATTTGTTCCATTCGGATCCGCATTGATCACGTAAGTCTTTGCTCCCAGTGCGTCAAATACAGATTTGGCAATATTCCATGAACTTCCATTCGCACAGTCTAATGCAACTTTGACACCCTTGAACGAATACATTCCAAGAGAAATCAGATATCCGACATAACGGTTCCTTCCTGATACATAATCTACGGTACGACCAATCTTCTCTTTGTGTGCATACGGAACTTCTGAATATTTCTCTCCAAATAATTCTACTTCTCCGTCCAGATATGCTTCGATCAGGCTGATTGTTCCTTCATCCATCTTCTCACCATTACCATTAATCAGCTTAATTCCATTGTCATAATATGGATTATGACTTGCGGAAATCATAATACCACAGTCAAACTCATCTACTCTTGCCACATAAGCTACAGACGGTGTTGTTGTAACATGAAGCAGGTATGCATCTGCACCGGATGCTACCAGTCCACCGACCAGTGTATATTCAAACATATAGCTGGAACGTCTTGTATCCTTACCAATTACAATTCTAGCCGGAGTGTCATCTCCATTCTGTCTTTTCAGTTCTCCATAATACCAGCCGAGGAAACGCCCAATCTTGTATGCGTGATCTGCTGTCAGGTTCCTATTAGCTTCCCCACGGAAACCATCAGTTCCAAAATACTTACCCATCGTTCTAAAATCCTTTCTACTTTGGTATATTATATTTGGCGTCCGGCAGATCCGGACTTGATTATTATCTCTTTTTATTAATTCCTTAGTTTTGCCTATAATCTTATCCATTATAGCGTAAATTGCCGGAATTTACTAGTCCCTATTGTTTTCTAAGTCATTATCCTCAGTTTTATTCCCCTTATCTTCCAGATTTACAATTCCTGAAATGTTCATAAGCCGTGACATCTTCGCCGCAGTTGCGATACTGTCACGTATTGTCTGTGGTATACGAAGACTTTTCGCAACTTCCGATACCACATCTTTTTGCATGCTCGCAGCTATAGCCGCCGGTCTGACTGCTGCCATTACTTCCTGCTGGCTACGCCGCATATCAGATAATACTTCCACTATCATCTGCGTACTTTTTGTAACCGGTGAAATTGCATTCAATCTGGCAACATTTTCCACAGCTGCCGGTACTGCTGATATTCCGCGCCGCTGATCCGTTTCTGATGTGCCACTTTGTTGCGCACCGGATGTACGCCAACAATTTTCTCTTTCCACTTTTTCTGACTGCCAAGCGATTCAAAATGCCGCTCCCACAGGCTTGTCGGGCGAAGTGCTTCCAGCAAGCGGCATAATTCTTCTTTTGAGAATTGTTCAAAATCTGTTATTTTACCAGTCTTCCCACTCGCATTTTCACCGCTGCCTGCGACAACCTCCTCATACACAACTTCTCTTTCTGCAAATAAATATTCTTCCACCGTGGATAAATTCATCTGCTCCAGAGTCTCACTGATCGGCAGATTGCCTCTTGCATTCTTCTTAAGATCTGCCATCATCTCTTCCGGCACGGTCTCTTCCTGCCATGCACTTCCATACGCCTTCGTCACGATCAGCGATACTAACGCCCGAAGCAATCGCTCAAACTCTGCATATTTAGGATAAAGCCGCTTACAATAGCTTTCCGAAATCCCATCATACACACGAATTGCCGTGTAATACTTCTGCTTCGGCGATTGATAAATGGTATCATCTAATGTCTGCAGTGCTATCACAGCTCTGTTCACTCTGGCTTTTGTACTTAATTCCAGAAAATATTGATCCGCACCACTCTTGCCGGAGATCTCATAAAACACTTCCACATCCTGCAAGCAAATGAAACCTGACGTTGGCAAGTTGCCTGACTTCATCTTGCTGTCCTCCACACCCAGCAGCTCAGCGATCTGCTCACACATAGATATCGAATCCTGCGTTTCTTTTTCTATAAAAATATAATTCATCTTCATTTCCGACATAGCAACCTCCTGCTACAATATAAGTAACAAAACCGCCTGTGTATCTTCAAAAACTCTGCGAAATACACAAGCGGAAAACTTTATCCCATATATTCTTTTACAAAATCTACCACTTCCAGGTTTTTGTTCCTAATGTTATCATCTTTTTCCATTTCTTCTATACTCATCCAATAATAATGCTTTCCATTTACAACAAAATCCTTTTCCATTTCCTGTTCTGAAAATCTATTAACCTGAAGCTCATATAAACGATGATTATAAATTCTATTTTCACGATGACTTATTGAATATTTTTCCTGCAACTTTGAAGTAATGTATCGACATTTTACTTCTTTCTGATTAAGCTTCAACTCTTTCACTACATTTGCAATAATCGCAGCTTCATCTCCACGTTCCTGCGTTTTATAATTCAAAAACAATTTGCAATCCCATATGATTTTTACTGCATATAAAATACCAATTGTACAAAAAAATACTTTTATTATTTCTCCAGATATTCCAAAAATCTTCTGATATTGCGCTGTCATTACTGACAATAAAAATGAAACACCTGCTATTACTGTATCAATAGTAACTTGATTCCCAATGTATTCTTTCTTTTGTTCAAGTAATAATTCTAATTCTTTCTTATCAATTACTAATCTCATTCAATATCCTCATTAAGATACAATAAATATTATCATACCTCTGTATTGTTGTCCAATTTAATTATGTTTCCTGCAACTTTTCAACACTTTCTCTACTTTTCCAAATCACTCAACGCCTCCAGATACCCCATGGCCCTCTTCTGCATATCCGGTTCCAGCTTCTGGTATGTCTCAACAAGAGTTCCAATCTCAGTTCCCTTACTAATCACGTAAGTATCTGCACTTCTGCTTCTGCTTCCCATATGTTCAGCCCCGGACAGGAGATCATAAGGCGTTACGTTCAAAACTTCACATATAATTAAAATCTTATCCGATACCGGATTCGTTCTCTTCTTCTTCCAGTCGCTGATCGTGCTTTCTGCAATCCCTGTCTTCTTTGAAAATTCTTTCTGGCTCATCTTCCGTTCTTTTAATAATTCAAAAATTCTATCGCTTACTGTCTTCATAACGTCTTCCCTTCCGTTTCTATAAAATCAGTTGTATAATTATTCATAACTAATCAGCCAGCTGTTCTATCTATATTAATTATCTCTAAACGCGTCTGACAGCATAATTTCCAATTATACTGCCAAGCAAACAACTAATCCCATTATGGATCATGTCATCCCATTCAAACCAGCCAAGCTTGAATATAAGCTGGCATCCTTCAATCACTACAGCCACAGCAACACCCGACAGGAAAGCATATCGTAATTTCACTTTCCGGTCCGTGATCCATGGTAATAAAAATCCAATCGGCGCAAGCATCAAGCAGTTCAAAACATTCTGCTCCAGTAGTAACTTATCATCCAGAACAATTCCGGTATACCACGACCAGAATGGGATTAATTTGACGATACGTCCCTGCATCGGTGTTCTCGTAAATGTTGTTGCTCCCAAGATAATGCCAAGAAATAAAGCCAAAATCCATGCTGCTATCGCCTGCGATCCATGTAATCTCTTCTGTCTGACACTATATGTTAAGCCAATTGCAAGCACTACTAACAAGACTACAAATATTGCTATCTGCCTCATGCTCCAACTCTGAAATTGTGTTCCTGCCATTTCAAATATATCCACTACTCTGCCTCCGTAAAGCTTTTTATTCATCCGTTTATACGAATTTCCACTTTTTATATTATGCCATGTCACTTCGGCACATGATTGAGGATGCATTTTCTTACTTAAGGGAGTATAATGAGATTGTTTCTAAAAATCGAAAAGATAATAATTTTTATTGAAACCACTATTAATCAATGAAGGACGCCAGGAACGGCTTCTCTTTCCACTGATACACACACTTTACAACGAAAGGATTTTTACTATGCAAAAAAAATGGTGGCACACAAAAACCGCCTATCAGATCTACCCGAAAAGCTTCTGTGACTCCAACGGAGACGGCATCGGCGATCTTCCAGGCATTATCAGCAAGCTCGATTATCTCAAAGACCTCGGTATAGATATTATCTGGCTCTCTCCAATTTACTGCTCTCCACTTGCAGATCAAGGCTATGACATTTCTGATTATTACAATATCGATCCACGTTTCGGTACAATGGATGACATGGATCTATTGATTGCCGAAGCAAAGAAACGTGATATGCACATTTTGATGGATCTCGTCGTCAATCACTGTTCGGATGAGCATGAATGGTTCAAAAAAGCCTGCGAAGATCCGGACGGAGAATATGGAAAATATTTTTACATTGAAGACTGCCCTAATGGGAAACTGCCCTGTAACTGGCGTTCCTACTTTGGTGGCAGTGTGTGGGAGCCACTCCCTGGCCAGCCTGGGAAATATTACCTGCACATGTTCCATAAAAAGCAGCCAGACCTGAACTGGGAAAATCCAAAGCTGCGCGAGGAAATTTATAAAATGATCAACTGGTGGCTTGATAAGGGACTTGCCGGCTTCCGCATCGATGCGATCATTAATATCAAAAAACCGCTTCCGTGGCAGAATTATCCGGCAGACCGCAAAGATGGAATGTGCAGTCCGGACGAAATGCTGAAACACGCAGTCGGTGTGGGTGAATTTTTAGGAGAAATGCGTGACCGCACCTTCCTTCCGCATGGTGCATTTACTGTCGGAGAAATCTTCAATGAAAAAGCGGAAGAGCTTCCGGATTTCATCGGTGACAACGGCTACTTCTCAACGATGTTTGATTTCAATGAGACTATCTTCGGTGCCAGCGCGAAGGGCTGGTATGACCAGACAGTAATCACACCAAATGATTACCGGAGCTGCTGCTTCGCCAGTCAGAAAAAGATTGAAGACTTCGGCATGCTCTCCAATATTATTGAAAATCACGATGAACCGCGCGGCGTTTCTCGCTATATCCCAGAGGGCGAATGCACCGACACTTCCAAAAAGCTGCTTGCCACAATGAATATCATGCTCCGTGGTCTTCCATTTATCTATCAGGGGCAGGAAATTGGTATGGAAAATGTAGAATTCCAGTCGATTGATGAAGTCGATGACATTTCTACCCTCGACGAATATCAGGTGGCATTAAATGCCGGTCTGACACCAGACAGCGCCTTAAAGGCAGTAAACCGCATCAGCCGCGATAATGCCAGAACTCCTTACCAGTGGGATGCTTCTGCAAATGCAGGCTTTACAACCGGTACCCCATGGCTCAGGGTAAATTACAATTACAAAAAGATCAATCTGGAAAGTCAGAAAAATGATCCGGATTCTGTTTACCAGTACTACCGTCGTCTGCTTGCACTGCGCAAGGATCCAGCTTATGCTGAAACGATCGTATACGGTGATCTCCTCCCTGTATTTGAGAATCAGGACCGTGTCATGGCTTACTACCGAAAATCTGCTGACCAGACATTGCTCGTGATTGGCAACTATAAAACCCAGCAACAGACTTTGACACTTCCATCAAAGCTCAAACACATCGTGCTGAACAATCTGCCGCAGCTTAAGACTGAGGGCAATGAGATTATGCTGGAAGGCTATCAGGCAGTTATTCTGGAAATGCTTTCATAAAAAGCAACAAATATTTTTGTTATTAATAACATCAAGGGAGTAATTATGAAAAAGATCTCTTATAAGAAAATGGCGGATACAATTATTGCCAAAAGAAAAGAACAAAAACTTACGCAAGCTCAGCTTGCCAAAATGACTGGCATCCACAGAGCTATGATCAGCCGATTAGAAGGACTTGAATATATTCCTTCCATCGATCAGCTTCAGGCCATTGCCGAAGCACTTGGATTCGAAGTAACCGATTTATTTGAAGAGGAAAATTCTATAGTAAATAAACCTGTCCTCAACCAAAAATATAATATCGCTGTTGCCGGTACCGGTTATGTAGGTCTGTCGATTGCAACACTCCTATCCCAGCACAATCACGTAACAGCTGTAGATATTATTCCTGAGAAAGTAGAACTAATCAACAACAGAAAATCACCAATCCAGGATGACTATATTGAAATGTATCTCGCTGAAAAAGAACTGGATCTTACCGCTACACTGAATGGAGAAGAAGCATACAAAAATGCAGACTTTGTAGTAATCGCAGCTCCGACTAACTATGACAGCAAGAAAAATTTCTTCGACTGTTCTGCAGTAGAGGCAGTTATTGAACTTGTATTAAAAGTCAATCCAGATGCAACTATGATCATTAAATCTACTATCCCTGTTGGATATACAGCATCTGTAAGAGCTAAATATAATACAAAAAACATTATTTTCAGCCCTGAGTTCCTACGTGAATCAAAGTCACTCTATGACAACCTGTATCCATCCAGAATCATTGTATCCTGCGATGAGGAATCAAAAGAAAAAGCTGAAATCTTTGCAAAACTTCTTCAGCAAGGAGCAATCAAAGAAAATATTGACACATTATTTATGGGATTCACCGAAGCTGAGGCTGTAAAACTTTTTGCAAATACTTACCTTGCTCTTCGTGTTTCTTATTTCAACGAGCTGGATACTTATGCTGAGACAAAAGGCTTAGATACACAGGAAATCATCAACGGTGTCTGCCTGGATCCACGTATTGGAACACATTACAACAATCCAAGTTTTGGATATGGTGGATACTGCTTGCCCAAAGATACAAAACAGCTTCTGGCAAACTTCAATGATGTTCCACAGGACATGATTTCTGCTATCGTAGAAAGTAATAGAACTAGAAAAGATTTTATTGCTGATCAGGTATTAAATATGGCCAGATATTATGATTATTACAATCGTGGGGATTATGCTCCGGATCAGGAGAAGAATTGCGTTATCGGTGTTTACCGCTTGACTATGAAATCAAACTCTGATAACTTTAGACAGTCTTCTATTCAAGGTGTCATGAAACGAATCAAAGCAAAAGGGGCTACTGTTATCATTTACGAACCAACGTTAAAAAATGGAGAAACATTCTTTGGATCACTCGTGGTAAATGATCTAAAAAAATTCAAAAAGAAAAGTCAAGTAATCATCACAAACCGGTACGATTCCCGTCTGGATGATGTACTTGACAAAGTATATACACGTGATATTTTCAAAAGAGATTAATAGATATTATATAATATAGACATTTTACATATTAACAAAACCTGTATTTTCCCAATCGAAAATGCAGGTTTTTGCTCATCTTATTACTTTTCTAATCGTAAGCGCTTAAATTCAATTATTCATGGATTTCTAATGGCAAGCCATCCGGATCATGGAAAAATGTCATTTTCTTTCCAGTATAATCGTCTAAACGTACCGGTTCTGTTGCTATTCCTTTTGCGTTAAGCTCCTTAACCGTATCGTCAACACTTTTTACCTTAAATGCCAAATGTCTCAAACCAAGTGCCTCTGGATAATTCACACGGGCCGGAGCATCCTTTATAATAAATAGCTCAATCTCCTGCTCTCCACAAGCTAAATCTATTTTATAATCATCCCGTTCCTTTCGATAATTTTCCCGGATTATTTCAAATCCCAGTAAATTAACATAAAAATGTTTTGATTTATCGTAATCGCTTCCTATAATTGCAATATGATGAATTGTATCAAACATTGATTTATCCTCCTTCGTTTTTCCTATAAGTTTATCACAGTAAGATTTTTATGAAAACACATTAATTCTCTGTTTTTTTCAATTTTTCATCACCTGCAGCCTTTGTTCCATAATAGCAAACCTTAGTCAGCTTTTTCCCATCACTCAGCTTTGCAATATCGTATGTAATTCATTCATGACATCATGACCAAGCTGGCCTGCCACGCCTGTTACAAATACTTTCATTTCTTATCGCTCCTAATATTCTTATCTGTTTCCGTACATTTTTTCGTAGTAGTTCTGATATTCACCGGAAATAATTGTCTCCCACCATTCCTTATTATCTAAATACCACTGGATCGTCTTCTTAATTCCATCTTCAAATTTTGTTTCTGGAAGCCAGCCTAATTCATTATGAATCTTTGTTGGATCGATAGCATAACGCATATCATGACCTTTACGATCCGTTACATGTGTAATCAGGCTTTCCGGCTTTCCAAGTTCTTTGCAAATGATCTTTACAATGTCGATATTCTTCATTTCGTTATGTCCACCAACATTGTAAACTTCTCCAAAACGTCCTTTATGGATGATTAAGTCTATCGCACGGCAATGATCCTCTACATAGAGCCAATCACGAACATTTAATCCTTCGCCATAAACAGGTAATGGCTTATCTGCTAAAGCATTGGCAATCATTAACGGGATTAATTTCTCTGGAAAATGATATGGTCCATAGTTATTAGAGCAACGGCTGATGGTTACAGGCAGTCCGTAAGTTCTGTGGTAAGCAAGAACTAATAAGTCTGCTCCTGCCTTTGAGCTGCTGTATGGAGAACTTGTATGGATTGGTGTCTCCTCTGTAAAGAATAAGTCCGGTCTGTCTAATGGAAGATCTCCGTAAACTTCATCAGTGCTTACCTGATGGTATCTCTTGATACCATATTTACGGCAGGCATCCATCATAACAGCAGTTCCTTTAATGTTTGTGTCTAAGAAAATCTCAGGATTTTCAATAGAACGGTCTACATGGGATTCCGCTGCAAAGTTCACAATCATATCTGGATGTTCCTCTTCAAATAATTTATAGATTGCTTCTTTGTCACAAATATCAATCTTGCAGAAACGGAAATTAGGATTATCCATTACTGGAGCTAAAGTAGATAAGTTTCCTGCATATGTAAGCTTGTCCACGCATACAATTCTATAATCAGGATATTTATCCAACATATGAAATACAAAGTTACTTCCAATAAATCCGGCTCCTCCGGTTACGATAATTGTCATTCTTCTATCCTCTTCTTTCTTAATACAAATGTTGATGCATTTTCTTCTCTATTGCTTCCGGAACTCTGATGATGCCAAATCGCCATAGTATCGGATAAATATATGAAACTCCTCTAATGTCTCCAAGTGCCTTCGGTTTCTTCACTTCTTCTGAAACCTTCTTACTATTTTCAAATGCCAGCACCACACTACTCCAGGCAAGGCTCTTACTTTTCTCTCTCCGGTCTATCAGCAGCTCTCTGTTATACTCTCCGTTTTTACCGACCTTCAATTTATATCGGAATGGTAATCCTGTTGCCGTTTTAAATGGATACTCCTGAAATGCAATAACAGTCTGCCACAGATTTTCCTCTGATGGTATTTCGTGTAGAAGCCGAACCTGCTCTTGCCGAATCTTATACGTCCGGCATCGCTCCGCATTTAAACTTATCTCTGCTGCATTATAAATTCCCTTAGTGTAGGGCAGATAGGAATGAACCGATGCTCTGGAAAGACCTGTGAGTTTCATAATCTCCGGAATCTTTTTTCCCAACTGATGCAGATCATTAATTTCTGTACATATATCTGATGTGAATACATCTGCAGTAATAAGTAGCTTACGAAGTTTAAGCAGACTAATATTTAACTCATCTGCCAGTGATCTTAAAGAATCTGCTTCTTCATAGGCATCTCTTAACTCTTGAAGAAAATTGTTAAATTGAAGTTCTGGATTATATTCTGGTTTCTTTTTTGGTCTTCCTACCATCTTATAGCTCCTATTTCCATGTGAATCCAATCAACTTACACCTAAAACAGAGGATTCTTTGCTCCGGACTAATGCTCCGATAGCTGTCCTCTGTTTCTTATTTTATTTTTTCACTTTCGCTTTCTGAAATATCCTAAATAATAGATGACACCACCTACTGCTCCACCAAGTGTATTATAGGTCAGATCCGATATTTGAAATGTTCCAAGATGGAATAATAACTGAGTAAATTCTATCATAAAAGAAAATACTGCTACAACTTTTGTGGCTTCCCAAACGGTCTTTCCAAATCTAATATTCTCAGATTCATCAAGTAATTCTTTTTGAAATGCCCACAAACAATTGCTTGACATCATAATTTTGATCCTTAATAACCAGTTTATTTCCATATTTAGCAATAGACTTATTATATTCCAGCACTTCATTTTGTGAGAGTTTACTCACTATAAATTTGCCTGTCTCACCTCTGCCATATCCAATAGCCAACGTCGGAGTTGCAACAAATATGATATCCTTTAAACCATCCGCTCTGTCTCTTGTAAAAGATGGAACATCTGATGTAATAAAGGGATTCGTATCGTTCGTCATCAAGAAAACTGGAGCCACTCTTTGCATAAATGCGCTCTCTATAGTTTTCATCTTTCCACTGTCTGACTGCAGATAATCAACAAATGCTTTTATTATTAATGCGTGTGCTTCATCTGATCATACGCAGTGACATCATCTTCATATGTTCTATCTGCTTCTGGGATTATTACATTTTTCAGTTCGTCTGTGAATGGTATAAAATCATAAATAGAGTTAAATATTTCGTTACCAGCAATGCTTCTCCAGTTATAAATCATGCAGTATTTCATTAGAGTATTCAATTCGTCTTGAGTCACACTGCTACTTGTAGAAGTGCTTCTATTCGCATACGCCTGCTTTATCTTATTTTCTACTGATTGAATAAATTCTCCCCAATTATTTTCATATGTGTGTGCCCATTCAGTTTCGACAAAGGTCCATCTTGAATTATTAAAATATTCCTTCAGATGTCTTTTTTCATCTTCTGTAAACTCTATTCCAGAAGAATCTTTTATCTCCCATTTATCGAAGTCGTAAAAATATTGATTAAGTAATTCTGGACTATTCAAATTCTTACCATCACATACCACATTAAACTGCAGTATGTCATCGTAAATCTCATGAAGTGCCTCGTCTGGCATATATGGGAACCCTGCTTTAATGTCATGAAACCCGTTTTTTGCCATTATCTCCTTGGTGGAAAAGGATCTTAAAGTCCAATCCGAATTTTCCGGGTTGGATTCACAATAACCCACACTCTTATCAAACAACCAGACTTTCGGATCATTACCGCTATTATGTTTCCACGCTTTCATGTAACATCTTGGAATAAGATGCTGATTCATTGCTACATCACTATGTGTTTTTGGGGCTGGTATAATAGCCATAACCTTTTCCTTCTGACATTCTAGTTTTTCTCACACTTAGCCGATCATAAGATCGTTGCCTGCTGCTCACCACGAAGAGGTGTGTGATTATTACGAGCAATGTAGGGAGCTACCGCTCCCTGTATATCACAATTTCATCCAGTTTTATAGACGCTTTCTTGTCTTCATCAACGCACAGTACATCAATCCGCCTAGCACTCCGCCGACTGTGTTGTAGAAGATGTCCGATAGCTGGAATGTACCCAAGCGAAGCAATAATTGTAGCACCTCAATGCTTATCGAAAAAATGAACGCTACCTTTCCGCTATACCACAGTATCTTCTTCCAGCTACTGCTCACTTTCTCTTGAAATGTCCATATAACCATGCTGGTGAACGGCACCATCATGATCACGTTCTCAATGCACTCAGTTGTAAGTTTCTGCTCGCCGTTCACGGTCTCCCAGATGCCCCAGCCACCCATGACATTTGACAAAGGATTTAGCCACAGGTTCCGGTTCAGCAGCGTTCGGAACAAAATCATCGATGTCACGAAAACTAGTAAGAACATCTTCCGAAAGAACACGCTCTCTTTAAATTTCTGATACCAAGTCACTATGGCACTCTTCCATCCTTTGCCTGCTGCGATAGGTTCATACGCATACAGATAGAAAAACATGGCAAAAAAGGAAAGAAGAAGCGAAAAGCCAAACGGCTCATATAGCGCAGTCAGGATGTTTGTGAGGATCTTCCCGAATAAATCAATCGTTTCTTTCATCATTGTTTAGAGATCACTGAACAGGTCAGCCTTGTACACGCCGTTTTCCAGCATCTTCTTGAAGCTGTCCTTTACAGCTGCGACATCCTCATGATATGTCATACCATACCAAGTGTCATTGGTTTTCAGAACCTTCACAGACATCTTGCCCTGCTCCAACAGTTCACCGATAAAGATGGGAATCAGGTACTCTGCTTTCAGAGGATTGTCCGGTACTTCCTTCTCGAAGAACTCTTTGAAACCTTCCTCCAGTACACTCAGGAACTCCGGAGTCAATCCCCACATGTTCATGGAAACCAGAGAATTTACATCCACAGCCACGCCGTCTGCTTCTGCTCCAGTTGCGGTCTTTACAATGTTCTTGGTTTCCACAACCTCAGTCAAATTATTCTGCTCATCCATCTTGCAGATGCCACGGGTCACGCCACCGTTATCAGACAGCGTGTTCTTCAGCACAAAGCCAGCCATGCAGGACTTTCCACCATTCACCAGATACTCATGTACGGCTTTGAAACCTTCCTTGCCGTAGTAATCGTCCGCATTGATGACGATAAACGGAGTCTTGATGACCTTCTTCGCTGCAAGCACAGCCTGACCGGTTCCCCACGGCTTTGTGCGACCTGCTGGAAGTTTTCCCGGAATATCGTCAATGTCCTGAAAAGCGTAATCCACAGTTACATTATGAGAAGAGCAAATGGAGGCAATGCGATCACCGATGACCTCTTTGAACTCCTTCTCGATATCCTTGCGGATAATAAATACCACATGATTGAAACCAGCTTCAATCGCATCATGGATTGAATAATCCATAATGATATGTCCAGCATCATCCACTGGCTCCAACTGTTTGATTCCTGTTCCAAAACGGCTACCGATACCGGCAGCCATAATAAGTAATGTTGTGTTCATCACTTTTCCTCCTTTATTATCTAAACTATAGACTTTCTTTTTCTCCCAGCCACTTTTAATGCCTTAACATTGCTTTTAATCTTTGTTTCACAGGTGACAAAACTCTTCTTATTTTTTCAAGCATCTTCATTGATCCGTATTTTTTTAAACAGTACTCGAATCCTTTTTTTTCAATCATCCTTTGGAATTCTTCGTAGTGATATGGTTTAGGTGAAGGACTATTCAAATTCTTCTGATTAATTTCATTTAACGAACACTCTATTATATCAAATTTGTTTTTTAGTGTTTCAAATACTTTTTCCCCCTTTTCGGAATTTATAATAACAGATGATACGCCCAATTTATCCTCAAATGCCTCATTTACATTTTTCAGATTCCAAAAATCTCCAATTGTTATGTCTCCTTGTCGTTCCATACTTGAGAATCTACATGCATAACAAGAATCTCTTAATATATAATTATTGGTAAATAAACGATAAAAATTATCCACCCATATAGGAGCATGGTATATTCGTCCATTTTTAAATTTAATATATATTTCTTGATTTCTCCACCCATACACTTTCTCTCGAAATTTAAGTTCTATTATTTGAGAAGAATACAGCTTTTCTTTTCCCTTTAAAAATGCGTTTAATAATTCACTACTTGGTACACCATGACAAATTAAATCCAACGTATATAAATTATCATATTCTTTTCTCAAATATTTCTTCAAACCAGCTACCTCACATGGCGTACCTGTAAACAACACCTCTTTTCCTTCCTTCAGATCTTTCTGTACCATACAAAAAATCGAATGTTTATCACTTTGTACATATTTAGAGCCTTGAAATTTCCGAGCATCTTCAATCGTTGTCGCTCTTCCATGTTTTACTTGGAAATCATTGTTCATCTCCACGCCATACACAACGCCATCATTGTTCAAAATATATTTTGCAACTTCTGCAAATACTCCACCTGAACTACTTTTTGCTCGTTCATGCTCATCTTTATTTTTTACTCCATAAGCTATTTTTTCAAACTTCTTATTCTTTTCTTTATCTTTTAATGGACAAACCTTTTCGCATAATCCGCAATTAACGCATGAATCTTTTCTAATTTCAGGATACAAATATCCCTTTTCATCATGTTTCATATAAATTGCATGTTTAGGACAAATATTCAAACATGCTGAACATCCACAACAGTCCTCTTTATTTATATATAACTTTTCCATCTTATTTTCCTTTCATATTTCTCAATCTTATAAGTATCGTTCTAAAATTGTCTCTTGCAAATATAATATGAAAAATACAAATAAAAACTAAACTATAAGTTCCAACACAGATTGCGTAAAAAAGCCATGTAATAAGACTTGTTGGCGTAAACTTTATTAGCATTGGTGCCGTAACATATATTACTATAATCATTAAAATTGCAGTACAAATATTTAACAAAGTACTTTTTCTAGTCATATGTGTTACCATTTTGGGTATAAAAAAGTACAAATCAATACAACGATATAAATTAGATAAGCAGGAAGCTAACATGATTCCAGCTAATCCCCATTTTATTCCAAAGCAAATACCTCCTATCAATAAAATAGCTGCTTGAACCGTACTTTGAACTCTTGTTTCCTTATATAACCCCGCCGCTATCACCAACATTCCTTGAGGTGTTTTTAGATTGTATAAGATTCCATTAGCTACAAATAAAATAGCAAGTGTAAGATTTGTATATTGAATATCATCAACTCCACTTGTATAGGCCCCTACAAACGGTAGGATTGTAACTAATGTAATAGAATATATAACGCTAACCATAAAATAATAAAGATATTCGAAATCACTATATGCCTTTTGAAATGCTGTCTTATCTTTCTTAACAATTAATTCCCCAAAACCTGCTGAGACACCCGTAGAAAATACAGACATTACTCCATTAATCCCAGCCATCACCATATTATAAACTGAATAAACACTTACCATTTTAAGAGATGAAAAAATGGTTGTCATAACTGCTGGAGATGCATTTTGTACAGTTTGAACTATCTGTAAATATAACGCACTCCATCTCTTATCCATCGCACCATAATCAGGTTCCACGTCATAACATATAAAGTGGTAATTAGTTTTAACATACACATACAATATTAATGTTCTCACAAATATTGATAACAATGCAATAATTCTCAACAAGACAATATTAATATGTATTATTGATAAGGCCACGACAATGATAGTATTTAAAACTGTATACACAATCGAAGCCAATGAAATTACATATGTCCTTTGATCAGCAGTAAGCAATGCTCTGTATTTTGCCAAAGTAAAAAATTCTAACGAGCCATTAACTCCCAACACAAGAACTAAAGCGAAAATACTAGTTTGATCTAAAACAGTTGAATCTGTAATAAAAGGATAACATATAGCCAAGATTACAACCAAACCTACAAAAATGAATCCTGATTTCACATAAAAGTGCTTCGCAGCAACTATTATCCGGTTGATCCTATTGTAGTCTTTCTCTGCGATAGGTTTGTACAAAGAATAAACCGCTGCACTTGACAAACCAGCCTCTACTAGATTGAAGTAACTAATAAACTGTAGAATAGATGATATCAAGCCATTAATTTCAGATCCATATGCTGTCAACATAAATCTAGGCGTTATAAACCCTGCAATCATTGTTACGACCTGTAATAATGCTGTCGTAACCGAATTCAATATAAATTTTTTTGAGCGTCCCATATTTTACCTTGCCTTTATTCCTAACATTCCCATAATATAGTATATTTTTTGTTTAATTCCGTTTTCCCCAACTACTTTTAATTTGTTATAATAAACCTTTACTTCACTTTTCATTCCGTATTCATTTGCCAATCGGAGATAAAAACGATTAAAGTGTACAAATACTTTTCGAGTGTATATATTCTGATCATTGACATCACATATATTCTTTACAAGATCATATAATGTATTTTCATGTTCTTGAAATCTTCGGATTGTTTTTTCATAATTATTATTATCTTTATTAGAATGACTGTTTTTATGTAGAATATACTTATATAATGTTTTATCAATGTATCCAATTTTTTTTTCGTGATATGCTACTGGCAATAAAATCTGATAATTCTGCCCAATTCGGCTCTCATTTATATGTCTACTTGGCACATACTTAAAAAATATATCTGTTCTCATAATATAGATACCCGGACAAAATACAACATTTTTACTGAATAATAAATCTTCAAAAAAATTATCTTTTTCAGGTTTAATTCTTTGTAAACGCTTTATAACATTTCCACTCTCATCTACATAATCAGCCCAAGACATTGCCAATGGAATATCTGGATGTTGTTCCATGTATTTCACCTTTTCGCTAATATTGTTTCGATACAATTCGTCATCTGAATCTGGCCAAATAAAGTATTTTCCTTGAATATATGGAAAGCCCAAATTCATAGCCTTTGCTTGTCCACCATTCTCCTGCTTTAAATACACAAAACGAATGTTTCTTTCTTCGAATTTCTCCTTATACTTATAGACAATATTTTCAGTTCTATCAGTTGAGCCATCATTAATAAAAATCACTTCATAATTTTCATAATCCTGTTCCAAAATTGAGATAAAAAATGCATCTAAATATTTTTCAGAATTATATGACGGAGTAATAATACTCACTAACGGTTCCACTTTAACACCTCCACTCAAATCTAAAACTTCCATTTAATAGTTCTTTTACTGACCATATAAGAAGAATCCGCTACTTTTATATTTGAAACCAACAGGATAATAATAATCAAAACAATTAGCTGGCATGGATAATATAATGTATTTCCAGTAAAACTATAAACTCCAAACAAAATAATCCAATAAATCAAAAGTATATTCCAAAAAACAGGCTTTTCTTTAACTGCAGATATTATCTTAAACAGCATCAAGATAATAAGTAATGTCATTAATAGAAAACCAACGATTCCAGTTTCTGCCAAAAGCTGAATGTATACATTGTGTGCCTGATAATTCCAACGTTCTCCATAATATCGAAATCCTCGATAAAAGGCATAATCATTAAACGATACAAATCCTTTTCCAAACAATGGGTTTTGCCGAAACATTTCCATTGCATAATTCCAAAACACTTCTCTACCCGAAAGTACGTCTCCTTCACTATTCACAATGCGATTGATGATTAAAGACGCACCAGGAACCAGTACATATGCACCTATAATGAATATTGTAATTCCTAAACCAACACCTGCCAATTTTATAAATTTATTGTTTTTGGAAAAAAGTATAACATAAATTAGCAAAACTGCTATTGGTATAATAAAAAGCGTCCTTTTTCCCGTCATCATTAGCGCTACCATTACAATAAGACTCTGAATAATATATTTATGTGATTTATGACAGATATATTCTGCAAAAATCATCCCTAGTCCTAAATTGCAGATAAATGCCGCATATGCCTTTTCAAAAGCGAGACCTGCGATTGCTCCGCCTGATGTAAGCGCACGCATAGTTTCATCTCCGAATGACGCAAATCTAAACAATCTATGAAAAATATCCGGCGATGCCGCTTCTAAAAACATAGAAAAAATAAATATCCAAAATAAAGCCCTGAAGATTTTCAATAAATAGCGATAAAATATTTCTGAAAACCTAAAAAGGACAATACTTATGCCCGAAATAAAGTATATACTATAATCTATAGATCCATCAGAGCTAGAAAACCAAATGCAACCGAGAAGTAGAATTAAAACAAATGCAACATATAGACCTATAAACTTATTCATTTTTACTGTATAATCTTTTTTTGAAACGAACAACACAAAACACAAAACGATTATGAAGAGCGATAGGTGTTTTGTGTACATCATCAACTTGTTATTGGTAGAAAAAATAACCAGATTAATAAGTAAAGCAATTATTATTTCTAATGTTTTAGTACCAGTTAAATTAGAATGACCTTCCATCTTCATTCAAAACCCTCTCAAAATACTGATTTGTTTTTATATATTGTTTTCTGATCTGATCATCGGCAAAATTAAAATCTCTACTAACATTTAATCTACAATCCTCTAATGTTTTCACCTTACATTCATCTAACCCTGTTAAACATAACAAAGATTCGACTCTATCATTAGGCTTAAAATCTTTTTGTAATGCTTCCACATAAAAATCTTTATGAAAAATAACAGAGAAGGCTGTTCCATGGAATGAATTAGTCACAACATAGTCAGCATATTTTATATATCCCAAAAACTCTTCTACTGATGCCGAATACACTCCTTTTATATCCGGAGTTTTCATTTGATCTACTACATCAAAATTCAACGCCACAATTTTTCTGCCCGTTAATTTAGATAATTTTCTTGCAAAGTCAAAAATCAAATTCGAAGTATTCAATTTGTAAATTAATATATAATTCTTAAGTTTAGGTTTCTTTGCAAGTTTTTCCCATTCTTCTGCGGTCAATAAAAAGACTGGATCCACAGATAATTCCGAATCTTTTCCGGTTAGTTTTTTTACAATCTGTTGTCCTGCATTTTCACGGATAGATAATTCAGAAAAAGTTGATAGCAAACTTTTATAATCATTTACATAGCTGTCTGGAATCTCCTTCATGCCAAACGAAGCAGCATAGGAAAGTTTGTTATCACAATTTTTTACAAATTGTAAAAAATATGTTTTATCGAAATCTGTACATGCAAAATTGAAAACCTGATCGCTTCCTGTTATAAACTTATCGTAGCGAAGATTCGCCTTATCTATATTAACCTTATCATAAACTTCTGTACTTATTCGGACATTTTGATCCAAAAATCTGTAAAATTCTCTTTTTTTCTTATATGTGTTTTTTAAATTCAACATTCCTCTAATAATCTGTTTTACAGACTTGTCCTTTATTGTGAATGTTTTATAAAAATTTTCCATATGTTCACATCGATAATCTATAACCTCTGCATCATAGTTAGAAACATTTAAAAATTTCTGTAATGCATATGTTTGCAAAACTGCCCCATAATTAATTGCTCTGTGAAACGTAATAATTCCTATTCTCATAAATATCCCTCTATAAATCAATTTATTTTAGATAGTATCTCAAAAACTCGTATCAATTTCCATTTAAGCGAATAATATACAACAATATTTTTCAAATTTGTCGGCTGATATAAGTCAATAACACTCATTATCTCCTGATCATTCAAAAGTATTCTATAAAAGTCTTTAGCATTTCTCGTTTTAGAAATCTTATTTATATTGAATCTCAAGGTAAAAAAAGTCCGATTAATTATTCTTCGTTTCAAATTATAGTCTTTCAAAACATCTCCAAACAGTATGCAAACTTCATTATATAAATTTACAATTCTTTTTAAGACGGATACATCAATTCGATGCGTAAACGAAGTGTCATTAACACGGTATAAATATACAGCTTCAGTGCAAAAGGCTATTTTTTTAGCATGTGTCATAAACATCAGCTTAAATAACAAATCTTCAGAATAAACATCTCGTTCGGAAAAAAATTGTATACCCTCATTTTCAATTATATCTCTTTTGAAAATGCTATCCCATATCGCAATACATCCAGAGTATCCATCTTTCTCTTCGTAAGAAATCATATCAGCCATTGCAGCCTTAATCTCTTTGCAGCCAATTAAAACTTTATCATTTAGTGGATGTTCCTTTATGATCTTTCCATCATGCATATCAACTATTCTACAAGAAACCATATCTGCATTTGTTTCAATCGCTCTTTGATACAGTTTTTCAAGCATATTCTCCTTATACTGATCATCCGAATCTAAGAATGCAATATATTCACCTGTAGATTTTTTTATACCAAAATTTCTTTCTAAACCTTGCCCCACATTTTTATTAGTATATAATTGAATCCTATTATCTCTTTTTTTATATTTTTCACATATCAGAAAAGAATTATCTGTTGAACCATCATCGATTAATAATAGTTCAATATCTCGCAGCGTTTGATTCAATACGGACTCAATACATTGCTCCAGATAAAGTTCCGCATTATATATTGGTACAATTACACTAATTTTTGGTCTCATTCATCATTCCCCATCCACTATCACAAATTCTAGTTTCTTTTAATATCATCATATTCTTCTTTTTAATTTGATTCTGGTATCAAATAATTATTTTGTATTCTTCTCGTCACTTGATGTAATTAAATAATCATAAAAGTTATGTCCGTGTTTAATATCAGCATCTAATTTATATGTCAACTTATGAATACCTGTAAGTTTTTTGATCCAATTCCATTTCTCTTCTGAATAATCATCGGCTAAAACCTTAACAAGATACTCGCTATAATCACTGTTCATATATGGAATTGCTTTCTCAACTTCCGGATTGCTCTTCACCACCAAAGTGATAATCAAATTCGGCAGCAGATACTCAATTACATGTTCGTTTTTGAGCCAATATGCGAAAGCAACATTTCTTATCTCTCGAATTGTTTTGTTTCCCTTTTTTGCATGAAGAAACCATGCAGGATATAGCACAGGGTTATCTATCAGCAACAACGAATTTCGAACTGCAAAAAAGTCGCTATTTAAAATCATATCTGGAATCGGATCTGTAAGATATACCGTTGAATCAATCCATGTTCCACCATAATGCTCCAATAATGCAAATCTCATCAGATCCGCATATCCAGCCATCGGAATCTGGCCAGCATCCTTTTTCTTTTCAATGTAATCTGGCAATCGAATGTAATCTGCAAGATTTTGATCGTTCAGCAAAATGATTTTTTGATTGGAACGTTTACATACAGATTCATAGCATTTCTGAACAATGATCGGTGCCTGTTCAATACCTTTGTTCCAATAAATCCAGATCGGATTCTCCACATCATTTTTGGGAAAGCTAAGCCCCTGAACATCTGTGTCTTTATACTTTAAATATGGTTTTATCTTGGATGAAGCATGTTCCTGCCACAATACCTTCCGCACCTCATAATCCTTTACGAAATGCAGTTTTACAAACATAAATGCCCCTCGTTTGACGGCATTCACAATTCCATATCTTTGAATAA
Organism: Dorea sp. AF24-7LB; assembly: GCF_003478575.1. Taxonomy (NCBI): domain Bacteria; kingdom Bacillati; phylum Bacillota; class Clostridia; order Lachnospirales; family Lachnospiraceae; genus Dorea; species Dorea sp. AF24-7LB. The sequence goes on from NZ_QUFR01000002.1 coordinate 180,625, forward strand.
AGCCTTTCATGCCAATATTTTGATAGTAGTCATTCAGCATAATAATTTAATTGTCTCCCTTTATCTTGCAGAAACTACTATTCAAAAAGCTCATAGATTCCGCACCAGATAATGGTAAACTGTTTCCTCCTTATCAATTGATGGTTCTAATTTATAGGTTAGTTTATGTATCCCAGTAAGCCGCTTAATCCAATTAAACTCTTCCTCTGTAAATTTATCTCCTAATACTCTAACCAGATATTCGCTGTAGTCACTATTCAAATAAGGCATCTTTCTCTCAACCTCTGGTGATGACCTCATTATTTGTGTGATTACAATATTTGAAAAGAGATATTCTGGTACATGATTATTTCGTTCCCAGTAGGCAAATAGAACATTACGAATCTCACAAATCGTTCTATTATGTCGCTTAGCGTGAATAAACCAGACCGGATACAATACGGGATTATCAATTTCGCCGAGTGAATTATGAAACACAAAAAAATCACTATTTAATATTTCCTGTGGGATTTCATCTGTTAGCAGTATTGTTGCATCCATCCATGTCCCACCATAATGCTCCAATAATGCTACACGCATCAAATCTGTATAAATCGCCAATGGAAGGACTCCGCTTTTTAATTTCTCATTCAGATAATCCGGCATATTTATATAGTTCTGCACATTTTTTTCCGTAAGCAAAACAACTTGTCTGCCGGCATATTTTTTTATAGATTGATAGCAAGTCTTCACTATCTCAGGTGCCTGCTCCAACCCTGTATTCCAAAATAACCAAATAGGCTCATCCACTTGGTTTTCTGGGAATGTCAGCTTTTCAGGAACGGTATCTCTGAACCTCAAATATTTTTTGCAAACCGCTGTGCCCCCCCCCGATTGCCAAAGCAGTTTTCTCAGCTCATAATCCTTGACAATATGAAGTGGGTTACGAAGAAATTTGTTCCACATTCTTTTCTCCTCGATAAATTTTCATCAGTTTTATATAGTAGCTCTCTGTCGTTTCATATTTCACCTGACTACAATTCTTTGTATATCTTTCCAATACGTCTTGTGTTTGAAGAACTTTCTTTATCGCCTTCATCAGATCTTCCACATTACCTGCTTCAAACAATTCTCCGGTTTTACCCGGCTCAATCAATTCGGGGATGCCTCCCATTTTAGATCCAACAACAGGCGTACCCAAAAGTACAGACTCCATAACGGAGTACGGGCAGTTCTCATACCACTCAGACGGGCAGACACTGATTGCAGCCTCAGCAATAATGCGATAAAGTTCTTCTCCTGTCTTAAATCTCAGATACTTCACATTTGGAATATCCTTCATTTTATCAGCCGACGGACCATAGCCAATAAACACAAATTCGGTATTGTGCATCTTCTTGGCTACTTCAAGCAAAGTATCCGTTCCTTTGTCTCGCGAAAGATGGCCAAACTCTAATACATAACCCTTTTTTTGAATGTTATCCAAGTGCGGCATCTCTTTTTTGAAATTATGCAACCCGATGGTTTTATCACGGAATCTTTTCTGCGTGTCCAACTTTGATTTAAGGAAAAAGCTGCAGCAAATATAGGCATCTACATACGAGTATGCCTTACTATATTTCCACATATATCCATCCAACGTTCCGAGCAAACTCTTTGCTCTGGAATTTTTTAGACATTTAGTTTGAAAGCAATGAATATAATGACCATCCAAACATAATTCACAAGGCTTCATGTTTACATCAAACATTCCATGGCTGGGGCAAACGAGCTGATAGTCATGTGTCGTGTAAACAATCTTACATTCTTTCTTTGTTTCTTTGCGCCATTTGTTAATTTCCAGAATAATAGAAGGGGTCAGATGATACTGTATATTATTGAGATGCACTACATCTGGCTGAAAATCATCTAAAACTGCACGAATTTTTTTACGTGCTTCTCTTGAATAGATAATGCGAAAAGGTGCATTTAAATTTGCCTTTATTCCTTGAGAAAAATCCATATTCGTTACATATGAACCGATTCGATTTCCTACTGTATTTTTTTCATTTTCAAGACCAAAGTACTGGACTTCGTGCCCATGTTCTTCTAACATTTTTCCTACATCGAATGTATACGTTTCCGCTCCACCCTTGGGAAATATAAATTTATTTACAAGTAAAATCCGCATATCCTAACTTCCTTTTCTGTGAGTTTGCTTTATTTCATATCTCCTGTTCAGATAAAAAATAGCAGAAATATTTATCAACAAATTTTTTCATCATTTTCTATATAACTTCATCGTTTTCTTTACAACTTCATCCCAGTTATATTTCTTGCAGATAAAGTCAGCTGCCTGGTTCTTCATTTTCATAACCATTTCTGGATGGTCACAAGCATCTTGCAGTTTTTCTTGCAAGTCCTCTACATCCGACTTTTTGAAAATCAACGCCTTATCTTCCACGACCTCTGCACACTCTGGAATGTCGGAAACCAAACAGCAATTTCCGTAACTCATTGCCTCTAATAAACTAAGCGGCATTCCTTCCAGATCACTCGGCAAAGTATATACATAAGCATTACTATAAAGTTCATCTAACTCTTTTCCTTGAACAAACCCAGTAAAAATAATTCTTGAATCATCCCTTGCCAGTTCTTTTAATTCTTTTGTAAATTCATCTGTATCTGAACTTCCACCAGCAATAACCAGTTTTTTCTCAGTATCTACCTGCTTAAAGGCTTTTATCAAATATCTAAGCCCTTTTTCTGGAACCAGTCTGCCCAAAAAGAGGATGTAGCTATCTTTTTCTAAACCAAATTTATTCTTAATAATTTCAGCATTTCGGATGATTGGTCTGTTTACACCATTAGGTATAAAACGTGTTTCTCTCCCATATGTATCAAGGAAATATTCCTGAACCCCTTCACTTAACACAATAATTTCGTCAGCAAATTTAACCGCACATTTTTCTCCCAACATAATATATGTACTGGCTAATTTACCCCATTTTGCTCTCTGATGATCTAATCCATGCACCGTAGCTATACATCGCTTTCCGAATAATTTTGGCAACCATAACATTGCACACGGCCCTTCTGCATGAAAATGTACCACATCATATTTTCCAAATGCTGCTGCCACCGCTGCAAAAAAGGAAGCACTCATTGCTGCTAATCCTTTTTTATCTATTGTCGGTACATATTTCATTCGGATTCCTTTATATTCTTTTAACTTCTTTCCATCAAATTCTTTACCACTTACATGATGTCCGCTACGGTTATATACTGTTATTTTATGTCCCAGTTTTGCCATACGAACTGTTAATTCTTCAACTACAATTTCAATTCCACCTTGGCGACTCGGAATTGTCTTATGTCCAAGAACTGCAATTTTAAGTGGAGAATTATTATTTTTCCTTTTATTCATAACTTCCTCTTTTAAATGCAATCTTTATATTTATCCTTTCGCAGCCTATTCCCTCTATAAAATAAGCTACTTGTAGGATTTACATTGAGCCATCTTTCTTAAAGACTACCAATATCGTTTTAAACAATATTTTTATATCGAGCCCAATGTTCCAGTTTGTGATATACTCTTTGTCAAGACGAACCACTTCTTCAAAATCAGTAATGTCGCTACGTCCGCTGACCTGCCACATACCGGTTATTCCCGGCTTAATTGCCAATCTTGCACGATGGTGCAGCTCATACAAATTTGTTTCAGAAATAAGGGGTGGGCGAGTACCTATAATCGACATATCGCCTCTCAGCACATTGTAGAATTGCGGAAATTCATCCAGACTTGTCCTGCGGATAAAATCACCTACACCTGTCTTATGGCTTCCATCAGGCAATACTTTATTTCCAATAACGCGAGGATCAAAGTCCAGTTTAAACATCTTTCCATCGCCCAGTTTATTATCTTTCATCAGCTCTGCTTTCCGCTCTTCTGCATCCATATACATACTACGGAATTTGTACATCTTAAACTTCTTACCATTTTTCCCTACTCGTTCCTGTGAGAAGAAAATTGGTCCCGGTGACTGCATATAAATTATCGGGGCTACAAACAAGAAAATAACACCTGTCAGTATACACCCTGCTAATCCCCCCGCAATATCCATACAGCGTTTTGCGCAAAGCTGTTTTGCAGATGAATAATTTAAGCTTGTCGTAAGTACTGTATAATCTCCAATTTTCTCGATAAATTGTCTTTTACCAGGTTCATTGGTGATTTTAGCAAGGTTCAGATGAATTGTTACTCCTGTCTCTCCCAGTTCTTCCATCAGCTCTTTAGGGTAACCATAATTTGGCGACAGAACAACGAATACTTCGTCAATCCATTCTTTACATACATATTCTGGTGCTGTACTCCTATTTGCTACCACAGTAACACCACCAAAAGAGTTCCCAACCATATTCTCATCTATAATCGCTAATCCTGCAATGTGAAATCTTGCATAATTATGTTCTTCCATGTTCGAAACAACTTTTTCCGCAGCTTCTTTTGTTGTAATAATCAGCAGTGAACGATTATCGCTGTCTTTCATTTTTTTATACAATGCATATTTACGGATTTCTCTGACTATGTATGTCAGGAAAAAATAAAGGATCATATTAAGAATCAGTGCAAGTCGTGAATACTTCTGCCCTTGTTGCAATAAAAATAGATACGATATCGCTACTGCACCTAACATAATTGTATTCTGGAACGTTGCCAGAAACTCTCTGTAATGTCCTCTTTTCAATACACTTTTTAGAGTTCCGCACGCAAAAAGCACAACTATATCTGCAAACTCAATAAATATTGCCATGTTTCGATAAATCAAAAGATTATATGGGAAGAATCCATACCCACTTATTCCATACGCCAACACAAATGCAACTTGCAGGCAAAGCATGTCCAACACTAAAAAGTCAAAATGCTTCAGCCAACCCTCACTATCTTTCCTGTACATAACTCATTCCTCTTACTTATTTCTTTATTTCTTTTTCCTTAATTATAAATAACTCTATTTCCCTAAAGAGTCCATCCGCGTATATGTAGTTTTGGTCTTGCCTATATCATTTCTTTGATGTATGGAGTAAACTAGTATTTCTTACGATGTAGCTTAAGACTTGTGTTAATATAACTCATACCGACATTGTCGTTTAGATTGTACTCTGTTTTCTTCAAAAGAGCAACTAATACATAAAGGTCCCTCCCCGCATTTTTCTGGCACCTTAGCGAGGAGGGCTTATATTTCAGTCTACTTTTCGATACCTTCGTTATGCATTAGCCTTACAGTTTATGTATGATAGCACTTTACTGTATGATAGTCAACTGTCGTATTCTTTTTCATTCATTGATTTAATCTATATATCATATAGATTTTATATATTATTTGCACAGTTCTTCTGCCATTGCTTCAATCTGTGCTTCGTTCTCTTCGCTCATGGAAGACATGATGCTGACAGTTGTGTCAACCCATGTTAAGTCCTTGCTCTTCTCGAAAAGTCCGCGGATTACTTTACCTGCTGTAATCGCCCAGGAACCATTTTCAATAATACCCATCGTACGGTTCTGGTAACCGCGCTCAGTCAGGGCTTCGATAAATGTTCTCATGAACGGGAAGATATCTCCATTGTATGTTGTAGTTGCAAGCACTAATTTACCATGACGGAATGCGTCTTCGACTGCCTCTGCCATGTCTTCTCTTGCCAGATCGCAGAGTACGACTTTCGGGCAGCCTTTGGCTTCCAGTGCAGACGCGAGTGTCTCGGCTGCTTTCTTTGTGTTTCCATATACGGATGTGTATGCGATCATGACACCTTCGGTCTCTACACCGTAAGAAGACCATGTCTTGTACTGTCCGATGTAATGCTCCAGATTCTCTTTAAGGATCGGACCGTGCAGTGCACAGATTGTCTGAATATCCAGACCTTCGGCTGCTTTTAAGAGATTCTCTGCCTGCTTGCCGTATTTACCAACGATTCCGAAATAATAGCGGCGAGCTTCACAGTCCCAATCTTCTTCTACGTCCAGGGCGCCGAATTTACCAAATGCGTCTGCGGAAAAGAGGACTTTATCTGTACTGTCATATGTGACCATAACTTCCGGCCAGTGTACCATCGGTGCGAAGACAAATGTCAGCTCATGTTTACCGAGTGACAGTGTCTCCTGATTCTTGACTTCAACTTTCTTGTCTCCAAGGTCCATTCCGCGGAAGAAGTTGCTCATCATCTGGAATGCTTTAGCATTTGCTACGACTTTGGCTTCTGGATATTTCTCAGTGAATTTTGCGATATTCGCGGAGTGATCCGGCTCCATGTGCTGCACGATCAGGTAATCCGGTGCCGCGCCGCCCAGTGCTGTGTCGATGTTGCCAAGCCATTCTTCTGCAAAGTTAGCGTCTACGGTGTCCATGACAGCTGTTTTCTCGTCTTTGATCACGTATGAGTTGTATGCCATGCCGTTTGGCACGATGTATTGACCCTCGAACAGGTCGATGTCGTGGTCGTTCACTCCCACGTAGATAATGTCGTCTGTGATTTTCATTGCTAAGATCTCCCTTCTGGTGATTTGCTTTGTTTGCTCTTTTTTACTCTGTTGGTAGTATAACGCATTCGGAGTGGAGTGGCAATAGGGAAGTGAGATGTATAAAGAGCAGATTTCTCACTGACGATCAACGAGATCAGATGCGGCAGATGGTTTGTTTCTATTACGTAGTCCTGTTGCTCATACAGCCGGTTGGATACGATGACTTCGCATGGATTTTCCTGTGCATCGATTGTTTTCTGCTGTAATCCAATATACACTTCGCTAAAATTCATCGGTGTCGGATTCCTTCTACCAGAATCCCCCAAAGGTCTTTGATCTGAATACTTTTATATAGGAAGAGACTGATAAATAATGCATAAAATACGGAGATGACTGCTGACTCTGTAGGGGATGCCACACCGGTATAAATACATCCGCGGATAACAAGATAAGTTCCACGGTATGATTGACAACTTTAAACATTGCTTTTTCTCTTCGCGGGAATGCTGCAACGAATTGTTCGATTTTTATCGAAATACATCGTTTTGTACAGTAACTGACGCTCAAGAAACCTGCTAATTACTCTAATCATTTACTTTTTTCAGCTGACACCCTGCTGTAATTACATACCTTCTGTCAGTTCTATTACAGACTCTTGTGCAGTAACTCCAGTACAGTCTTCAGGTCTTCTACTCCCATCTGTCCCGGTGCAGATGCTTTTCCTGCTGCACCGAATGTCAGTGCTGAACCGAACACTTCACCGCAGAGACGGCTGATTACGCCAGTTCCTGCCATAGACATGGTGATGATCGGACGATCTGCATGCTCTTCTGACATTTCTCTTGTTGCTGATAACAGTGTCAGTACATCTTTTTTATTCTGCGGCATCACTGCAATCTTCGGAATATCTGCCCCCAGTTCCTGCATTTTGCAGAGACGGGATACAATCTCTTCCTGCGCCGGTGTCTTGTGGAAGTCATGATTGGATGCAACTACTTTCACACCTGTGGCATGCGCAGTTTCGATGATCTGTTTTACAGCCGTCTCTCCGGTAAATGCTTCTACATCTACAAGATCTACCTGTCCGCTCTTTGCTGCTCTTTCATTTAACGCCACGTAAACATCTGTCTCAATTGCTTTTTCTCCACCTTCTTTTGCGGTACGGAAGGTAAATAACAGTGCAGTCTCTCCGATTACATTTCTCAATTCTTTTGCAGTCTCTTCTACCTGGTCGAAATCGAAGACATTTTCATACCAGTCTACACGCCACTCGATGACGTCTGCTCCGATTGTGCAAATATTTTTTCCTGCTTCCAGGATCTCTTCTTTTGTTACTCCGACGATCGGAACACAGATCTTCGGTGTTCCTTCGCCAATGGTTATATTTCTTACTTTTACTGGATTCATGTATTTTGTTCCTCCTGTTCTCCGATAACTGCTGCTTCTTTTGTGTACACATTACCTGTTTTATTTTTCAGTACGTGCTAATAGTTTACCATATCTCAGATTGACAAACAAAGCCAAAACCACACCGATCACAGTGATTACAACATTCATTAAAATAACGGCTGTCGCGCTCATTTTCGCAGCGGCACTTAAGATCGTGTAGTTACAGAGGCTGGATGCGATCATGACAAGGCTGGTGATCGTTCCTTTAATAGGAAGGAAGCCGTCTGCACAATCTCTCGAGACTGCAGGCAGCTTTCCTGCTTTTGCATTTTGTTCTGATTGATTGGTCTTTTTTTCACACATCTCTTTACCTTCCTTTCTATTCGTGTTATATTCAATGTTGATTAATCAACATTGAGGTGTTTTTATGGATGATCGTTTTGAAAAATTAACAACAAATGTTGCGCAGATTCATAAGAGTATTCAGAAAATCAAGAAGATCTATATGCAGTCACAGGGACTTAAGAGTACTCATGTCATGTGTCTTTACTATCTGTCTGATCATCCGGACGGCTTAACTGCTGCCGGATTATGTGAACTATGCAAAGAGGATAAAGCCGGTATTTCCCGCATCTTAAGTGATCTGGAGAACCGGAACTTCATTGCTTATGAAGCGACCGGAGCAACGCACCGATACCGTTCCCGTGCCCATCTGACAGATGCCGGAATGGCATGTGCCAGAGAAATGCGCTCCTTTATTTCCCATGCGTTAGAAGAAGCAAGCAAAGATATTGCCGAACCGCAGCGGAAGATTTTTTATAAGACATTATTTACCATAGCTGATAACCTGGAGCATTTAAGCAAGGAACTCTGTAAATAAGAATCATTTTTATTAAGCAAAAGCTTTCCAGAAAGCAAACTGCAGCTGGAATACTATTTTTTAAGAAAGGATACACTCATGCATACTTTAAGAAAAATTTACTGCCGTACATTTCAGACGGTATTTAAGATTGCACTTCCCTTTCTCCCGTACCGCACGCCGGAGATTGTCCCAAGTGTGAAGAAACTCCCGGAGATCATCCGGGCAAATGGCTCTTCCCGCGTCCTCATTATTACGGATGCCGGGATCCGCTCTCTCGGATTGACGAAAAGATTGGAAAATGCCTTAACAGCGGCAGATATTCCATACACAATCTACGACAAAACAGTTGCCAATCCAACAACAACCAACGTACAGGAAGCACTGGCTCTCTACAAAAAGAATAACTGTGATGCCCTGATCGGATTTGGCGGTGGCTCCAGTATGGACTGCGCCAAAGCTGTCGGTGCCCGCATTGCAAAGCCGAAGCAGTCACTTGCGAAGATGAAAGGAATCCTGAAAGTACATAAGAAACTTCCACTCTTGATTGCTGTTCCAACAACAGCCGGAACCGGAAGTGAGACAACGCTTGCCGCTGTCATTGTAGATGCACAGACTCGTTACAAATATGCGATCAACGATTTTCCTCTGATTCCTCGCTATGCGGTTCTTGATCCGAAAGTCACCTTGAGTCTTCCGCCATTTATCACTGCAACAACCGGTATGGATGCGCTGACACACGCGGTTGAAGCATTTATCGGGAACTCAACTACTTACGCAACACGGAAAGATGCGCTTATGGCTGTACAGCTTATTTTTGAAAATCTGGATACAGCTTACCACGATGGTAAGAATGTAAATGCAAGAAGAAATATGCTTCACGCCTCTTACTATGCCGGCTGTGCATTTACCAAATCCTACGTCGGTTACGTTCATGCAGTCGCTCACTCGCTGGGAGGTCAGTATAATGTGCCGCATGGACTTGCCAATGCGATCCTGCTTCCTCATGTTCTGGAAGAATACGGAGAATCCATTCACAAAAAACTGAAAAAACTTGCCATTGCAGCCGGTATTGCAACAAAAGAGACTCCTGCCCCACAGGCTGCCGCTGCATTTATTGATGCGATCAAAGAAATGAAACGGACTTTTGGAATCGGCAATACAGTTGCCGAAATTCAGGAAACAGATATTCCAAAACTTGCCCACTATGCGGACAAAGAGGCGAATCCGCTCTATCCCGTTCCGGTCCTGATGAATGCAAAAGAACTGGAAAAATTCTATTATATGCTCATGCCAGAGGAGGACTGAAATTATGACTGAAACACAGATTCATGAAATTGTTACTGCGCAGCGGGAGTATTTTTACACCGGCGCAACTTTAGATATTGATTTTCGCATCAACGCACTGAAGAAATTAAAAGCTTATGTGCAGTCTCACGAATCTGAGATTGCAAAAGCGATCGCACTTGATCTTGGGAAAAGTTCTTTTGAAAGTTATATGTGCGAAACCGGTATGGTTTTAAGCGAGCTTACACACATGTTGAAACACACACGCTCTTACGCGAAAGAAAAGCGTGTTCTGACTCCACTCGCACAGTTCCATTCCAGAAGCTACAAGAAGCCATCCCCTTACGGTGTGACTCTCATCATGAGCCCATGGAACTACCCATTCATGCTCACGATCGAGCCTCTGATAGACGCTATTGCAGCTGGTAATACTGCCGTTTTAAAACCAAGTGCTTACTCACCGCATACGAGCGAACTCATTAAAAAAATGGTTGCTGACTGCTTTGATCCGCAGTTTGTGACTGTCGTAACCGGTGGCCGTGCGGAAAACACCTGTCTTCTTGGCGAACATTTTGACTATATTTTCTTCACCGGAAGTCAGGCTGTCGGCAAAGAAGTTATGCGCCAGGCATCTGCAAACCTGACTCCGGTCACACTGGAGCTCGGCGGCAAAAGTCCATGTATTGTTGAAAAAAGTGCAAACCTGAAACTTGCTGCAAAGCGAATTGTCTTCGGAAAGTTCTTAAATTGCGGACAGACCTGTGTTGCTCCGGATTATATTTACTGTGACCGCTCCATCAAGATCGACTTGATCCACGAGATCAAAAAACAAATGCAAAAACAATACAAATCAGATCCGCTTTCCAATAAAAATTATGGAAAGATTATTAATGAGAAACATTTTGACCGTATTCTTGGGCTGATTGAACAGAATAAAGTCGTATATGGCGGACAGAGCGACCGCAGTCGTTTAAAGATTGCACCAACACTTATGGATAATGTTACTTTCGATGATGCAGTCATGTCAGAAGAAATCTTCGGACCGGTACTGCCGATCCTGACTTACGACAACCTTGATATGGTTATCGAAAAAATAAATTCCATGCCTCACCCGCTGGCTCTTTATCTGTTTACATCTGATAAAGCCATCGCAAAAAAAGTGACTTCCCACTGCGGTTTCGGCGGCGGCTGTATCAACGACACGATCATCCACCTTGCCACAAGCAATATGGGATTTGGCGGCTTCGGTGAGAGCGGCATGGGTTCCTATCATGGATTAGATGGATTCCGCACTTTCTCGCATTACAAGAGTATTGTTGATAAGAAAACCTGGTTGGATCTTCCAATGCGCTACCAGCCTTACCGCAAGATTCACGACAAGCTGATCCATATGTTCCTGCGGTAAGTGTTTCCTCCATTTGCAAAACTGATATCTGCATTGTATAATGTGGACACACTCCCAGGCTGAGTTTTTCCGGTTAAACAGGGAGACAGAGGGGACAAATTTATGAAACACAAACACCAGAGAAATAAAATTCAAAGCAATAAAACGCAAAGCACCCACAAACAACACAATCAAAATTATTCACTCAGCAGCTCAGGGCACAGGCGCCATAATAACAGATCAGCTGTCTCTACACAGGTGCGTCGCCAGAAGCGTCTGCGTTGTGTGCTGACTGTCATTCTTCTGATCCTGCTTGCAGTTCTTGGTGCTGTTATCTTCTATAAACAGAAAGTACAGAAACAGGAACGTGCTCAAATTACAGCCACAAAGCAAGCCAAAGAAAAAAAAGCAGAGGAAGAAAAGGCTAAGGCTGCAGAACAAAAAGCGAAAGCGCAGGAAGCTGCTAAAAAGAAAGCAGAAGAAGCGAAAAACTCACGTCTTAATAAGGATGTGCAGACTGCTGAAAATACAGCGACCGAACAGGATCATAAGACAAACGGTCTGTCGATCTGCATGTATCACTACGTTTATGATAAGAATAATCCACCGAAAGAGCAGTTGAACAACAACTTCATCGAAGTTCATGATCTCGAAGCGGAACTGAAATACCTGACAGAAAATAACTACTACTTTCCTACCTGGGAAGAAGTCCGAAAATATGTCAAAGGCGAACTGCTTCTTCCAAAGAAGAGCGTTGTACTCACTTTTGATGATGGTGCGTACAGTTTCTTAAATCTGGGTGTACCGCTCTTCAACAAATATAAGGTTCCGGTAACTTCTTTCCTGATCGGTAATCTGGAAGGCAAGAAGAAGGTGAAGAAATATGCCAGCGAATATATGACATTCCAGTCCCATTCTTACAACATGCACCGGGGTGGCGGTAATATCGGACACGGCGGAATCTTCCCTGTCATGAACCACAATGATGCCGTTGCTGATCTTCAGAAATCGATCCGCATCGGTGGCAATTCCGATGCTTTTGCCTATCCGTACGGTGATTACAATGACAGTTGTATCCAGGCTGTAAAAGATGCCGGTTTCAAATGTGCGGTTACAACCGAATACGGTCGTGCCAAAGTCGGAGATGATCCACTTGTACTTCCTCGTATACGTATGTTAAGAGGTCAGTCTTTAGACAGCTTCAAAAAACTGGTTGAGTAGATTACTCCACCAATAAGCAGAATACCAAGCACTGTTCCTGCGACTTTTCGAAGGAGCAGTGTTTTTGCTTGCTCTCTTTCTTTTTTCTTCTGCTCTTTCTTTATCTGCCTGGAACTGATATCGTCATTATCATCTTTTATAAATGGACGGATCAATGGCTCAACCAGCTTCTCCAGCACAGATTTTTTCTTTTGTACTGTAAAATGAATCGTTTTCACTGCCACATTTCCGGTCTGATCTTTTGCCTCTGCGATCACCTCATAATCACCTGCTTTCTTAATCGAAAATCTGGTCCTTGCTTTCCCTTGAACATGCTGTTGTTCTTTTCCATTAATCTGCACCTTTCGGAGTATATCTTCTGCATCTTTAACTCCAATTTTAAATGTAAGATGTCCTTCATACTTTTCTCCTTCCTTTACGCCTTCAAACACAATCTCCGGTGCTGTATGATCAATTGTAAATACTGCTTTTGCGTGTGAGGTATTCCCGGCACGGTCTGTCGCATGTACTTCCAGTATGTGCTGTCCTTCTCTTGTCACTCGTTCTCCCATCGAATATAATCTTCCATCCAACCTTACTTCATAATCGTAACCGGTAAAATCCTGTATGAGTTCTTCTTTTCTGTAATTCCATTCAAAGCTTTTTAGTTTTGCCTGATCCAGCGTATCCACATACCGGATCACCGGATTCTCCTGATCTACAATCACCTGAGCTGTCTGCTTTACTTCGTATCCTGCAGCGTCTTTTGCATAGATATGCAGCCGGTAAATTCCATCTTCACGCAGTCTGTGAACACTTCTCTTCATCTCTCCATGATCTTCCCACACCAGTAATTCCTGTGACTGCTTCCTGCCCTTTGTATTTTCATATTTTACTTCTGCATGAAATTCATCCAACACATTCTCTTCCTGTACCCTGTACACAGCAGTCAACGGTCTGCTTGTGATCATATATGGCGTCACACCTCTGATTTCAGCTTTTGGGGACTGATTATCAATATAAAGATTTCTTTCCTGTCTGTTCTGATTACCAGCATGATCTCGCGTCTCAAAAAGAACCCGCACCGGTTTGCCATTTCTTGAAGACTGCCGGATCACAAAATTTCCACCTGCCTTTCCTATCTCTGCCTGCTTCTCTCCATTTACATAGCATGATATGTTTTTTATGCCGCTGTATTCGTCTTTTGCATTTACATGTACTGTCGTTTCATTCCTGTTCCAGCTTTCAAATCCTCCATCTGCCGATACTTGAAATTCCGGAGCAGACAGATCGATTCTGAATGTTTTCTCCCACTGGAAATCCTCTTGTTTTTCACCGTTTTCATCTTCCATCCACACGTCCAGTTCCTGTTCTCCCTGCCGGAACCAGTCTTTCGGAATGGTATATTTCTTATTTTCTTCCGTGAGTTTTCCTTTTCCCAGTACTTTATCCCCCTGTGTCAGCCGGAAGACTGTCTCCCCCCGTTTACTGACATGATGAAGAGTCACTTTCGGAATAGTCACATAATAACCATTTTCACCATCCGGCTCTGAACATTCTTTTTCAAATTTGATAATCGGCTCCGGTGGTGTCGGCTCTGGTTCCGGCGTTGGTTCTGGCGACGGCTCTGGCGACGGCTCTGGTTCCGGCGTTGGTTCTGGCGACGGCTCCGATTCTGAACCTATTGCCTCTCCTTCTCTTCTGATCGTGATTTTTCCTACAGCCTTGTCTCCTGCATAAGACAGCATTGCCTGTTGTGCATAGATCATCGTGAGTACAAGTATCAGACATCCGATTGTTTTTATTCTTTTTCGCATACTTTTTCTCCTTTCATCTGAAATCCCTGTTCCTGTAAAAGTTTCCGGAAATCTTCATTTTTCTGTATATCCGTTCGATTTTTCACAGCTCTTTCTAATGCCTTCCTGCATGCTCTGCGGTTTTTTTCTTTCTCTTTGCATGTCACGCGCAATTTTAATACCTGTAATTCCAAGGAATCCGGATACTCTGTCACTCCTTCCCGGATTCTGCGCATAGCATCATCATTTTTCTTATCTGCCAGAAAAAGCTCTGTCACTTTGCGGTACAATTCTTCTCTCTCTGCTCTTTTCCCTTCCACTGCAAGCAGTTCTTCATACATTTTTGCAGCGTCACTCTTTTTTCCATTCTGTTCATATGCCATTGCCATCCACTGCGTGACCTCTTCCTGCCCTTCTTTCTCTCCAAGTGCCCGATATTGTATCCCAAGCCTCAATAATTCTTCCCGCTGTTCTTTCGCATCCAGACAGGTATATCCTTTGAGTACACACCGGTAGTAAATGGCATCTTCTTTCTCTTCCAGCAGAAGTGCCGTCTGTTCAAGAGCCTGTTTTAGTTCTTCCTCCGGAAGAGTCTTCTCTGCAAGGCAGGCAGACACAGCTGCCATCCCTGCGGCGATCCCACTCTCTTTATCTGTCTTCTTTGTTCCGGCACACGCCGCCTCGAAATGCTGTCTGCTCTTCTCATAATCTTCCAGTTTCAGAAAATACAGGCTGCCAAGCTCCATTTCTGTAGTCTGCATCTGTTCTGCGGTTTCTTTTTTACCGGCTGTGTATGCTGCAGCCTCTTTTTCATCTAACCCTGTTTTGGTTTCTGCTGCTTTTACATCGTTCCCGGAATTTATAGCATGGGATTTTTCCGAATATGAATTTGTAGAATGGGAATTTCCGGCAAAGATACTTCGCCCAAGTAAAATTACAACTACTGCTGCAGCTATATAGAGCCATTTACGAAAATATTTTCCTTTTGATCGTTCTTTTTCTTCTTCGTTTTTGTATGATGGAATCATGCGCTTAATTTCCTGCGCAGACTGACAGGCTTTCTTTGACTGCCGGTTCAGACATCTGGAAATAATCTTTTCCAGTTTCAGAATTTCCTTTTTGTTAAGATCTGGCAAAACTTCTGTCTCTGCCAGTAAATATTGATACGTGCGTGCCAGTCCGTACAAGTCTAATGTAACACTCGCACGCTGATAGTAGGCTTCTTCCTCCGGCAGGAAATGCTCTCTTATAGTCCGCTTCTGCATACGGATCAGCATCTCCTGGTTGGATGCCGCCTTCAGATCAAGGAAATACAATTCCTCATCTTCTGCTATGATCATGCTGTATGGATTCACATACTGATAACAAGGTGCACCCCTGCACTTGTGCACACACGCAAGCGTTCCTGCCATCTTACGCATCCATGCAAATAACTGTTCTTTCTCTATCTCTTTTTCTTCCCGTATATAACGGATGAGCGTTCTTCCTCTTACATACTCCGAACTGACATAACAACTCTCGCTGTGTTCGATCAGACGGAGTACATCGTATCCTTGTTCATATGCCATGTTGTTCTCCTTTTTATGAAATTTTATGTTGAGTTTTGTATTGGATTTTAATCTGATTGATTCTTTTAATCTGATTGATTCTTTTAATCTGATTGATTCTTTTGATCTGACTAAATTATTATTTAGAATTTCCTTTGACTCTCTAAGACTTATTGAGTGATTCTTATCATACTGGATTTATTTCTAAAATGCAAGCATTTTTTCTTCCGCAACCATAAATCTACCGACAGCTTCCTCCGGATGCTATAGTAACGAAAAGCGCCTTCTCACAAATGCCGGGGAAGACATCTGGAGAAGGTGCTATTGTCAATCACATTATAGTTATATTATAGCATTTTCATACAATTTAATAAAATAAGTTATTTTTATATATTCAATTACTTATAGAATACATCTATGCCTAGCGTTGACTCAGTTCTTTTGGCGTATACAAATGACGTGGAATACCATCTACCATGACCGGTGACACATCTCCCTGGATCAACGGTCTTACATAAGAAATAAATTCGCCGGTGACATATGTTCCGTCTTCAGTAACCCACTCTCTCGGAACTAATTTCTCGTCATTGGCAATCTTGTGAACATCTTTGACTTCGGTTCCACACTGATAAGGATCATCGGAAAGTCGCTGTAGAACAACCATTTTACCGGAATCTCCTTCATCTGCTGCTTTCACTGCTGCACCGCCTACCTGATAAGCTTCCAGAATATCTACTCTGGATGAACAGTGGGACGCAGATCTCTGCAAAGTGCTTAACTCAATGGCACGTGTCTTGCATCCGATCTCGCCCGCAATATAGCTTGCAAGATAAGAAGCTGTACCGGATAACTGTTTGTGACCGAATGCATCAACAAAATCAACGCTGTTTCCAAGTTCACATACATATTTGCCATCTGCTGTTCGTATTCCTTCCGATACAGCAACAACTACGGATGGCTTCTTCTCGAGCAGTTCACGCACACGTCTGCCAAATTCAGCAATGTCAAATGGCAGCTCCGGCAGATAGATCATATCCGGTCCTTCGCAGTCTTCGCCTGCCGCAAGTGCACAAGCACCGGTAAGCCAGCCTGCGTTTCTTCCCATGATCTCTACAATGGATACCAGCCCTTTGCTGTATTCCAGGCAGAAACTGTCACGGATGATCTCTTTCATAGACGTTCCGATATATTTTGCCGCACTTCCAAATCCCGGTGTATGATCCGTCAGCGCCAAGTCATTATCGATAGTTTTCGGGCAGCCTACGAAACGTGTCGGATGTCCGGTAATGATCGCATAATCAGATAATTTTTTGATCGTATCCATGGAATCATTTCCACCGATATAGATAAATGCTTCTATGTCAAGCTTATCCAGGATTGCAAAAATCTTCTCATAGACGCTCTGATCTTCGTGTATTGCAGGCAGTTTATAACGGCAGGATCCTAAAAACGCTGCCGGTGTACGTTTTAACAGCTCCGCATCAAGCTCTGTCTTGATATGATCCGACAGATCAATGTATTTTTCCTGCATTAATCCCTGAATTCCGTGCAGCATTCCATACACTTTCTTTGCTCCACGATCTTTTGCCGTGCGGTAAACACCCGCCAGACTTGAGTTGATTGCCGCTGTCGGTCCTCCCGACTGTCCTACAATTACATTTCCTTTCATAATTTATCTCTCCTTTCCTTCAGGCAGATGAGACTGTGCATAGGCTAATCCGCGCAGACAACCGTTCCCCGTTACATTAAATACCTGTCCGCCCTCGGCCTCTACAGTCAGACTGCAATGATTTTTACAAACCTCACAATTAAAATGAAATACTTCTACTTTTTTCTCCATATCTTTTCGTTCTACTCCTCATCTCTCGCCCAGTCAAAAGCGTAGCGGACTGCTTTATTCCAGCCTTTTAATCTCTTCTTCCGTTCTTCTTCTGTAATCGCCGGTGTAAATGTATGATCCACTGCCCGATTTTTCCGGACATCTTCTTTGTCTTTCCAGTATCCGACCGCAATTCCTGCCAGATATGCTGCTCCCATTGCAGTTGTCTCCACACATTCCGGCCGTTCTACCGGTGCTCCTGTCAGATCTGCCTCTGCCTGCATAAGGAAATTATTAGCACTTGCGCCTCCGTCTACTTTTAATTTGCTTAGATGAATACCAGAATCTGCCTCCATCGCTTTTAATACGTCATTGACCTGATATGCTATAGATTCCAGTGTGGCACGGATCACATGATATTTGTTCACACCACGTGTCAGTCCTACGATCGTTCCTCTTGCATATTGATCCCAGTGCGGCGCTCCAAGTCCGGTAAATGCCGGTACAACATAGCATCCGCCTGTGTCCGGAACTTTCTGTGCCATATATTCGGAATCTTCGGACGCATCGATAAGACGCATCTCATCGCGTAACCACTGGATTGCCGCACCACCGATAAAAATAGAACCTTCCAATGCGTAATTCACTTTGCCATCCAGTCCCCATGCAATTGTTGTAACAAGCCCATTCTGGGAAAATACGGGTTTCTCTCCTGTATTCATCAGAAGGAAACATCCAGTTCCATATGTATTCTTCGCTTCTCCCGGCTGATAGCAAGTCTGTCCAAAAAGTGCTGACTGCTGGTCACCTGCCGCTCCTGCGATCGGAATCTTCCCACCAAGGAACTGTGAATCCGCATAACCGTAAACACAGCTTGAAGGCTTCACTTCCGGAAGCATAGATGCCGGGATATCAAGTATTTGTAATATTTCCTCATCCCACGACAATGTATTGATGTTAAATAACATCGTCCGGGATGCGTTGGAATAATCGGTTACATGGACTTTTCCTTTTGTCAGTTTCCAGATCAGCCATGTCTCGATCGTACCGAACAGCAATTCCCCATTCTCCGCTTTTTCTCTTGCTCCTTCTACATTTTCTAAGATCCAGCGAATCTTCGTTCCGGAAAAATAGGCATCAATGATCAGTCCTGTCTTCTCTCTGATCTTATCTGTCAGCCCCTGTTCTTTCAATCCGTCACAATATTCGGCAGTTCTTCGGCACTGCCATACGATTGCCGGACAGATCGGTTCTCCGGTTGTCCGGTCCCATACGACAACCGTCTCTCTCTGATTCGTAATTCCAATTGCTGCAATATCTTCCGCTTCGGCACTGATCTTGCTCATTGCCTCTACCGCAACTCCAAGCTGTGTGGACCATATCTCGTTCGCATCGTGCTCCACCCAGCCCGGTTTTGGAAAATACTGTGTAAATTCCTTCTGTGCAAGACTCTTGATCTCGCCCTTTTCATTAAATAAAATGCACCGGTTACTTGTTGTCCCCGCATCCAGTGCCATGACATATTTCTTTCCGTTACTCATCTTCTCTGCCTCTCGTTATTTTCCGCTCCTGCTGTTAACAGAATTCTCCAATATTAATACAACTACAATACCAGTTCTAATTCCATAAAGACTTTGTACCTTAGATGTATGTACTTTAAATATATGCTATGGTGATATTATACCATAGCACAAAGCCTTTATACAATTATCAATGTGCGTTTCCATTGTATCTGTTCATTTATTACTCTTATGAAATACCGGCGAAGAATCCACCTGTGATGTTTCTGAT
The DNA here is from genome assembly GCF_003478575.1 of Dorea sp. AF24-7LB. Classification (NCBI taxonomy): domain Bacteria; kingdom Bacillati; phylum Bacillota; class Clostridia; order Lachnospirales; family Lachnospiraceae; genus Dorea; species Dorea sp. AF24-7LB. The sequence continues at coordinate 200,175 of NZ_QUFR01000002.1, forward strand.
GAAATAGAACAAAGAATGTGCCTTGGCACATTCTAGCGCCTGCGGCGTTGCTGAGCGCCTGTGACGCTCGTTTAGCAACGACCGAAGTGGAACGTAGACCGCTTGCGACATCATCATTGTACGCCGCAGTGCGCATCCTGCCAGAGGCTTTTTATATAATAGGAAATTGCATTTCCTATTATATAAAAAAAGCACTTCTCTCTGAAGTGCTTTTAAACGTGGGCGAGAGGATTCGAACCCCCGACCTTTTGGTCCGTAGCCAAACGCTCTATCCAACTGAGCTACGCCCACATTTGCTGTTTTGTAACTGTGTTACTGTCTCACAGCAAAATTTATTATATTGCATATGCTTTCATATGTCAATACTTTTTTGATATTTTTTCAAATTTTCTTTTTGATTTTTTCAAAGCTTCTCATTCTGGCTTTTTATAAACTATTATAAGCCCTTTTAAGACAGCTTTTATATGCTATAATAATGCCTTCTTGAACAGTTTTTTGTAAATATTGTAATCTTCTTCTTTGAATACATTAAATACAACCCGCTCCAGCTTCGAACCGGTCAGGAAACGGTCTGCTGTATCGACTGCGATCTCTGCTGCCAGTTTATTCGGAAAATGGAATTCTCCGGTTGATATACAGCAAAATACAATATTTTTCAGTCCTTCTTTTTCTGCCAGTTTCAGACAGCTTACATAGCAGGATTTTAATTCTTCTTTTTGTTTTTCTGTTACCTTGAGTCCGACGATCGGTCCTACTGTATGGATGACATGCGCCGCCGGGAGATTATAGCCCGGTGTGATCTTTGCTTTGCCGGTCGGCTCTTCGTGTCCCTGTTCTTCCATCAGCTCTGCACAGGCATTACGGAGCTGGATTCCTGCTGCCGAATGGATCGCATTATCTATGCAACCATGACATGGAACAAAACATCCGAGAAGCTGACTGTTTGCTGCATTAACGATTGCATCTGCCTGAAGTCTCGTAATATCACCGCGCCACAGGCTCATCCGATCTGCATTACGCACCTGCCCGATTCCGAATTCTTCTGCCGCCGTCGGCAGTTCTTCGACCTTTACAAGGCCTTTTTCCTGTGCTTCTTCTGTAAGCAGTTCATCCTGTAATTCCATATAACCATTTAAAGCCGGTCCTGGGAAACGGACATTCATCAGACTTCTTAAGAGTCTGCGTTTTCCCACAGAATCCACCGGTTCTGCAAGGGTATCGTAGCTTCTGTTTTCATTTTTTAAATATTGAATTAAACGGCTGACTTTTTCTTCTTTTGTCATGAATATCACTCCGTAAATATAGTCGTATCCCGGCGTATGCTTCATACAGCTGTTCATAGCTCGTCCTACAGTTTGCCGGGCTGGTGGACGGAAGCTGTATGATTTCCATTCCTGTCTGCGCTTCACAGTAGCGTCTGTATAACTGCGCTGCCTTTGTTCCGGTTGCATAAATCTGTTCGATTGGTGCATAATCCAGTATCCGGTGCATATCGTTTGGTGTCGGATTTTTTATAGAGGCATCATCCGCGCCGTGGATCTCGCATCCTGCCAGCACATCCCATATGGCAATTCCGTGCTTCAACGCAAGTGCTTTCTTCTCTTCGATCGTCTCCGGTATCGGCTCTTTACATACATCCGCAATGACTTTCCAGAATCGATTGCGCGGATGTCCGTAATAAAATCCATTTTCCCGCGATTTTGGAGACGGCATCGTCCCAAGCATTAATATTTTTGAATGGCTGTCAAATACCGGTTCAAACGCATGTGTAATGTATTCCGTTTCTTTTTTTGCTGCCATGATTGCTTCCCCTTTCGTACATTTACCACGGGGTCTTATCTTTTTTCTGCTAAAGCCCGGCTCTATTACCACCGATTTCTTATCTTATTCCACAAGCTGCCCTGTACATATTCATAAGCTCTGTCATACAGGAAAAACGTAATCTGTCCTGCTGCCACAACACCCGCAAACATCCATACCGGAAGCGTTCTTGCAAATAATAATTTCTGAAAAAACCAGATACCCGGAAGATACATAACATTAAATACCAGATACTTGACAATCCAGAAAGCCACTGACTGTCTGCGTATATTTTCTTTTTTGCGGATTTTGAAATATGCCCACTCGTTAAATAAAATATACAATCCCATTGCCGCGTAAGTAAGGATGTAAAATTTATTCGGTGTCACAAAAAAGCCAAGAATGAGTGCGCCCACATAAAATGCCAAACTCATCTTCGCTCCTGCCTCCCGATATACAATTCCAACAAAATACGATGCCCCGGCAAGAAGGAACAGCGTATTGCTTTCTATGATATTGCCCAGATACAGGCACACAATGGTCACTGCAAGCATCAGGCCTGCAAATGCCAGTTTTCGCGTTCTTACATGCATGTGCAAAGATCGCCTCCCATACATTCACACATAGTATCCGCAAGCCAGAGATCACAGCAAAAATTTCCGGTACTGCAAGTTCCCGCAGAGCCATAACCGCCACCGTACGGATTTGACTGATACTGTCTGCCGGCATAGCTTAACTGGTTCATAAGCTGACGATACTGTAAATTATTTGGTTCCATATTTACTGCTTTTGCTGCATGCTCCTGCGCAAGGACATTGTTTCCCATACCCGCATTCGCTGCCGCACTCAAATAATACCATTCTGCATTTCGATCTTCCATACGGTTCAGCAGGTTCAGTGCCTCCTGATAACGACGATTATTGATAAAATTATAAACTGCCTGACGCTCTACACTAGTCGTACCGCCCGCACCGCCATAGCCACTATTTCCATAGCTACCGCTTCCTGTAGTATAACTTCCGGCATTCCCATATCCGTAATGATAACCGCCACCATTTTCACGTTCTTTTACAATCGTGTCATACGCTTCCTGCACTTCTTTGAATTTCTCTTCTGCAAGATCCTTGAGCGGATTGTCTACATTCGCATCTGGATGGTACTTTCTTGAAAGTTCTCTGTATGCTTTTTTTATTTCGTCATCCGTGGCTTCCGGTGATACACCGAGTACGTCATATGGATTTTTGTTCATTTTCTAACCTCTTATTCTTTCCTGTCTTGTTGGTCTTCTGTTGTCTTCTTTTCTTTTTGCTTCTGAAGCTTTCTGTAACGCTTCCACACTCCATCATATAATATATTTCGTAAAATGTCTATGTCTACGAGCAGCGGGAGCTGTTCAAATGCCGCACTTGCTTCACCGAGCATCATGCAAAGCATATTCCGGCAGCGTTCTTCATAATCCGGCTCCCTACAGATATTTTTCAGTGGATTATAGCTGCCTTCTTTCAAATCATTATCCAAATCGTCATAAGCATCCATAATATAAATATATTTACCAAGGTAAAATCCCATGCATCTTAATTTTTCTGCCCAGTGATCTTCTCTATAGATAAAGATTTCTGCCATAAGCCTGCCAAAACATCCGGCCGGCTCATCAATCATCGTCGATCCGTTCTTCTCATAAATGCTTAAGTTCTGCAGTTCTTCTCTGATCACCCGGCACTGCCTTGGATATTTTTGAATTGCCTTTTGCACACGGCGTTTTAATGCCTTGCTCCCGATCAACGCAGAAGCTTTGTGCTCGTCCTCCCAGTCATCAACCAGGTGATAATATGCCAGGATCAGATTCATATCTGCTGCATATTCAGTAAATTCATTATTTAAAAATAATTGCTTTTTAAATGGATGAACCTTGCATCTGCCTCTGGTTACATCCGGCTCTTTCTCATACAAAGAAGTCAGTATAATGATCAAAAATGTCATATCGTAGGTCAGCGTAAGCTGTCCGAGATGCCCATAATCTCTCTTCAATTGCTGACAGAGTCCGCAGTAATACCCTTTATATTTATGAAATTCTTTTACTTTCAGCTCTGGTTCGTAAGCCGTTACATATCCAAACATTTCTTTTCTCCTGCTTATGCTGACTGGTATTATAACAGATTTTGTGGAAAGTGACTATATTTTCATTGTGAAAGTTTTATGTTCATGGTATAATCACAATACATTCGTACTAATTGCAAAGGAGTAACCCTGCGCAAAAAGGCGTTCAGAACGTAAGTGCATTTTCAATGCCGTTTAAAGAAAGGAGTCTTGTAACCCCTTTTTAAGCTAACTCTGCCTGACGCCATGTGCGTCAGGTTTTTTAGTGTAAAATTATGGAACATTTGAAAATGCTGATCGACAAACTGAAAAAAGAACAGGCGCTTACGAAAGAGGAATGGGTAGAGCTGATTGAGGGGCGAAATGCCGAACTTGCCGAATATCTCTTCGCACTTGCCCGCGAAGAACGGCACCACTATTACGATCACGACGTATACGTCCGGGGACTGATCGAATTTACCAATTATTGCAAAAACGACTGCCTTTACTGCGGTATACGAAAGAGTAATTCTAACGCAAAACGGTACCGTTTAAGCGAAGAGGACATTCTCTCCTGCTGCGGGACCGGTTATGAGCTTGGTTTCCGCACCTTTGTCCTGCAGGGCGGTGAGGATGGATTTTACACAGATGAGAAGCTGGTACACATCATTTCCCGGATCAAGGAATTATACCCTGACTGCGCACTGACGCTTTCCATCGGTGAAAAATCCCGTGAAAGCTATCAGGCTTATTATGACGCAGGTGCTGACCGCTACCTGCTCCGTCACGAGACTGCAAATGCTGCTCATTATGCAAAGTTGCATCCTGCTTCGCTAAGTGCCGCGAACCGTCAGCAATGTCTGTGGGATTTAAAAGACATTGGTTATCAGGTGGGAACCGGTTTTATGGTCGGTTCACCGTATCAGACAGCGGAACATCTGGCTGAGGATCTTCTATTTATTAAGAAGCTGAATCCACATATGATCGGCATCGGACCATTTATTCCACACCACGATACGCCATTTGCCGATGAAAAAGCCGGAACGCTGGAACTGACACTTTTTATGCTGGGACTTTTGAGACTGATGCTCCCGAAAGTGCTGCTTCCTGCCACAACAGCGCTTGGCACGATCCATCCGAAGGGACGGGAACTGGGGATCCAGGCAGGCGCCAATGTCGTAATGCCAAATCTGTCGCCGGTGAGTGTCCGCAAGGATTATTCACTGTACGATAACAAAATCTGTACCGGAGATGAAGCTGCAGAATGTCGTTTCTGTCTGGAACGTCGCATGAAATCTATCGGTTACAATATTGTCACTTCGAGAGGTGACTCGTTGAACATTTAACAACTTATTTTATGGAGGAACATATCATGTATGATGTAAATTCAAAATGCGCGGATGATTTTATCAACCACGAGGAAATCTTAGAAACACTTGCTTATGCAGATGAAAACAAAAACAACAAAGAACTGATCGAATCATTGATCAAAAAAGCTTCTTTAAGAAAGGGCTTATCTCACAAAGAAGCTTCTGTTCTGTTAGCCTGTCAGGATGACGAGCTGAATGAGAAAATCTTCCGGCTCGCCGAACAGATCAAAAAAGATTTTTACGGAAACCGTATTGTACTTTTTGCACCGTTATATTTATCCAACTACTGTATCAACGGCTGTACTTACTGTCCGTACCATATGAAAAACAAACACATTGCCAGAAAGCAGTTAACACAAGAAGAGATCCGCAGAGAAGTTATCGCACTGCAGGATATGGGGCACAAACGTTTGGCACTGGAAGCGGGTGAAGATCCTGTGCACAATACAATGGATTATTATCTGGAATCCATCAAAACGATTTACGATATCAAGCATAAAAACGGTGCAATCCGCCGTGTCAATATTAATATTGCCGCAACGACAGTCGATAACTACCGTCTGTTAAAAGAAGCCGGAATCGGTACTTACATTCTTTTCCAGGAGACTTATCACAAAGAAAGTTATCTGCAGTTACACCCGACAGGACCGAAACACGATTACAACTATCATACAGAAGCTATGGATCGTGCCATGGAAGGCGGTGTAGATGATGTTGGTATCGGTGTGCTCTTCGGACTGGATAAATACCGCTATGAATTTGCCGGACTTCTGATGCATGCAGAACATCTGGAAGCTGCATTCGGCGTTGGTCCGCACACGATCAGTGTGCCGCGACTGCGTGATGCAGATGATATTGATTCCAGCTCATTTACAAATGGAATCGATGATGATACATTTGCAAAAATTGTTGCATGTATCCGCATCTCGGTTCCGTACACAGGCATGATCATTTCCACACGTGAAGGAATGAACACCCGTGAACGTGTTCTTCACCTTGGTATTTCTCAGATCAGTGGTGGTTCCAAAACCAGCGTTGGTGGATATTGTGAACCGGAACCGGAAGATGCAAAATCCGAACAGTTTGATGTCGTTGACAACCGTACGCTGGACGAAGTCGTACAGTGGCTGATGCAGATGGATTATATCCCAAGTTTCTGCACTGCCTGTTACCGTGCCGGAAGAACCGGCGACCGCTTCATGTCTCTGTGCAAGAGTGGACAGATCCAGAACTGCTGCCACCCGAATGCACTTATGACACTGGAAGAGTACTTAATGGACTACGCTTCACCGGTAACGAAAGCAATCGGTGACAAGCTGATCGATAAGGAAGTGCTGAATGTTCCGAATGAGCAGGTACGCAAGACGGTACTGGAGAATTTAAAACTTATCCGCGAAGATAACCGCCGCGATTTTAGATTCTAAAAAAGGGGACGGGGCTTTTCTAGAAAATCCCCGTCCCCTTTTTTTACCTTTTGTTTATCCACAACTCATCCACACAATTTATCCACAGAAGGAGGATTTCTTTATGAGTATGAACAATACACCTTCCGCTGAGCGTGTACACATCGGGATATTCGGACGCAGGAATGCCGGGAAATCCAGTGTGATCAATGCCATGACCGGGCAGGATCTGGCGATTGTATCAGATGTAAAGGGAACGACCACTGATCCGGTTTTAAAGGCGATGGAGCTTCTTCCGCTTGGTCCGGTTGTCATGATTGACACACCGGGGCTTGATGACGAGGGCGAACTTGGAGCGCTCCGTGTGCAGAAGGCTTATCAGATATTGAATAAAACAGATATTGCTGTTCTTGTTATGGATGCCACTCTTGGTATGACACCGGAAGATGAGGCTATCTTAAAACGAATCCAGGCGAAAGAGATTCCATTTCTGCTTGTGTTTAATAAGACGGATCTGCTTACCAGTGATACGCAAATCCAAAATACAGACGGTTACAGAGTCACTTCCGCACCAAATACTTCCATAACAGCACTTCGAAGACAAACTGCTGAAAAATACGGTATCCAGGAAGATCTGATTTTTTTTGTCAGTGCCTCTGATATGGATCACATTTATGAATTGAAAGAAAAGATTGCTTCCCTTGCCCCGTCCGATGACAATGACCACCGGATCGTAGCAGATCTGATCCACCCCGGAGATTTTGTTGTGCTTGTCGTTCCGATCGATAAGGCCGCGCCAAAAGGCAGACTGATTCTCCCACAGCAGCAGACAATCCGGGATATTTTAGACTGTGGTGCTACGGCGATTGTTACAAGGGATTCCGAACTGGAAGAAACCCTAAAAAAACTCGGGACAAGGCCTTCGCTTGTCATCACTGACAGCCAGGCATTTGCAAAAGTCTCCAAGCTGACACCTGCCGATATACCGCTTACTTCTTTTTCAATCTTATTTGCAAGATATAAAGGAAATCTGGATACGGTTGTACGCGGTGCCAGTGCACTTGATAAACTTTCAGACGGTGACCGTATCCTCATCTGTGAGGGTTGTACACACCACCGTCAGTGCGAAGATATCGGGACGGTAAAGCTTCCGAACTGGATTCGTGAATACACGGGGGAAAATGTGGAATTTGATTTCAAGAGCGGAACAGAATTTCCACCGGATGTGGATAAGTATCAATTAATTATCCACTGTGGTGGATGCACACTGAATGAGCGTGAAATGAAATATCGTCTGAAATGTGCAGAAGATGCCGGTGTACCGATCACAAACTACGGAACTGCAATTGCATATATGAAAGGAATTCTGAAGCGGAGTACGGCGATATTTTCCGAGGATCTGTAATTTCCTTGATACCGGGAGCTTTTCGCTCTTCATTATCATAGAAGAATCTTATTTACAGACTTTTCTTCACAGTCGAGGGATTAATATGACAGAAACTGTTTGAACTGTGTTAAAATATAATTTTCAAATTCTTCAGCACATTAACGACCGGTTATATTAATAATGCATACTATAAGAGCCTGAACTTTCTTAAGCTATTTCCATTATTTTATGGATTATCACTTTGAAGTCAGGCTCTTATTCCTTTTCTCAGTCCATTCCTTAATCCGAGAATCTCTATTCACTTATTACCTGCAGCAATCTTTCCCCTTGCCAATACTTACATATATTGGATGTGCCAAAAACCTATCTACTTATTACTTGCTGCAATCTTCACTTTGCTCCACAGATTGCTGATGATCTTCTTCGTCTTCTCATTGTATTCAAAGACTTCATCTTTTTTATTATCCGTTCTCGGAATATATGCGTCGATTCCTTCGAACTCGCCACCTTTGCCGTGTAAATCCTCCATAACCTTTTTGTTGGCAGATGTATAGCCAACATAGCTAGAGTTATCATATGCGCCGTCGTAATCACTTGCATAATTGATAAATGCATGCGCAAGTTCAACGTTTTTGGCATTTTTCGGAATAACCATCGCATCGGACCACTGATTTGTTCCGCTGTCTGGAAGATAGTATCCCATTTTCGGATTTTCCGCCATGACATAAGTTGCATCTCCGGAATAGATAAGTCCCAGCGCTTTTCTCGCCTGTGCCATATTATCGATGATCTCATCCGTCACGATCTCCGGCTTCATCGTTCCCACGCATTTCAGGAGCCACTGGTAAGCCTTATCAATCTCTCCCTGATCACTGGTATTCATCGAATATCCAAGTGACTTTAACGCCATCATGAAAGAATCTCTCTCTGAATCATACAGGTAAATATCTCCTTTGTATTTCTGATCCAGGAAAATGTTATAACCTTCTTTTTTCAAATCTTCTTCGGATACCTTTGTCTTGTCATAGACAATCCCGACAGTTCCCCAGAAATACGGAACCGAATATTCATTTTTCGGATCATATGGCAGTCCTTTGACCGCTTTATTCAGCTTATCCATACAGGTCAGCTTTGATTTATCCAGTTTTTGTAAATATCCTTCGGAAATCAGACGCTCAATCATATAATCACTCGGAACGAGAATATCATACGCTTCTTTATTTGCGACTTTGATGTACATCTGTTCATTGGAATCAAAGTTCTCCAGCATAACTTTCGCACCGGTTTCTTTTTCAAAGTCCTGAATGATATGTTCACCGACATATTCTCCCCAGTTATAAATCCTGAGTGTCTGTCCTTCAAACGGACGTTTGTTCTGTGCTCCACCGAACTGCGCAACACATATGACCGCAACCAGCGCCGCACAGACGGCTGTGACCGGTATCCACATTCTCCTTCTTCTGACTACATCTGTCTTCTTTCTTTTGCTTGCCAGCATTGGCATAATATTGATCACCAGAAGTACGATCGTAATAATCATAACAACAAGCGTAGAAATGGCGTTAATGCTCGGATTCACACGTTTGCTCATTGTATACACCATAATACTTAAGTTCTTTACACCTTGTCCGGTTACGAAATAAGAAATGATAAAATCATCTACGGACATGGTAAATGCAATCAGCGCTCCGGACACGATTCCCGGTGTGATCTGTGGCACAATAACTTTCGTCAGAGCCTGCCACGGTGTCGCCCCAAGGTCCATTGCCGCATCTGCCAGGTTCGGATCCAGTGAGCGGATCTTCGGCATCACGGAAAGCATGACATATGGGATACAGAATGCAATGTGCGCAAGCAGCATCGTCACATAGCCTTTTTCCACACGGAATGTGATAAATAACAGCATAAAGCCAATCGCTGTTACAATTTCCGGGTTCATAAGCGGCAGATTATTGACCTGATCCATCAGATCACGCACAACTTTTTTTGACTTACTTATTCCAATTGCAGAAATTGTTCCTACAATTGTGGAAATAATTGTAGCCAGCACCGCCACACTGAATGTTGTAGAGAGCGCCTCCATCATATCGCTGGAATCCAGCATATGCCGGTACCAGCGCAGTGAAAATCCGGTAAAGCTTGTCAGTGATTTTCCATCGTTAAATGAAAAAATAATCATATATAATATCGGAAGGTAGAAAAAGATGACTGAAAGTACCATCAAGATCTTCCCGATCCGTCGTTTCTTTTGTTTCATCTTTTATACCCCCTTTCCGCCCTGATTATGCTGCTCCACTTTCCGTACAGCCATCATCAGAAGCATCATAATAATCGCCATGATCATAGACACCGCACTTCCAAAATTCCACTCTCCGACTGTGATAAACTGGTTTTCGATCATATTTCCGATGAGGAAATACTGACCGCCTCCAAGCAGCTTCGGAATAAAGAACGAGCTGACTGCCGGAAGGAATACGAGCGTAATTCCATTAATTACTCCCGGCATGGAAAGTGGCAAAGTAATTCTGCGGAAAGTCTGTGCGGGACTGGCCCCGAGATCCGCACTCGCTTCGATCAGCGAATAATCCATCTTGCTTAAGGACGTCTGGATCTGCAGGATCATAAACGGAAGGAAGTTATATACCATACCGAGCAGTACGGCGCCCTCTGTATAGAGAAGCTCTACATTTCCAAGTCCGAAAAATCCAAGTATTTTCTGAAAAATACCACCGTTGCTCAGAAGTCCGATCCATGCGTATGTTCGCACAAGCATGTTGATCCACATCGGCAGTGTAATGCATAAAATCAATATATTCTGTACTTTTTCTGTGCTTCTTGCTATATAATATGCGATCGGATAGCCGAGAAGCAGACATAAAACGGTTGTCTTCACCGCAATCAGTATGGAACGCCAGAGGATTAATAAGAAATCCGGATCGGTAAAAAATTTGGCATAATGTTCCAGTGTGAACGAGAAAGAAATGATGCTGTTGCCTTGATTCATTACAGAATACAGTGCGATCAGTGCCATCGGAAGAACAAGCATCATCACTGCCCACACGATATACGGCCATGCAAGCTGCTGAAAACGTTTCATCTAGTACACCACCTTTGACATGACATGAATATCTTCCGGGAAGAATGTCAGGCCGACCTCCTGTCCTTCCTCCGAATAATCAGTCGTATGGATCTTAAATTCGCGACCGGTTGTTGAAAATGTGATCTGATATACACCTTCTGTCACTTCTTCCGGTTCAAAGTCATAATCTACACTGATGTCCACACTTTGATCTTCATCGCTTAACTTCCAGCCCTGTGCATTTGCCCATGTTTTCAGATCTGTATCCAATGCCTGTGAATCATTGATCTCATCTACTGTTTTGAAGAAGTTGAACGCCATAACCGCTTCATTTGCCTTTTCATTCTTAACGAACGGCTGGTTGACTACAAAGATTGTTCTCTCGATGCTTGTTCCATCTGCGGTTGTAAATGTAACCGGATACTGTCCTTCTTCTTTCTCCAGTTCGTATTCTACTTTTGCAATGGATATATAATCATCTGTCTCTACTTCCCATGCCTGCGCATTGGAGAACGCGATAATCTCTTTATCATCCATTTCTTCCACATCGTCAACATCAACATAGAAGTTGTTTGCACTGATTTTTTCTTTTCCGTCTTCACTTGTCACTTCGTGGTTGCGGATGACACGCATATTTACCGTAACGCTGGTCCCCGGAACTGTCTCCACCATGATTTCATAATGAACACCTTTGAACAGCACACTCAAAACTTCTCCGGTCATCTTACCGTCTTTTACATCTACAATATCAATATCTTCCGGACGGATGACAACGTCTACTTTTTCATTCTTCTTAAATCCATAATCCACGCAGTCAAATACAATATCATCAAACATGACTTTATAATCATCTATCATCGTTCCTGATAAAATGTTGCTTTCACCGATAAAGTTCGCTACGAAACGGTTTGCCGGTTCATTGTAAATATCCTGCGGCGAACCGATCTGCTGGATCTCACCATTTTTCATAACAACGATCTTATCCGACATCGTAAGTGCCTCTTCCTGATCATGTGTTACGAAAATAAAGGTGATACCGACCTCCTGCTGGATCCGTTTCAACTCATACTGCATCTCTTTTCTGAGTTTCAGGTCAAGCGCAGCAAGCGGCTCATCAAGAAGCAGCACTTTCGGCTCATTGACAAGCGCTCTTGCAATTGCAACACGCTGCTGCTGGCCTCCTGAAAGCAGTGTTGTATTCTTGTCTTCAAATCCTTCCAGTCCGATAAGCTTTAACATCTTCATGACTTTCTGGTCAATGATGTCTTTTCCGACTTTTTTTATCTTAAGCCCAAATGCAATATTTTCATAAACACTCAGATGTGGAAAGAGTGCGTATTTCTGAAACACCGTGTTCAGTTCCCGCTCATACGGCGGCTTATTACTGATCTCCTCGCCATCAAAAATCACACTTCCTTCGTCTGCTTCCAGGAATCCTCCCAGAATCCGAAGAAGTGTTGTCTTACCGCAGCCACTTGGCCCGAGCAGTGTTACAAATTCATTTTCATAAATGTCAAGATTGATTCCTTTTAACACAACCTGGCTGTCAAAACTTTTGACAATGTTGCGGAATTCAATGATCTTATTCTCTTCCATCTCACGTCTCCCTTCTATAATCTGTCAGCTATAATATCTCAGCCTTTTATCGTTCTCGTCTGTTTAAAACATCGGCGGGTTGGTGATCCACAATACTTTTGCTTCCCCGCTCCCATGATTATATAAATAATGGCTTCTGGAACCATCCATATAAAACGTTTCCTTCGCCTTTACTTTATATTTCTTCTTGCCACGCACAATTGTTATGCTGCCTTTTAATACATAGCCAAATTCTTCTCCCTGAAACGCCGACACTTCCCGGCTTTTCTGATGTGGCGCCAATGTTAAAATAATAGGCTCCATCTGGTTCTTTTGTGCATTAGGCACAATCCACTCAATCTGAAAACCTTCCTGTTCATCCACAAAAAAATCCTGCTGTCCGAATACAATCTGATGCTCTTCTTCCTCATGGAAAAAGTCTGACAGATTACTTCCAAGCGCTTCCAGAATATCTTCCAGCGTTGCGATACTCGGCGTTGTCAGATTTCTCTCCACCTGGGACAGAAAGCCTTTTGACAGCTCGCTTCTGGATGCCAGATCATTCAGCGTCAGGTCATTTTGCAAACGCAGTTCTTTCAATTTCTTTCCGATATCCACCCTATCACCTCCGAGATATATTTTCGTTCTGGAGTTTTCTATTACTATACTTTATGTTCAAAATTACCGAACAAAGTTTATTATACACGGTTACGGGAATATTTCAAGAGATTCACAGATTTTTTGAAGCCTGGTTCTAGTTTTTTTGGATATTTTTTCAAAAAAATTAAAACCTGTATTTCCCACCAGATGGCAACTTGCTGAAAACTGCATTATAATACAAGCAAGGACAGAACCCTAAAAATCAAGGCTCTGTCCTTCTTTTTTTCATCATTATCTAATATTTTCTTCTATCTTCCCATATGGAATATCGGGCTGATCTTCTTATAGATCAAAAATACGATCAACGATACCAGCACACCTTTTAACAGGTTAAATGGCACGATTGCAAAGATTACAAGCGTTGTAACGCTTGTAATGTGGCTGTTCACTGCTGTTCCCATGCCAACCAGTGCATCCATCGGCATCTGGAACGCTTTTGCATAAGCCGGTAATAATACGTATGCATTAAGGAAACATCCAAGGATTGTCATAAATAATGTTCCGCTAATCATACCAACGATAGCGCCTGTGCGGTTATGCTTTTTCTTGTAGATCAGACCTGCCGGTACCACAAATGCGCATCCGATCAGGAAGTTAGCAATCTCACCTACCCCTGCTGTCATGGTTCCATTTACCGCAAAGTTCAGAATGATCTTGATGAATTCAATCGTTGCTCCTGCCAATGGTCCCATTGCAAAACATCCGACTAATACCGGAACTTCACTGAAATCGATCTCGTAAAAAGATGGTGCAAACGGAAGCGGAATCTCGAAAAGCATTAATACTAATGCAATTGCAGATAACATTCCAACCTGTGCCATTACACGGATCTTTGTCCTGTTCTTTGTCTGTGCTGCTGCCATTGTTTTTGTACTTGTACTCATATGTTGGTCTCCTTTAAAATACTTATATTTAGAAAGAAAACTTCCGGAACTATGCATTACATCTTGCTGAAGTTTTTATATAGTAAGAAAATCAATTTCCTATTGCAACAATAAAACCCCGGTATCAAACAAAATACCGGGGTAATAATATTGCTTTTTCTATGCATAACTCTTCTCTCATCCAGACTTTACTGTCGGTATCGGAATTACACCGATTCAGCCGGTACGTATCATACCGGGTCGCGGACTATACCGCCGGTTGGGACTTTCACCCGACCCCGAAGAATCTTTCTCTTTGTTTTTTATTATAGTGCTGTACTTCTTAAATTGCAAGTGAAACTTTTCCGAAGTATTATCTCACACAAACATCCATTATGTCTGACTTTCAAAAATCTAAGACTGTCTGTCACCTGCCGACTTCCGGTCTTCCGGAAGTTCCTGATAACGGATACGTTCGAAAGTAAATCCCTGACCTCGCACTTCATTGATCTGTGTGATCGTAATAAATGCGTACGGATCGATGCTGTGGATCATTTCTTTTGTGGAATACAGTTTCCGGTTCGGAATGATGCACATAACACCTTTCTGTTTTTCATGACGATAACCGTTTTCAATATAGATCATCGTTGTTCCAAGATCGAGCTTGGATAATAAATCTTCCCGGATCTCTTCGTATTTCTCAGATATGATAAACAACTGTATCTGTGAAGTTCCAAGCAGCATCACCTTATTTAGTAGTACCGTTGTCAGCACCAGATTCAAAATACCGTACATCACCTGTTCTGAATTAGAAAAGAGGATCTGTGAAGAAAGCACAATAAAATCAACCACATACATAAGCGGTGCCAGTGGAATATGTGCCACTTTGTTCAGGATCAGTGCTATGATATCGGTTCCGCCTGTAGAAGCACCAACTCTTACAATGATACCAATTCCAATTCCCATAAGCACTCCCGCATAAATTGCGGACAGCAGCTGATTATCTGTCAGCGTTGTAATTCCCGGTATCTTCTGGACAACTGACAGGCAAAGCGGATATAAAAATGTACTTACAATCGTTGTAACTGCAAATTTTTTTCCGAGTATAAAAGCTCCTGACAGGAACAATATGACGTTTACACCTAATAATACAACCGATAGGGACATCGGCACATAATGTGTGATCGTAAGTGCAATACCGGTTGCGCCTCCCATGACAATACCTGTTGGTACGATAAATGCTGCAACTGCAAATGCCAGAATGATATTCCCCAATAATACTCCGGCAAGTGTGAACAATGTTTTTCCCCAATTTTTCTGCATACTAAACACCTCTCGCTTTTTTGTATTTTTTATTAAATTACTTTTGTAAAATTATTTTATTGAATACCTTTCATTGTCAGCTGGATTCTCTTTTTCTTAAGATCCACACTTAAAACTTTGACATCCACGATATCACCAACGCTTACTACTTCCAGTGGATGTTTTACAAATTTCTTATCGCTTAATTCTGAAATGTGTACCAGTCCGTCCTGATGGACACCGATGTCAACAAAGGCTCCAAAATCAATGACATTTCTCACTGTTCCTTTTAATACCATGCCTTCTGTCAGGTCTTTCATTTCCAGAACATCCGTGCGGAGGATCGGTTTTGGCATCTCATCTCGCGGATCTCTTCCCGGTTTCTCCAATTCTTTTACAATATCTTCCAGTGTGATCTCACCGATTCCAAGCTCTTCTGCCAGACGTTTTTTATCACGGATCGTAAGTGATAATCCTGTCAGTTTTCCTCCTTTGATATCATCTACGGAAAATCCCTGCTTCTTCAACAGTTCTTCTGCTGCCGCATAGGACTCCGGATGCACGCTGGTAGCATCTAACGGATTATCTCCGTCCTGGATACGCATAAAACCTGCACACTGTTCAAATGCTTTCGGTCCCAGCTTTGCTACTTTTAATAATTGTTTCCGGTTTGTAAATTTGCCATTTTCTTCACGATATACAACGATATTTTTGGCAATCGCAGAAGAAATACCGGAGATATAGGAAAGCAACGGTGCGGATGCTGTATTCAGATCGACACCGACTTTATTTACGCAATCTTCTACAACACCGGAAAGTGCTTCGCTTAATTTCTTCTGGTTCATGTCATGCTGATACTGTCCGACTCCGATCGATTTCGGATCGATCTTCACAAGCTCAGCAAGCGGATCCTGCAGTCGTCTTGCAATGGACGCTGCACTTCTCTGCCCGACATCAAAATTCGGGAACTCTTCTGAAGCAAGTTTACTTGCCGAATATACAGAAGCTCCTGCTTCATTTACAATGATATACTCTACTTTTTCCGGAATCTCTTTTAATAACTCTACGATAAACTGCTCAGATTCTCTGGATGCAGTTCCATTTCCTACTGAGATCAGTGATACGTGATACTTCGGAATGATCTTCTTTAATAAATCTTTGGACGCCTGGATCTTCTTCGGTGTTGTCGGTGCAGTAGGATAGATGACTGTTGTACCGATAACTTTTCCGGTCGGATCTACAACTGCAAGTTTACATCCGGTTCGGAATGCCGGATCCCAGCCAAGCACGGTTCTTCCTGTGATTGGAGGCTGCATGAGAAGCTGCTCTAAGTTCTTTCCGAACACTTCGATTGCTCCATCCTCTGCTTTTTCCGTCAGTTCACTCCGGATCTCCCGCTCGATTGCCGGTGCGATCAGACGTTTATAACTGTCCTCTGCTACTTCTTGAAGTACCGGAGTCGTATACGGATTATCTGTGCGGATGATCTGTTTTTCCAGATATCGTAAGATATCATCCTGCGGTGCTTCTACTTTTACAGTCAGGAACTTCTCTTTCTCTCCACGGTTCAGCGCAAGGATGCGGTGTCCCGCCAGCTTGCTGAGTGCTTCTTCAAATTCGTAATACATCTCATAAACCGACTCCTGTTTTTCGTCCTTTGCAGTGGAAATAAGAGTTCCTTTCTGCATGGTTCTCTTACGGATCCAGCTTCTGTATGCCGCTTCATCAGACACTGCTTCTGCGAGAATATCCTTCGCGCCGTCCAGCGCATCTTTGACTGTCTCTACACCTTTTTCTTTATTAACATAGTCTTCTGCCAGCTTCTCCAGCGGCTCTTTTGCTTTCTGTAAAGTAATCAGTGCTGCCAGTGGCTCCAGTCCCTTTTCCTTCGCAATCGTCGCACGGGTTCTTCGTTTCGGGCGATACGGACGGTAGAGATCTTCTACCACGACCAGTGTCTGTGCCGCAACGATCTTTGCTTTCAGCTCTTCTGTCAATTTTCCCTGTTCTTCTATACTTGCCAGTACCTGTTCTTTCTTCTCCTCTAGATTCCGTAAATAGGTCAGTCTTTCATATAATTTACGAAGCTGTTCGTCGTCCAGTGTACCAGTTGCTTCTTTTCTGTATCTGGCGATAAATGGAATTGTATTACCTTCATCGATCAATTTTACAGCCGCTTCTACCTGCCACTTTTTTACGCCTAATTCTTCTGTAATCTTCTGATTGATATCCATAATTATATCCTTTCTGAATGTTACTTTCTGTGGCTTTCCACAATCTTTCTTATTATAGCGAAAATGTCTCTTTCTTGCAATGGAACAGTAAATACAGAGTTCACTCTGTTTTATTGAAAACAGCTATTTATTATGTTATACTTAAGGTTATCATAAAAGAAAAAGGAGATTCTTGATCATCATGAATCAAACAGTACAAACAAAACCATTGTCCAAGCAGCAGCAGAAGTCTATGGAAACGAAAGCTCGGATTTTCGCCGCTGCCAAAAATATTTTACAAAAAGACGGATATGAAGCATTGTCGATTAAAAATATCTGTGACGAAGCTGGGGTTTCCAACGGAAGTTTTTATCATCATTTCAAAACAAAAGACGATCTTCTTTCTTATTATATAGAAGAGCAGCCGAGCATCAATCCGGATTTTCTTGATCTTCCGGCTTCTCCGGCTGAAGCTAAAGAAGCGATCATCTACGTCTATCTGAATTATGTACATTACTGCCAGGATCTGGGCGTAGAATTTATGTCGAATTACTATACACCAAAGAACCAGTCTCTGAACCCGCTCATCCGTACGGAGCGTCCTTATCCGATCGTTACGGTCCACAATTATCTGCAGAAATGCATGGATGCCGGAATTTTACAGATATCCGGAGATCTGGAAGCTCTTACAACCGATATCCGTATGATCGTGATCGGTAACGTTTTTGAATGGTGTCTGAAAGAAGGACATGCGGATTTTGAAGGAAATATGAAGCGAAGTCTGGAGACTTATCTGAACGGAGCATTTTAAATCATGTACACTTTTCTTGTAAATCCCGGTTCTAGAAGCGGCCTCGGTCAGACTGTCTGGAACACACTGGAACAATATCTGAAAGAGAACGAGATCTCTTATCAGGTCTTTTTCACTAAATATCAGCGGCATGCCTCGAAGCTTGCCGCTCATTTGTGTGCCGATCCATCTTTGGAAACACTGATTGTTCTTGGCGGTGACGGCACTTTAAATGAAGTCATTGACGGCATCAGCGATCTGTCCGGCATCACACTTGGATACATTCCGATTGGGTCCAGCAATGATTTTGCAAGGAGCATGGGACTTTCCCGGGATCCACTCACAGCACTTAAACATATCCTTAAGCCTTCCCGTTTTGCATACTTAAATATCGGAGTGACAGAATATGAAACAGACAGCAAGCCTTATTGCCGGCGCCGTTTTGCTGTCAGTTCCGGTCTTGGATTTGATGCCGCTGTCTGCCATCAGGTAATCGTCTCTCCGCTGAAACGATTTCTTAATAAGCTGCATCTTGGAAAACTATCCTACGTTGGCGTTGCACTTTCCCAGATTTTCACCATGACACCCTGTGATATGCACATTCGGCTTACGGAGCTGTCCGGTGATACAGAAGAAATACTTTTTCACAAAGTTTATTTCGCTGCGGCTATGAATCAGCGCACAGAGGGCGGTGGATTCCGTTTCTGTCCAAAAGCAGATCCTTCTGATGATATTCTGGATGTTATTGTAGTAGAAGGATTCCCGAAAGCTGTCATTCTTATGCTTTTGCCAACCGCTTTTAAAGGATGGCATGTATTTTTCAAAGGAATCCATACATATCAATGTAAAAAAGCAACTTTTACCAGCCCGAAACCACTTGCGGTCCATACAGACGGAGAACCGGTATATTTAAAACGAGAAATTACCTGTTCTCTGGAACCTGAGAAAATTCGTCTGATTTTAAGTTAAGGAGATGTATTTTATGTATCACGGAATACTCATTTTTATTGTTTGTCTGTGTTTATTTGTTCTCTTTTTACTTTTCCCCCGGACAGGCAAACGGCAGGAACTTTTAAAATTGTATCGTGGAACCTGTTTTGCTCATCGTGGATATCACAGTATTGAAAATGGAATTCCAGAAAATTCTATGCCCGCGTTCCGGCAGGCGCTTTCCCACGGTTATGGCATTGAGCTGGATGTTCATCTCACCAAAGATGGCAGACTGGTTGTTTTCCACGATGATACTCTGAACCGTGTCTGTAAAAAATCCGGCACGATCGAAGATTTGACAGTTCCGGAGCTGAAAACATGCCGTCTCCAGGATACGGAAGAACAGATTCCTCTGTTTGAAGATGTTCTGTCACTGGTAAACGGACAGGTACCTCTTCTGATCGAATTGAAAATTCCCGGTCGTTCCACCGCTATCTGTCAGCATGTTCATAAGGCCCTTTCCTGTTATCATGGAAATTATATGATTCAGTCTTTTAATACGATGGGACTTTTCTGGTATCGCAGGCATGCTCCGGAAGTTCTGCGTGGACAGCTTTCTTCCAGACTTACGAAGGATCCTCTGAAAGAACTCTGGTTTTTACGTTTTCTTGCCGAAAACCTGCTTCTTAATTTTCTTGGCAGACCGGATTTTATTTCTTATAAACTGAAAAACCTTCCTAAATTTACTGTTTCTTTCTTACGGAAATTCTTTGGAACACCTACAGCTGTCTGGACACTTCGTACACCTGAGGCATTGCTGGAAGGCAAACGCTGTTATGATATGCAGATTTTCGAAAAACATGGTGAAAATTATTAAGAATAGATGAACATTGTTGTTGATTCTATCTTTTCATGTTATAATCCGTTGAGAAACTTAGCTAATCTTTAGATAAGACTTGTTATATAAAGGGGCGTAATTATGCAATCCATTACGAAAATCAAACAATTTATCCTGCGGTATCGTCATGCATGGGTTTTATTATATAGCTTTATCTACATGCCTTGGTTCTGTTATCTGGAGAAGCACAGATTCAGCCATTACTATCTGATCCACTCACCACTTGACGATTATATCCCGTTTGTAGAATATTTTATTGTTCCGTATCTGTTATGGTTTTTATTTATTGCTGTAACGATCGCATATTTCTTCTTTACGGATAAGAAAGGATATTACCAGCTTACAGCATTTTTATTCACTGGAATGACGATCTTCCTGATCATCTGCACAGTATTTCCAAATGAATTAAACCTGCGTCCGCACACATTTGCGAACGATACTGTTTTTACAAGACTGGTACAACAGCTTTACAGCACCGATACACCGACGAATGTACTGCCAAGTATTCATGTATATAATTCACTTGGCGCTGCTATCGCCATCGGACACAGCCAGGCACTGAAAAAACACCGCGGTATCCAGTTTGTTTCTTACGGACTTGCCGGACTGATTGTTCTGTCTACCATGTTCTTAAAGCAGCACTCTGTAACGGATGTGATCGCAGCAGTGGCACTTACCTTTATGATTTATCCGCTGATCTATGTAACACAGACAAAGCGGGCACCGAAGCTGTCACAGCAGCCGATCTAGGATAAAATATAATATTAAAATAAAAAGAATCGCAGTTGACTGATCTCTATAAACCAATCTGTCAATTGCGATTCTTTTTTATTTTCGTGGAGTGTAATCTTCTAATCACACTCCTCTTCTTTTTCTGATACCCGCGTATTGTTCCGTGCCGAACTTGGTATTCTGGTATCATATAATGTCCTTCGTATATGCTGCAAATGCAGATGGGATGGAATATTTCTCCCGGATCTCTCCCGGATGTATGAACAAAAATCCTTTCTCGTTTGTCTTCTCCAACTCATCCACCTGAATCTGATAACCTTTCATCTGCCACTCCACATGGCTGAAAATGTGCTTTGCATCCGGTAATTTTTTAATTCTTACCGGCATAAGTCCAATAGAACGGCAATAGTTTTCTGCCTCTTTTCTTGTCAGATGCCCTTCTACATTCGGCAGTTCATAGAGTCCGGCAAGCAATCCTTTTGCCGGCCTTTTGCGGATAGCAATCTCCTGCAGATCTTCAAACAGAAAAACGGTCTTTTTCTCAATCCGCCTTGCTTTTGCTTTTTTCTTCACCGGTAACTTATCTGTCAGCCCCTCTTTTTCTGCACGGCATATATTCTTAAGTGGACATTCTCCGCATTTTGGTTCGCCATTTGGCACACAGACAATCGCTCCCAGCTCGATCAGTCCCTGATTAAAATCACTGGCCGCATCTGCCGGGATGACTTCTTCGAGCGCTTTCTCCAACCTCTTCTTCGTGCTCTGCTTCATAATATCTGCATCATCTGCCAGAACTCTTGTTACTACACGCAACACATTGCCGTCTACTGCCGGTTTCGGAATTCCAAACGCAAATGAACTGATTGCTCCTGCCGTATAGCTTCCGATCCCTTTCAGTTCAAGGATTTTCTCATAATCTGCCGGAAATTCACCGCCATACTCTTCCATGATCTGGATTGCTGCTTTCTGCATGTTGCGTACCCGGTTGTAATACCCTAAACCTTCCCACAATTTGAGTAGCTTGTCTTCCGGCGCCTCTGCCAGATCCTTCACTGTCGGCAACGCTTGTAAAAAGCGATCATAATATCCCTTCACCGCTTCTACCCTTGTCTGCTGCAGCATAATCTCTGATATCCATATTCTGTACGGATCCGGGTGATGTCTCCACGGAAGGTCACGGTGGTATTTCCTGTACCATCCGGTTAATGGTTCTGCCATCTCATGAAGCTCAGGCTGTCCAAGCACAACCGGAACTTCATCCGCAAGCGTCATGCTGTCTGTCGTCACTACACAGTCTCTTGCCAGGATCTTTACTCCTGCATCCGCGGCTTCCTGTAAGGCTTCCGCAAATTCCGGATGTGTCTGCCTGTTTGGCGTAAAATAGCGTACACCTTTCATCTGTATCACAAACAAGACGTACGCTTCGTACCCCGCTTTTCTTGCTTTCTTTAATTCCTGTACATGCTTTACGGCACGTTCACTCGGCGCATCCGGAAACCGGACTACACCGTCTTCTTCCAATGTAACTCCTTTAACTTCCACCAGAATCTTCTGATTCTTCGTCTCCACATAGAAATCAAATCTGGAATTCTCGTATGTGTACTCCGGCTTTACAAGTACCGGATCCGGCACCAGTCCACCGGCGCAGAGCCATTCCTGCGCTACCTTATTCGGCGCCTGGGAATCCATATTGATAAGTCTGTCGCCTTTCTCTACTGCGATAAGATCCCATCCTGTCTTACGCTCAGGGTTATCGCTTTTCTGTATATACACCGGTACCTCCGGCTGCAAAAGTTCCGCACAGCGTCCTGTATTTTTCACATGGACAGTCTCTGTACGACCGGCACATTCCACATAAGCAATAAACCGGTTCGGTCTGTCTATAAAACTGCCCGGATAAATATTAGGATACTTCACTTTTCTTCCGTCCTTTTAATTCTTCCTGTTCTTCTACATACGCCTGGATCGCCTCATTTAACGACAGCATCTTCTCATCCAGTGTTGACACCATATCTGCACACTCTCTGAGATCCCGGCTGATATATTCCGGCGCATTTCCCTCAAATTTGTAATAAATCTTATGCTCCAGACTTGCCCAGAAATCCATCGCGATCGTCCGGATCTGGATCTCTACCTTTGTATCTACAACACTGTCTGACAGGAAAATCGGAACCGATACAAGCATGTGATAGCTCTTGTAGCCGCTTGCTTTCGGATTCTTAATATAATCTTTGATCGATAATACCTTTAAATCACTCTGGTTTCCAATCATCTCTGCCAATCTGTATATATCAGAAGTAAATGAACAGATCAATCTTACTCCTGCAATATCGTTGATGTATTTTACCATATTCTCTATGGATGTCTCATACCCGTATCTTTTTAACTTCTTCACAATACTCTCCGGTGTCTTCACACGTGTCTTAATGTGCTCGATCGGATTGTACTGATGTACATGCTGGAATTCGTCATTTAGAATCTCCAGTTTCGTTCCTACTTCCTTTAACGCGGAATTATAAAGAAACATAATGGTCTTCCAGCTGTCCACATCTTCGTAATTCTTAATTGCATTCTCCACGATTGCCTCTCTCCTTCCGTCCTTCGAAGCTTCTTGCGGCACCCGAAGAGTATAACATAAGCGGCCAGAAATTGTTCCTGTTTTAATAGATTTTTAAGGATTAATATTCGATTCCTTCTCTTGCTGACTGTCCCTTGTCATATGGATGTTTTACTTTTTTCATCTCCGTCACATAATCGGAAGCACGGATGATCCGGTCTGACACTTCATGTCCGGTCATAATGATCTCCAGTCCTCTCGGCTTATGCTCCAGAAAACTCATCAGTTTATCTTCATTCAGAAGATTCAGAGAAACTGCGCACAGTATCTCATCTAAAAATAATACGTCAAACGGACTACAGAATTTGATTATCTCATCTAATGCTTTCGTGTTATAATGCTTTAATTCTGCCCGTTCATCAGAATTCATCTGATTGTAAAATTTGATCTTATCCCTGCCCGGAAGGCACGTTACATTCGGAATCTGCTCCAGGATTGCACGCTCACTGGAAGAATTGTTCTTCATGAATTGAAACATCAGAACCTTAAGTCCGCTCCCCGCTGCCCGGATCACCTGTCCTACTGCCGCTGTTGTCTTGCCTTTTCCTGTTCCGTAATATACATGAATTCTTCCGGTTCCTATCATTGCTAACATCCCCGCTTTCTGTTTTCTCTTCTTTCGTTACCTCTTAACAGTATACCATGAATTCATGTCCTGTGCATTTAGAAATCCAATTTCATGTCTCCGAATTGAATCCATCCTTTTTTTCGCATCCATTCACTGATTCCCAGTGTTACGACTGCCGGAAGCACAATCTGTATCAGCAGAATCTTTAACAATACAACCGCTCCTGTCTCACTTGCGATCATCGTCTGCCAGGTCATGATCTGCCCTACCAATCCTGCCGTTCCCATTCCTGATCCGGTTGCATTACCTGTCATATGCAGAAGAACTGTGCCTGTCGGTCCTAAAACCGCGCTGGACAGGATCACCGGAAACCAGATTATCGGTTTTCTTACAATATTCGGGACTTGCAGCATAGAAGTTCCAATTCCCTGTGCAAGCAGTCCTCCAATCTTATTCTCTCTGTAGCTTGCCACGGCAAATCCAACCATATTACAACAGCAGCCTATCGTCGCCGCTCCTGCTGCCAGACCGGATAAATTCAAAATAATTCCCAGTGCCGCCGAACTGATCGGCAATGTCAGTATCATTCCCATCAGTACAGAAACAATGATTCCCATCAAAAATGGCTGCTGTTCTGTTCCCCAGTTAATAACCGAACCAAGCCACACCATAAATCCGGAAATCGGCGGTCCAAGGATCAGCCCTACAGCAGAACCTGTTCCGATGCTTATAATTGGTGTTACAAGAATATCCACTTTCGTTTTTCCGGAAACAAGATGTCCGAAATAAATCCCTACATACGCTGCAAGGAATGCACCTAATGGTTCTCCCGGACCTGAATAAACCATTGCTCCGTCAACCAGAACTGTTCCTGCCAGCAATTTACTTGCAAATGCGCCTGTCATACCTGCTGTTGCCGCAGATACAACAACCAGCGGGCTTTCATTAAATTTGTAAGCAACTGCAACACCAATTCCTGCTCCTGTCAGAGACGCAGCTACTTTGCCAATTACAAACAGTATCGTTCCTGCCTGCCCGGGAATAAAACTTCCGATCTGCTGAATGATCGTGCCGATGATCAGCGTTGCAAACAAGCCCTGCGCCATCGCACTTAGCCCTTCAATAAAAATCCGATCCAACACTTTCTTTACTTTTTCCATTTTCCCACCTCATAATTACACCCAATACATCATCTGTATTGTTATGTGTCTTGTCATTTAGGAAAATCCTATCATAGCTTCTGCCAAAAAGCAACTTCCATAAAAAGTTTACTCTCTAAAAGTGTTTACTTTTTCTCAGAAAACGACTATACTCATTTCATTATCAGGAAAGCGAGGGAACACTTATGTTTCGTTTATGGGGCAAAGAATTTAAAGACAATCATATGCTTCGGGACACTGTGATCTGTGATGATTCAGATGATACAAGAACCCATAAGATCTTTCACGCACTGGAAGAGATCTGCTATGAATTTGATCTCAGCAAACCAATCTGGCTGGAATCTACGATAGATGAATTTAAACGCCACGATAAGACAAGATTTTATCAGGATAATTTTGTAGATTCTATTGATTTTGATTATCTGGAAATCCATATTATAGAAGAATAAAAAGGAGTTTTATCATGCTGGAACCAATCGGATTATCTTTACAATTTTTAAAGAAAGAAGTCTATACCGGTTCTCATCACGGTATGCGCTATTTATTGCAAAAAGATGAGGATACATTAAAAGCATGTACCTATCCGGAACCATATTGTTTTGAGAAGACTGCTGATGAGAAGAAAGAATGGAAGAAATTTGAATTTTCCGCAGATGGACTTACGCAGGCCTTGGAATGGCTGTCGGAAGTTCACGAAAAGTCTTATAATGATTAAAATTCGATATTCATGTAAAATGTAAACAAAGGCACAAAAAATGTCATGTACCGGTTCTTGCTGATACATGACATTTTTTACCCAATTTTTTTATTCGAGTCCAGATGTCTTACTCACAACGGATAAAATACACTTTGCGAGTTTTATCCGCTGATTACTCTTCAAGTACTTCTTCTGCGATATTTCTTGCATGGTCAGAAATACGTTCCATACAAACCAGCGTATCTAAGAATACAATACCCGCTTCTGTATTACATTCATTATTAGACAGTCTCTTAATATGACGGCTCCGCAGTTTCACCTCAAGGTCATCCACTTTTGTCTCTTTTTCAATAACGCGCAGTGCCTTCTCATGGCTCTGCTCTTTAAATGCATCCAGTGCATAGAAATAGCTTTTCGCAGTCTCCTCAATCATTTCTTTTAACTGCTTCTTTGCTGTCTCAGAGAAGGATGCTTTCTTATCTCGGAGTGTCTCTGCAAACTCAGAGATATTTTCACAGTAATCACTGACACGTTCCATATCGGAAAGCACCTGTAACAGATGTGCTGCCTCCTGATGCTCTTTCTCACTGATCTGTAAGGAAGATAATTTGATTGTATAATTGGTAATTCCCGCACAGAGTCTGTCAACATCACTCTCATCATTTTTCAAAATATCAATTGCTTCCTGATCCTGTGTATACAATACATCTTTTGCAACTTCAATGGATCTCCTTACGATCTCGCCCATACGAACGGTTTCTTTTATCACAGACTGCAGAGCAATACTCGGTGTCTGTAACATACGTTCATCGAGAAGTACTGTTCCCGGATCATTGGCGTCTTCATCCACACGGCCGATCTTCTTGGCAATTTTCACGATCAGGTTAGATGCCGGGAATAACATAACTGTCGTTGCAATGTTGAAGAATGTATGCACCATACTGATCTCTGTCTGTGTAATATTTCCTGTTCCTGCCTGTGGATTCAGCACGGTAAAGTAAACGATTGCAATGATACTGAAAATAATCGTTCCGATGATATTAAAGATCAGGTGCATAAGTGCTGCTGCCTTCGCATTCTTTTTCGCACCTACACTGGATAAAATTGCTGTAATACAAGTACCGATATTCTGTCCCATGATAATATAAATAGCTGCACTGAATGGTACCAATCCCGCTGCCGCAAGACTCTGCAGAATACCAACCGATGCGGAAGAACTCTGAATCACTGCCGTTACAAGCGCTCCAGCCAGAATACCGAGGATTGGATTCTTTCCTAATGTAACAAACATCTGTACAAATCCGTCAAATTCTTTCAGCGGCTCTACTGCTGATGACATCGTAGAAATACCGATAAAAAGTAAACCAAAGCCAACAATAATATTGGCGATTTCTTTGGATGTACGTCTCTTGCCTGTCAACATGATAACCACACCGATAATCACTGCGATCGGTGCTAGCTTCTCCGGGCTTAAAAATTCTGCCCACTCTACGGAAGATACGAGCCATCCGGTAACGGTTGTACCAACGTTGGCACCCATGATCACTCCCATTGCCTGGGTCAGGTTCATGATTCCGGCATTAACAAAACCAACGACCATGACGGTTGTCGCTGAAGAGCTCTGAATGACTGCTGTGATAGCAGCTCCTAGTAACACTCCCATCACTTTGTTCTTCGTCAGCACTTCCAGCAGTGATTTCATCTTGCTTCCCGCTGCATTCTCCAGTCCCTGTGCCATGATCTGCATACCATAAATAAACATTCCAAGACCACCGACAAAAGGTATCAGTATATCTACATAATTCATTGTCTTCCTCCTACAAATATATCCCTTATGCTGTTTTTTAAGCTTATTTTTTTACAATTTCTTAATTTATTCTTAATAAGCTCACTGTTTTTACAATACCATTTGTTATAGAAGAACACAATCTTTTTTTCGATTTTTTTATATCTTTTTGGTATCTCTTTTTCAATTACTCCTTCATTTTCGGCTCAAATATAAGCGAAGCCAGATATCCAAATATTAAAGCACCGGCAATTCCCGCCGCACTTGCCTGGAAACCTCCCAGAAAAATTCCGATCACGCCTTCTTCGTCAACCGCCTTTCTGACACCTTGCCATAGGAGATTTCCGAATCCTGTAAGGGGAACGCTCGCACCGGCGCCCGCATATTCCTGAATTGGTTCATAGATTCCAAGTATGCCAAGTACTGCCCCGGTACACACCAGAAGAACCATGATCCGCCCGGGCATCAGTTTCGTCCGGTCTAACAGAATCTGCACCAACGCACAGATTAAACCGCCCACCCAGAATGCATTGATATATTCCATCTTATTTCCTGCCTTTCTTTTTTGTAAAATTGAAGGAGAAATACTCTCTCCTGCCAAAGCGTTCATTTATATCACATGCTATGCATGTTCCAGTACGATCGCATGTGCGATCCCCGGCACACTCGCTCCCTCGTTGTAACTAACCGTAGACATAAGAGCCCCGGTCGGCACAAACAATACACGCTTCCATTCACCGCTTTCTATTTTCGGCAGAATATAAGCACTGAGCGTTGTCGCAGCACAGCCACATCCACTGCCCCCGGCATGTGTATCCTGCGTACTCTGATCAAAAATCTGCATTCCACAGTCCATATGCATCTTTTTAATATCTATATCTTTTTTTCTCATCAAGTCAAATAGAATACTCTGTCCGACATAGCCAAGATCTCCGGTTATGATCCGGTCATAATCTTCGGGCTGTCTTCCAAAATCTTTAAGATGCTGCCAGATCGTATCACATGCCGCCGGCGCCATACAAGCCCCCATATTCTGGGAATCTTTTAAGCCGTAATCAATGATCTTTCCTGTTGTAATTCCAGTGATCTTCACACGACTTTTCTTCTGTGCTCCATCCGCACCGATGATGAATGCACCACTTCCGGTCACAGTCCACTGCGCGCTCAAGGGGCGCTGGCTGGCATAACCGAGCGGAAAGCGGAATTCTTTTTCCGCACAGGCAAAATGACTGGATGTTACAGCAAGCATATACTCGCCATAGCCTGCCCCCACGCACATAGCTCCCAGTGCAAGCGCTTCACCAGAAGTAGAACAGGCGCCATACAGACCGAACAGTGGGATTTCAAATTGTCTTGCTCCCATAGATGTGACGATTCCCTGCCGTAGCAGATCACCTCCAAATGTCAGCCGGATGTCCTCCGGTTTAAGACCTGCTTTTCCGAGCGCAATCTGGCATGCTTCCTTCTGCATTGTACTCTCTGCCTCTTCCCAGCTGTCTTCTCCGAAAAGATCAGTTTCTTCTATAATATCAAATAACTCCCCAAGCGGACCTTCTCCTTCTTTTTTCCCAACAACAGATGCACTGCTTATAAGATATGGTCCTTCTTTAAAAATAATACTCTGTTTTCCTCTTTGCATCTTCAGACTCCTTTCCCGAAAATACAGTAAACAATACCCAGTACCCAACTGGTGAAGATTCCATATAAGATCACCGGTCCTGCGATTGTAAAGATCTTGCAGCCAATTCCCATGACCTGTCCTTCTTTTTTATATTCAATTGCCGGTGCTGCTACCGAATTGGCAAATCCGGTAATCGGAACAAGTGCCCCTGCACCTCCCCATTTTGCAATCTTCGGGTAAATATTGAATCCTGTCAGCAGAACACTTAAAAATACCAGTATCAATGAACACCAGCTTCCACCGATTTCTTTGGTCATTCCCATATTTTCACACCAGTTCAGTAAAAATTCCCCGATCGTACAGATGATTCCGCCGGTCAGGAATGCGCGGAACATATTTGTTCCAAGTGCATGCACCGGTGTTTTCTGTTTTACATATTTTTTGTAGTTTTCTTTTTTCATTTCCTGCGCTTTTTTGTCATTTACCTCATTATTTAACATTCTGTCATTTCGCCTCCTGTAAAAGAATCCATATACATCCGAGTGTTTTCCCGGCTGCGATTCCTAAAATAATACCTGCAAGGCAGTTCACCAGATTAAAACGCCGCATAAATACCGGGAACAGATTCAGGATCTCTGCCAGCGCCATTGCCCAGCAGCCGACAAACATCCCTGAAAATATCCCCACTGCCGCCAGCAGTATCACACCGCCATGAAGCGGTATCTGATAGAGCCAGAACAGATTGCCCAAAATACCGCCAAGCATTACGCATGTTTCGTACCACTGGATCTTATCTCCTGTGTGTGTCCGGTCTGCGAAATCCGAGATTACGCCAAGTTCTGCGATAAATGCAAACAGACCACCTGCTGCCACCGCACCTGCACTACTTCCTATGACCGCAAGAAGAATCTGTCTGATCCACATGAAGCTCCCTCTCCTTTCTCGAATATGTTTCAATCAGGGTTGTCTGAATATCATTTTCATACAGCCGCATCTCTACTTCCATCGGTGTCGGATCAACGGTAAATTTCTTCTTTCCAAAATGATTGAAGAAGATCAATATTCCAACTGCAAGTCCAAGACTGTATGTCAGTTCCAGTATGGTAAAGCCATCCGGTTTATTCCCCATGATCTGTGTGTATATCTGGTCGAAAAGTTTGGGTGCATCCACATCGTTATTAAATGCCATGATGGAAAATGCCGCACCAAAAAAACTCAGCACGGACACAAACACGACTTTTATGCTCTGCATGAATCTGCTGCCTTTCCCCGGCTCTTCATAGGTTACAATAAAATCAGGCTCTCCGATACTCTGCACGTCTGCGTTCGGATACACTTCCTGTATCATAGAAACAACTTTCAGCACCGATACCACTACACGACCGTTGATTCCTTTTAACAGGCGAAGAGACCGGACTTTTGCTTCCATTGATGGATTCACGCATGTAATCTCCAGCACTTCTCCCAATGTTATGTCCGGTTTCTTTACTTCTGTATTACGACCTGCCTTAATATAGATTGTTTCACTGTTCGATGCCACTTTCTGCCTCCCACCTTCTATCTACCAGCGTTCCTTCCGTCTCTCTTTCCGCCGCATTACACTCTGCAAAATAATAGATCATACCGGTCAGAACCGCTGCCGCCACAACGCAGATCAGGCATATCCGGAACTTCTTTCTGGTTTCATCCATACTTTCACCTTCTTTCTGTGATTAGTATGGATGGTTCCAGAAAAATTATTCATGGATATGCCTGTCAGATCTGTTCCCGCATACTTTTTAATATTTTTTTCTCCATCCGGGATACCTGTACCTGCGAAATGCCAAGTTCTTCTCCCACCTGAGACTGTGTGCGTTCTGCAAAATATCTCAGATAGATCAGTCTTCGTTCTTCTTTATTAAGACTTGCCAGCAATTCTTTCAAAAACATGTGATTCAGCACTTTTTCCGTCTCTTCTGCCGGACTTGCCAGTTTGTCTGCCAGTGTCAGCTCCTGTCCGTCTTTTCTGTAGATTGGTTTATGCAGAGATTCCAATTCTCCGGTCGCTTCAAACGCCTGTACCAGTTCTTCCGGTTCTACCTGCATCTCTGCAGCAACTTCTGTAATACATGGCTCGCGTCCCAGTTTTTTACCAAGTGCTTCCTGACAGAGATACCCGCGGTATGCCAATTCTTTCAGCGATCTGCTCACTTTGATCATTCCATCGTCCCGTAGAAAGCGTTTGATCTCACCGACGATCATCGGGACTGCATAAGTTGAAAATTTCACTTCATATTTCAGATCGAATTTGTCAATCGCTTTCAAAAGCCCTATCGTTCCGATCTGGAACAAATCTTCTGCTTCCACACCCCGGTTAAAATACCGTTTCGCAATACACCAGACAAGTCCTGTATTTTCTTCCACAAGCTGCGCTCTTGCCGTACGGTTGCCCGCATGTGATTTTCTGATCAAAGCGATTGTGTGATCCATAATTTACGTCCTTTACCAATAGTTTTTGCCATCTTTACCGTCGTTCCTTTCCCGACTTCCGACTCCACTTCCAAAAGATCCATAAATGCTTCCATAAAGGAAAATCCCATTCCCGACCGATCCAGTTCCGGTCTTGTTGTAAAGAGCGGTTCCATTGCCTGCTTTACATCTTCAATTCCTTTTCCCTGATCAGAGATTTCTACATATAAAGTCTGCCCTTTTGTTTTACAGTGGATGCGGATGTTATGTACTTCATTTTCATATCCATGTATAATGGCATTTGTCACAGCTTCTGAAACTGCCGTTTTCACATCCGACACTTCTTCCAGTGTCGGATTCAGTGACGTCATAAAGGATGCAACAGTTACTCTGGCAAAAGATTCATTTGCCGAGCGGCTGTCAAAAATAAGTTCCATTTCATTCGTATTTTCCATCTACCTGTCCTCCTCATAAATCTGCATGATCCTGGTTACTCCTGACATTGTCAGTATTTTTTTCATTCTTTCACTTGTATGCACGGCACACACCTCTCCTCCCAGCATATAAATTCGTTTATATCTCCCCATAATGACACCGATTCCGGAGCTGTCCATAAATGTCGTATCCGTAAAATCAAAGATCACATACCGAATATGATTCTGGTCGATCAGATAATCGGAACGTTTCCGGATTTCTTCTGCATTGTGATGATCCAGTTCTCCGGGGAGAAAAATAGTAAGACAGTTCTCCTGCACTTCATATTTCATTGTGTGTCCTCCTTTTTTGAGTAAAGAAAAAGGACATGCTTCTTCGCATATCCTTTTCTTTCGTAATTACATTCATATATTTATTTAGTTTTGTTTATTCTGTTTATTCAATGCCTCTTGTGCTGTTGTAGCCGCTTCTTTTCCGCTGTACTTATCGACAATCTTCTGATAGTATGTATTAGCCTTGTCTGTCTTATTCTGTTTTTCATAGCATTGTGCAAGAAGGAGCATTGCTTTTCCATCATTGTAACCCTGGTCCATCTGCATGATCTGATCCAGATTACTGATCGCGGTATCATAATTTGCTACATCATAATTTGCTGTCGCAGTAGCAAACAATTTCTGGCACATTGTCGGATAAAGTGATGATGTAATCTGCTCAAATTGTTTCTTTCCCTGTGTGCCAAGTGTGCTCTTATTCACTTTCAGAAGCTCTGCCAACATATCCGCATTACTCATATCACCGGCTTTGTAATGATCAGCAATGTTCATCACCGCCTCATAGCTTTCCTGTGTTGTAGCTGCGGTTGCTTTTGATTTCTTATTCTTCTTATCGGAAGAGCGGTAAGTTTCCAGTTCTTTCTTAAGTGCACTAATCTGCGCATCCTGCGTTGCGATCTGGTCACTGAACGAAGCCGTCTGTTTGTTGACAGTCTTCTGTCTTGAATTAGATACCGCCGGAAGGATCAGAAACCACATAACCGCAACACCGACTGCAAGTCCGATCAAAATATTCAGAACTGTATGCAGCCCCAGATTTTCTTTAAAATTACCGGATGCCGGCTGAATGATCGTCTCATTTCCCAGATTGTAAGAAACAAAATCTTCTTTTTTCTTATCTTTTATTCTGACAGTTCTGCTCTTTCGGATCTGATTCAGTTCATGCATATATCGA
Source organism: Dorea sp. AF24-7LB (assembly GCF_003478575.1). Taxonomy (NCBI): domain Bacteria; kingdom Bacillati; phylum Bacillota; class Clostridia; order Lachnospirales; family Lachnospiraceae; genus Dorea; species Dorea sp. AF24-7LB. Next base: position 233,812 of record NZ_QUFR01000002.1, read on the forward strand.
AGTGTCACCGGATCTGTCGTATCTAGCCTGTGCGCTGCACGGATCTCCTGTCTCGCCATAGAATACTGTTCATTCTTCAGATACAGAAGTGCCAGAAGCTGACGTGCTTTTACATAACCCGGATGCGCGGCAACTGCTTTCTTAAGCTGCATGATCGCAATATCATCGCCACCCTGTCTGGCATATTCAATACTCTGGTTATATTTTTTGACTGCTTGGTTCACCTGCTCCAGCTCTCCCGGAACTTCCTGTACCTTTTTAATAAAATAATTGGCAATATTATCTTTGGATTGGAAATTCTTACTGAGAATCCATTCTACAAGTGCTTCTACCACTTCTCCTCTGCCATAATAAACAAGACCGAGAAGGTTTCTGGCTGCTACATTCGCATTATTATATTGTAAACTACGTCTGAGCGATAGAATTGCTCCGGACAGATCCCGGATATTCGCACGCTTCAGACCATCATTATACCAGTAGTTGGACTGGTACACGAGTTTCGTTGAATAATCCATATAATCCCCTTTATTTCGTCTGTTCCATCATCTCTCGTATAATGTCTGTCATATCACTTAAGTCTTCCTGATACACCGCGCCCTCGATATCTTCTACTTCCAGACTCGGCTGAAACTTCTTCACTTCTTCATCGTAATTCAGCATGATTGTTACCTCCTGCTATTCGTTCTTTTATAGCTCCCACAAGATACAAAGATCCGAGACAGTAAATCTCACTCTCTCCCCGTCTGTCATAAGCTTCCTTAAGGGCATCCCCTATATCGCTTTTAGCCACAACTTCACAGTCCGTATATCTTTCAAATACTTTCTTAAGTTCTTCGGCTGACACTCTCCGTTTGTCAGGGATCTCTGTTACAATATATAACTTTGCCGGCAGATACCTGCACAGATATGCAATCATCCACTCGTAGTCTTTGTCCGCCACAGCAGAAAATACTACTATCGGCAATGGTTCCGGTTCCGGATACAAAAGGTGTATACTCTCCACAAACGCTTCGATCGCACCCGGATTATGCGCTCCGTCTACAAGCACATGCTCCGCTGCTTCTTCCATACGCCCTTCCCAGTGAATGGATGCGACGGCATCAACCCACTTCTTCCTCCTGTCCGGTTCGCTCTCACAGTTTCCTAACAGACATTCCAGTGCTTCCAGCGCAATCTGCGCATTCATTACCTGATAACATCCGCAGATTGGAACCTGCCAGATAACATCTTTATCATAAGCATTTCGCCTTGAAAATGCAATATGGTTTCTCGTAACTTCACGGATTTCGAACGCATTTTTCGAGATTTCTCTGCAAGGTGCGTGCATTTTCTCCGCCTGGCGCCGTATCACTTCCGTCGCCTCTGCCCGGCTTCCGTCAAAAATAACCGGAACTCCTTCCTTGATAATCCCTGCTTTTTCAAAAGCAATTTTCTCAATTGTATCACCCAGAATCGCTGTATGATCCAGACTGATGGATGTGATGACTGTAAGAACCGGACTTTCCACAGCATTGGTCGCATCCAGCCTGCCACCGAGTCCTGTTTCCAAAATGATATATTCTACGCCTGCCTTTTCAAAGGCTTTCATTCCCATGCCAAACAGGAATTCAAAATAAGAAGGATGTCCTTCACCTTCCTGCTCCATTTCCTGTGCTACATGATACGCTTCACAGAATACATCATAAAATGTATCATCGGAAATCTCTTCTCTGTCAATCTGTATTCGTTCATTGATCTTGATCAGATGTGGCGATGTGAAAAAACCTGTTTTTTTTCCTTCTGCCTGTAAAACAGCCTGCAGATAAGCACATACGGAACCTTTTCCATTCGTACCTGCCACATGGATGACTTTGCAGTTCTCTGCCGGATTCTGTAATTTTTCCAAATATTTTTTTGTATGCTTTAACGGATGTTTTTCCGTAAACTTGGGAAGCTCTTCGATATAATCGACAGCTTCCCTATAATTAGCCGGTATTTGATGTTTCATTATTTATCTCCGTCGGCCTGTGGTACCCAGGACTTGGTTGTATCGGTTCCTGTTCCTTTTTGTACTGTCAGTTTTCCATCCTTATAAATATATTCATCTGACTTTCTGAATACCGTATCGCTAGATCCCATCTGTACAACAGAAATCTTATCTCCATTCTTAAGCTCGGTATCATCCAGATCAATCCTTGTATTATTTAAGAAAGTGGAATTCTGTTTTTCATCATTTACATACACTTTGCTGGATTTAGTAAAGTTTTCGCCATACAGACTGTAACCTTCATCGAGATGCGGTACAACATTTTTCACTGTTACATTGCGGATTCCCATCTTCATATGTCCTTCTGTGATCGGTTTCTTGCCATTGTAAACATACTGTTTGCCATAAAGGATATCGTACTGTAAAAGCTCCAGGTCGGACAGATAATTCTTCGTCTTTCTTCTTGTCTGATGATAGTTGAACAATGTTCCGGAATGGATTCCCAGACGTTCAAATACTTCTGACATGATCTGGTAAGACGGAATATTTCTGTCCTGTTTCTTAAGTCCGATATTATCCCAGATGACATAGTTTGTGTTGTAGAGATACCGGCTCTTTAAGTCTTCTGCTTTTAAGCCCATTGTCGGAAGATGATCGCCGTAGAAAACTACAACGGTCGGTTCTTTTCTCTTCTCTACTGCCTTAATCAGGTTGCCGGCAAACTGATCCATCTCATAAACCTGATTTACATAGTATTCCCATTTATTCTTCAATGCCTCATCATCGATCCCCGATACTGTAATTCTCGGATTCTGGATTACTTTCTCTGTCGGGTAATCACCATGCCCCTGCAGGCTGACTGTAAATACAAAATCATTTTCTTTTGTTGAATCCATCGCATCCATAATATGCTGTACAAGCACGGCATCTTTCGCCCAGCCATTCTCTGTAAGCTGCAAAATGTTCATAAATTCCTTACTCGTAAAACTGTCAAATCCAATATTATTAAATACTCTCGCACGGCTGTAGAAATTACCGCCATTATTATGCAGCGCATGTGTTCCGTATCCTAATTTTCCTAATGCAGTAGCCGCACTCTCGCACGTATGATCCTTCAGCATTGTCTTATATGGATATTCTCCCGGTCCGAAATAACGTAAATTCATTCCGGTCAGCACCTCAAACTCTGTGTTCGCTGTTCCGGCTCCTACCGATGGTACCTTGAAATATCCGGTCGAATATTTCTTAAACATCTTATGAAGATTCGGGCACACATCCTGAGATGTCTTGAAAAATTCTGCATTATCTACATCGAAATAAGATTCCAGCTGAACAAATAAAATATTCGGTTTTGTCTTCTTCGTCTTTGCATTTGTGATCTTAGATTCCGTAAGTTTTCCATTCTGTCCGATCTCTTCCATCGTTTTCTTACTGTAGCCGCTCGGCTCATCAATTCCGGTGTTGAACACACTTGCCATGAAGCAGTACGGAAGTCCATAGTCTTCATATGCAAATGCGATATTTCCGAAATATGTGGATACGACTCTTTTGTCTACTGCCTGATTGGAAACAAATACATATAACACTGCACATACAACAATTCCAATCAATGCACGAACGTGGTGAATCTTTCCATCATACTGTCCGCCACGTCTCCACATAGAAATCATCCATACAACAACCGCCGCGATTCCTACGATAAATAAAATAATCTCAAATCCGTCCAGATACTTATTGATCAGTGATAATCCGTCTGATGCAATCTTCAGATCCTGTGCATTAAATGGAGTAACACGCTTTAGCAGCATATAGCCGTTTGCTATACCAAGAATCATCCAGAATATACTGACAATAATCCGGACAAACACTCTCCGCTTGAACAAATATACAATGGAAAATGTGACAAATATCATAAATGCATTATACAAAAATACCAAAGGGGATCCCGTCATATAAATCCACGCTTCTACGAGTGAATGACGGGAAATCGCCTCAATTGCGAAGTTGATGATACATGCAAGCAGCGCATGGAACACCAGCGAAAAACGATTCATAAATTTATAAACAGGCTGCATTTTCCTTGCAAATGCACTGTTGCGGCGCGCTTCAATAATTCTCGCACGTCGCTCCTTTCGTGCCTTAAAGTGGCGAATAACGTCTTCTTTTTTCAGGTTCTTTAATTTTTCAATTCCGCCTTTAATATCCGGTTTTTTAATATGAATTTTTTTCATAATATCCCCTTACATATCTTCTAGTTTATTTGGACTGTTTTGCTTTTAGTCCTTCCAATCTTTCAGATACCTGTGCTTTCATCTGTTTGTAAGTTTCCAGTTTCTCACGTTCTTCCTGAACTTTTGCTTCCGGTGCTTTGCTTACAAATTTTTCATTATTTAACATTCCCTGTGCACGGGCAATCTCTTTATTTAAACGAGTTTCTTCTTTGGTCAGACGTTCGATTTCCTGATCGAAGTCAATCAGTTCTTCTAACGGAACATATACAGTTGCATCCGGAACAACTACGGATACTGCGTCATCTGCAATTCCTGCTTTATCTTTCTGAATAACAAGATCCAGCACAGAAGCCATCTGTTTTGCAGAATTTGTCATAAATGCAAGTCCATCGCATAATGTCTGATCTTCGCAAACTACATATGCAGTTGCTTTTCTTGAATTCGGAACGTTCATCTCTGCACGTACGTTACGGATACCACGTACAATCTCTTTGTAGTGATCTACAATGCGCTCAGCTTCCGGAAAGTTCAGAGCTTCGTCATATTCCGGCCATGCAGACATCATCAGTGACTCCTCTTCCGGAATCAGTTTGCCGTAAATCTCTTCTGTTACGAATGGCATATACGGATGCAGTAATTTCAGAGAGTCTTTCAGAACTTTTCTTAATGTCCAGAGTGCGTCATTTGCTCCCGTTGGATCTTCTTCTGCATGGTAAATACGATATTTTGCAAGCTCGATATACCAGTCACAGAACTCATCCCAGATGAAGTCATACAGCTTAGACAATGCAATTCCGAGTTCGAATTTATCCATGTTTTCTGTCACATCTTTAATCAATGTGTTGCATTTTGATAAGATCCACTGATCTGACGGATGCAAGCTGTCTTTTGCAGGTTCTTCTAATTTCTTCTCATCCAGGTTCATCATAATGAAACGTGACGCATTCCATACTTTATTTGCAAAGTTTCGGCTTGCCTCAACTCTTTCATTATAGAAACGCATATCGTTACCAGGTGCATTACCGGTAATCAGTGTCATACGCAGCGCATCTGCTCCGTACTGGTCGATGATTTCCAGTGGATCGATACCATTTCCAAGAGACTTACTCATCTTACGTCCCTGTGAATCTCTTACCAGTCCATGAATAAATACGGTATGGAACGGCGCTTTTCCAGTATGTGCATATCCTGAGAATACCATTCGGATTACCCAGAAGAAGATAATATCATATCCTGTTACAAGCACATCTGTCGGATAGAAGTAATCCAGATCTTCGCTCTGATCCGGCCATCCAAGTGTTGAGAACGGCCACAGCGCTGAACTAAACCATGTATCCAGTGTATCTTCGTCCTGTGTCAGATGTGTACATCCGCATTTCGGGCATTTTTCCGGCATACCGCGAGATACAACAACTTCTCCGCAGTCATCACAGTAGTAAGCCGGGATTCTGTGTCCCCACCAGATCTGGCGAGAAATACACCAGTCACGGATATTTTCCAGCCAGTGCAGGTAAATCTTGTTAAAACGCTCCGGAACGAATTTTAATTCGCCAGTCTTGATCGCATTGATCGCCGGTTTTGCGAGTTCGTCCATCTTCACAAACCACTGCTGCTTTACCATCGGTTCAACCGTTGTGTGGCAACGGTCATGTGTTCCAACATTATGAGAGTGCGGAACAACCTTTACAAGATATCCCTGCTCTTCCAAATCAGCAACCATTGCTTTTCTTGCTTCGTAACGATCCATACCTGCATATTTACCACCATACTGTTCGTTGATCGTCGCATCATCGTTCATGACATTGATCTCCGGCAGATTATGACGTTTTCCGACTTCAAAGTCGTTCGGGTCGTGAGCCGGTGTAATCTTAACAGCGCCTGTTCCGAATTCTTTGTCTACATAATAATCTGCAACGATCGGAATCTCTCTGTCTGTCAACGGCAGAAGACATTTTTTTCCTACGATATCTTTGTATCTCTCATCATCCGGATGTACTGCGATTGCCGTATCTCCAAGCATTGTCTCCGGACGTGTTGTCGCAATCTCAAGGAAATCATCTGTTCCAACGATCGGATATTTGATATGCCAGAAGAATCCATCCTGCTCTTCATGCTCTACTTCCGCATCAGAAAGGGATGTCTTACATACCGGACACCAGTTAATGATACGGGATCCTTTGTAAATAAATCCTTTCTCATGCAGGTTGATAAATACCTGCTCTACAGCCTTGGAGCAGCCTTCATCCATTGTGAAACGCTCTCTGTCCCAGTCACAGGAAACACCAAGTTTCTTTAACTGTCCTTCGATTGTTCCGGCATACTCTTCTTTCCACTGCCATGTTCTCTCTAAGAATTTCTCTCTTCCAAGTTCTTTTTTATCAATTCCTTCTTCTTTTAACTGATTGGTAACTTTTACTTCTGTAGAGATTGCTGCATGATCTGTTCCCGGAATCCACAGAGCATTATACCCCTGCATTCTCTTATAACGGATCAGAATGTCCTGCAGTGTATTGTCTAAAGCATGTCCCATATGCAGCTTACCGGTAATATTCGGTGGTGGCATTACTGTTGTAAATGGTTTCTTACTTCTGTCTACTTCTGCATGAAAATACTGGTTTTCACACCATTTTTCATATAATTTTGATTCAATCTCTTTTGGATTGTATGTGGTCTCTAAGTTCTGACTCATTGTTTCCTCCTCATAATTCCTCATAAGTTCTTATTTCACACTTTGGTCACATTTGGACAATTAAAAACGCCCTTTACACACGTAAAGGGCGACTGTAACCGCGGTACCACCTTTATTATATAGAAGAAACTCTTCCATATCTCTCATCTTATTCTTTAACGGGAACGACTCCGGGATATCCTACTTGTTCCTCTGATCTTTAAATCTACTGACCAGTTCGTAACCTGTCGTTTCAGATATCCGGCATCCAAAGCTACCTTCTGTATCTTCTGATTCTGAAACTGCCTTCCAGCCTGCGGACAGTTCTCTCTGGCAGGGAACGATACATACTCCTCTTCTTCAACGCCTTTACGTATAAACTCACTGAATATCATATCTATCGATTCTGCATTTGTCAAGGATTTTACACAGATTTCAGAAATCCTTAAGGTTTGATTTGCACAAAAAGATGCCATACGAATTGTTCCGTACTGCGTACTCTCACAATTCTACCCAATATTCGCATATCGTGAAGCCTGCGCTCCACTTTTATGCTCATATCGGGGCGGGTCACTAAGCCATAAAACCACTCATGTGCGAGCACATCGTGGTTTCAGGCTTTTGACCCTGGCATCACATTATATAAAGTTCATGCTTTTTAATATGTACAGCCAGCCTGTCAGTGTGAATGCGCTGAACAATGTAGTAAGCATTACAACACTGGAACTAAGAACGCCTTCATGTCCCATATTTTTGGCCATAACAAAACAGCTTACGGTTGTCGCTGATCCCAGCATTACCAGTATCGCCACCAGTTCTTCTCTCCGGAATCCAAGCATAATCGCAATCGGAAGAAAGATTGCCGCAAGACCGATTAATTTCATAAATGTTGCAACTGCTGCCGGTTTCACTTTTGCAAATGCCTTCTTTATATCGAAAGTAGCTCCCATTGCCATAAGCCCCATCGGCGTTGCAACACCGCCAATATTTGTTACCATCTTCTGCATAATATGTGGCATCTTAAGTCCAAGTGCAGACCATAGTAGTCCTGCCACAATTCCTAAAATAATCGGATTCGTCACAATACCTTTTGCTGTTCTTTTTAAAACAGCCTTATCAAGTCCACTCTGTCCCGGCTTAAAAAGAGATAACACCAATACTGCCATAATATTATAAAGCGGCACACTTCCAATGATCATAACCGGTGCCATTCCTGCATTTCCGTATATATTCTGTATAAATGCAATTCCAAGAAGTGCAGCACTGCTTCTGTAGGATGCCTGAATAAATTCTCCTCTCAAAGCTCTTTCTTTTAACCCCAGTGACATAAATGATACCAGTGTAATACTGAGAAATGTTGCCAGAAAACAAAACAATACAAATTTCATATTCCATACTTCGTGAAAATCGACTGTGGCCAGATCACTAAACACTAAAACCGGAAGCGGAACCACAAATACGAATTTGTTCATTTTCTGTGCAAATACATCATCGATCCATCCGATTTTGTGGAATAATAGTCCCAGGATCATAAGTAAAAAAATCGGTACGGTTGCATTTAAACTAAATATCAGATTTTCCATTTTCTCTTCTGTTCCTTCTTATACAATATTATCAGGTTAAAATTCTCACATATTTTATCATATTTTTTGTCTATAAACAATGAAAAAGAGACTGCACTCTGTTTGTACACTCCATAGAAGGGGAGCATCTCATTCATGCGTAAGTCTCTTTTTCATTTTCATATTATGGGGTTCTATGTTAAAAATCTACTGTGTCAATTTTTTTCGTGTACACACAGCTGTTTTGGTACATGCCAGTCCACCTATTGTTGCACACTTTAATTCTGATGGCAGGCGCTTCTCTACATCAATCAGTGCATCGATCACCTCGTCCGGCGGAATAAAGCTTCTTACTCCTGCCAAAGCCATATCGGAAGAAATATAAGCATTTGCCACACCAACTGCATTTCGCTTTATACATGGAACTTCAATCGGTGCTGCTATCGGATCACACACAAGTCCCAGCAAATTCTTCATACAAATAGCCATTGCATGCATAATTGCTTCCTTATCTTCAGTGAAAATACTGGCCATACCTGCTGATGTAATTGCACTGGATACTCCTACTTCTCCCTGGCAGCCTCCGACAGATCCTGAAAAAGACACATCACAAGCAGCCATTATAACGCCAATCAATGCACTTACAAACAGCCCGTCTTCAATCTGTTTATCTGAAAGTTGATGTACCTGTTGCAATGCAGTCATGCATCCAGGTGCAATTCCTGAGGAACCTGCAGTTGGAGCTGCGACAATACATCCCATGGAGCCATTATATTCCATAACTCCAAGAGCCATTGCTGTCGCAAGTGGAATCGTACCTCCTGAAATCGTTTCTTCTTTCTCCACTGCCTGCATCAGCATTTTTCCATCTTTTCCACTGGTAAGTCCATAGAGCAGCTGATGCTCTTCCTGTCCTTTTTTCACAGATTCTTTCATCAAAAGCCACTGTTCATGCATCCGGTCACGAATTACTTTTTCCGAAAATCCGGATCGTAAGGATTCATATCTGACAGCAGTCTCTGCCAGTGTTAAATTCTCCTTTTCAGCATATTCACAAACGCTGTCGCAAGAACTGATCCATTCTACATGTCTTTTAGAGGATCCATAGGCAAGAACCGGTGACGCAAGACTTATTTTTTTCACCATGTTCTGCCCGCGAAGCAGCTCAAGCATACTCTCATCCGGTTTTTCAAGAAACGTACCACACGTTACATATTCTTGTTTTTCTGAAATGCCCTGCTGTACTTCTTTTGCTCCTGCAAATGTCTCTTTTGCCAGCTCTGTTTCACTCCATACTATCACATGCCAGGTATCCGCTGTCAGGCGCATAGGAACCCGGTCAATTTCACTGATAAGAATGCTTCCGCCACCTATTGAAGTTCCAAATACGGAATATTCTTCACCATCTTTTGTATATACTGTAACTCTGGCTGAATTTTCCGGATATTTTCCTTCTTCCAGAAAATCTACCTTTGTCTCCACTCCGTTCGCATGTGCGATTGCAATTGCATCACGAATCTCCGGATCATCTTCCGACATTCCAAGCGTTCCGCCAAAAAGTGCTGCATCAGAACGATGTCCATAATAAGTAGTTCTCATTTTCGGACTCAACGTCAATCTGACAGAAGCTGCGTCCACCTGTAAAATACGATTTGCCATCATTCCTATTCTGGCCATACCAGCTGTGTGAGAGCTGGACGGACCGATCATAACCGGTCCTATTATTTCAAAAATACTTGTTTCCATTTTCCTCTCCTCTTCCATTTACACAAGGCCAAACAATCTCGGTAATGCCATAGAAATTGGTTCAATATAAGTAGTAAGTAACACAATCGGCAGATATCCGATCAGTAAAAATACGGCTGTATTTTTCATCATTTCTCCAAATTCCGCATGGCCGATTTTCATTCCGAAATACAACACACTTGCATATGGAGGTGTCAGGCATCCTGCCGATAAATTTACAACCATAATTGCTGCAAAATGCACCGGTGAGATTCCATATGCATTAATTAATGGAAGTAACAGCGGAGCACAAAGCATAATTGCTGTTGTATCATTAACAATCATTCCTACAAAAAGGAGAAATACATTTACCATCAGCAGAACAACATATTTATTATCTGTAAACCCAAGGAATACATTTACGAGCATCTGTGGAATCTGAAGCTGTGTCATTGCCTGACTCAGTAATAGGCAGAAAAAGATCATCATAAAAATAGATCCTATAGAAGATGCTGTAGATCGTAACATATTCAGTGTATTTTTTGCTTTCAATCTGCGATACACAAAGATTCCTAATAAAATTGCAAGCACCGCACATACCGACGCAGCTTCCGTTGCAGTAAAGATACCTCCGTAAATTCCTCCAAGAATAATTACAGGCATCATAAGTGCAGGAATGGATTCAATGATTACTTTTTTCTTTGATTTTGGCTTTTCTTCTGCTACTGTTTCTTCTACTACCGGAGCATTCGCATATTTTCTTGCATATACAATATTTAAAACAGAAAAGGTTATAATTGTTAAAATTCCAGGTACTACAGTTGAAAGAAAGCCTGCCAGAATACTGGTTCCTGTTGCCCAACCATAAATAATAAGAGGAACACTTGGTGGAATTAAGCTTCCCAAAATAGAGGAACAAGTCACCAAAGAAGTCGCAAATCCTCTGGAATATCCTTCTCTTCGAAGTTCTGGAATCATAATTCCTCCAAGAGCTGCTATTCCGGTGAATGCACTTCCTGAAATAGCTCCCATAATACCACAAATGACAACAACGATAACTCCGAGTGCGCCTTTAATTTTTCCTACAAATACTCTGGCAAGTCCTACCAGTTTCTCTGCCATGCCGCTTTCTGCGATTAAATTTCCTGCTATTACAAACATCGGTACTGCAAGAAGTGAGGTACTGATCATCTGTGAATATCCCCACACAAACAAAGATCTCACAGGCACATTACAAGTTGCTACCAGGAAAATCAAAGCTCCGGCAAAACAATACGGTAATGGAATACCTATCAATAACAGGATCAATAACAAGCACATACAAATTGCAAATGCAACCATTACATTCATGATCTATTTCCTCCTTCTTCCCATTTTTCTTTGAATTTAACGATATTTTTTACAGTTCCGACTAATGTATATACACACATCAGTGTCAATCCTGTAAGAATTGCCAGTTCTCCGATTGGCATAGGGATTCCAAGCACTGCACTTTTCTTTCCGATTTCCAGACTATGTATCGAATATTGTATCGCCCAGTCAAACACATATATTGCTAATGCACTGGCAACGATATTACAAACGATTTCTGTAATCTGAACTGCATGTTTATTTTTTGAAACCGCCTTCACAATTCCACATTCAATATGGGAATTCGTATATGCTGCACACGCTCCGCCAAGGAAATATACCCAAATAGTAGGAAATGTCAGTAATTCTTCAATTCCAAATAAAGGCATATTAAAAAATCGTAAAATAACCTGTAACGTCACGAGGAATACCATAAATAAAGCCAATATAGAACAAACGACTTCACAGACATTTCCAACTATGTCAAGAAAGCGTTCTATTTTTTCTCCAAGTACTTTCATCTCTTTTTCCTCCTATTGATTTTGAATCTTCTTACTCAACTTGCCCCATACGGAACCATATTCAGAACCAATTTTTGGCCATACTTTTTTCCGCACATAATCTCGATAATCATCGATTACTTTATTTCCCGGTTCGTATACTTCTACACCTTTTTCTTTGAATAACTTAATGTACTTTTTCTCATTACTCTTAGCAAGTTTAAATGCTTCATCCTCAATTTCTTTTGCACTCTTCTGCACAATCTGCTTTTCCTCTGCCGACAATGTTTTCCAGGTATCCATACTCATATAGATCCAGTGACATTCCATATGCGTCTTTGTACAATACAAATATTTACACAATTCACCGTAATCGTTCCAGTACTGTTCTGCACCACCACCAGACACACCATCTACAACTCCTGTCTGTAACGCAGTAAATGTATCAGATGTCGGCAACGGTGTTGTGGAAAAGCCAATTGCAGTTCCGAACTCTTCAAACGCTTTTTGCTGAGGAACACGAATTTTCAGTCCTTTTTTTGCACCTGGGGTTTCAATATTTTTCGCTGGCTTTGTTGTCATAATTGCACCGAAATATTTAGGAATTACGGCTAAAAGTTTGATATTTTCTTTTTTCAACTGGCCGCTTACATACTGATATACCATTCCGTCATTCGAATTATACAATGCCATTGCTTCATCCCAGCTTGTTGCCAGATATGGAGCAATTTGTACAGATAACGTAGAGTTAACAGATGGCGACATCGATCCTAACATTAACTGGATTTCTCCCATACCTGCGCATTCTTGAACAACCGTATAATCACCCAGTTGGTTGTTTGGATAAATATTAATCTGTAAATTATCCATCTGACTCGTCAATTTATCCGCAAATTCATTGGCAAGTTTATCGTTATCCGTGCCTTCCGCTCTTGTGTGTGCAAATTTCCAAATTCTTTTTCCACTTTTCGTCTCGCCGGATGCATTTTGACCACTATTCGCACATCCTGCAAGAAGTCCAACCGCAAAGACGCATGCAAAAATCGCACTCAAGACTCTTTTTCTCATTCCTTGTATCCTCCTTGTTATTTTGTATTGTCTGGTTGTCTGACAGCCTTACATTTAATATACATTAAATCCATCAAAAGTCAAGTAGTTATTTGAAATTGTTTCAAAAAAACATGAGTTGTCGCAACAATTTAGACAACTCATGTTTTTATTCTATTTATTTCTCATTTTTCTAGTTAAATGATATTCCACAATCTTTCGAGCTCGCTCGGCATCATGATCTTTTAATGCCTGAATCACCTCACCATGTTCACGATGGTATGATAACACCTCTTCAAGCTCCGAGTCCTTTTCAAACTCTTCTCTTTCCTCCAAAACCATCTGCACCAATGAATTATATAGCGCCATCAGCACATCATTATGAAGCATCTTCACAATGTAAGCATGAAATTCATGTCCTTTTTTTTCAGACTCTTCATCCCGGCCCTGTAACGTATCTTCTACCATCTCTTCATAATTTTTCTGTAAATATGCAATATCTTCTTCCGTACACTGCTTTGCTGCAAGGTAAGCCGCCTGAGATTCCAATATTAATCTGCACTGTAAGATCTCATCATAATAATGTTCATTGCTCATCATTTCCATCAGACGATTATCATTGATCCTCTGTAACGCATTCGGTGCAATATAAGTTCCCTGTCCGGTCCGCGCCTCCAGGATTCCTAACACCTGCAAAGATTTTATTGCCTCTCTTATGGAACTTCTGCCAACCTGGAATTCTTTTGCCAGTTCTATTTCCCCTTGAATACGTTCTCCCTCTTTCCAGGTCCCGTCTTCAATCTGTTTTTTTATCTGTGTTGATATATCTTCGTATACTTTATTCTTCTGAATTGGCGTAATCATAAATTCATTCCCCATCTTTCTCTAATATTAAGATATACTTTTTCAATTTGTATTTATCTTATCACATTTTATACTTGAAACCCACCTATTTTTATCTCCTTTAACTGGCTTGCTTAGTTTTGTTATATCTGGCTTTTTCAAACACACCACTTTAGTGCTAAGATAAGTGTAGTTTTGATGAAGGGAAGTTACACTATGACAAAAAAAATTGCCGTAATCAATGATTTATCCGGATTCGGCAGGTGTTCTCTTACTGCAGCAATCTCTGTCATTGCCGCTATGGGAGTGCAGCCCTGTCCGCTGCCGACAGCAGTGTTATCCGCTCAGACCGGATATCCGAGTTATTATTGTGATGATTATACAGAGAAGATGGAGTATTTTCGAAGCGAATGGAAAAAGATGGGGCAGACTTTTGACGGTATTTACACCGGATTCGTAGCAAGCGAGCAGCAAATTGACCAGATTTTTCATTTCGTAGAAACATTTGACACACCGGACACATTCTTATTAGTCGATCCGGTTATGGGGGACGATGGGCACACCTACGCAATGTTCACTCCCGAACTGTTGCGCAAAATGAAAAAACTTGCCATGACCGCTGACATTATCACACCAAATCTGACAGAGCTGACATTACTCACGGATGCTTCTTATCATGAACTGGTTGCCATTTCCGATGCAGAATCTATGATGAAAGAAATCGTGAAGCTGGCACAGAGTCTTTGTGAAGCCGGACCTTCTAAAGTTATTGTAACCGGAATCCGTTTTTCTGATAATGACGGAACTCGCAAAATGGGAAACCTCTATGTTACAAAAGAAGTGCAGACACTTGTCGCTTTTCCATATATCGGTGGCAGTTATTCCGGAACCGGAGATCTTTTTGCCTCCTGCTTAAGCGCAGGGATTGCAAGGGGATATGATGTACCAGCCACCATTAAACTCGCCGGTACATTTCTGGAAGCCGCACTTGCTGACTCTGTCAGGGAACATATTCCGGCTAATGATGGTGTAAATTATGAGCAATATCTGGCAATGCTTACTGCCGGATTAGAAAAGGGGATTTAATAATGAATGAGAAACAGCAAAAACCAGTTACTTTATTGACTGTCACCGGATTATTCGCAGCAATCATCACCTTGATGACTGCATATATCTGTCATATACCTTACGGTGCAAACGGTGGATATATCCACTTCGGTGATGCCCTGATCTATGTTGCAGCTGTGATCCTGCCAAGACCATATGCGATGGCTGCCGCTGCAATCGGCGGAGGACTTGCAGACCTTCTGACTGCACCAATGTGGGCGCCGGCAACGATTATAATCAAGATGCTGATCACATTACCATTTACAAGTAAAAACGGTCGCATGCTGAACGGGCGTAATATCATTGCACCTTTCCTCGCCGCTCTTATTTCCGCAACCGGTTATTATCTTGCCCAGGGAATCCTCTTTGGCTCCTGGATATCTGTCATCGTTTCTTTTGCAGGAAGCGCTGTACAGTCCGGTGGAAGTGCTGTGATTTTTCTTGTACTTGCAGGTGCAATGGATAAGGCACATATCAAAAATAAAGCAGAATTGATTTTATATCAGTAAATCTAAAATATTATCTGCTTGAGCTGCCGCAGACAGCTTTCTAATGAAATACTTTAAGATAGGAGAACAAAAAATGGCTGACATTTTATACACATACAAAAATCAGGTATACGCAAACATTACAAATCAATGCAACTGCAGATGCACCTTCTGCATCCGAAGTCACGAAGACGGTGTCGGTGATGCCGAGACACTCTGGCACAAAAAAGATCCGACACTGGAAGAGATTAAAGCTGCCATGGATGCTTTTGATTTTACCGGTTATGATGAGCTTGTTTACTGCGGTTATGGAGAACCGACCTGTGCGCTCGACATCCTTCTGGCATCCGCAAAGTATGCCAAAGAAAAATACGGTGTAAAAATCCGCATTAATACAAACGGACTTGGCAATCTTCAGCACGGACGAGATATTGTTCCGGAACTTGCCCCGGTTGTCGATGCACTTTCCATCAGTCTGAATGCACCGGATGCCGAAAAATACAATGCTGTCACAAGACCTCGTTTCGAAGGAGCTTTTGAAGCTATGCTTTCCTTTGCACAGGAAGCCCATAAAGTGATCCCGTCGGTAAGATTATCCATTGTAGATGTTCTCCCGGAAGATCAGATTGAAGCCTGTAAGAAGCTGACCGCTGACCTTGGTGTGCCGCTGAAAATCCGTAAATTTGCTTAAATCTTGTTATTACTTCTGTATAGACTTCGGCGTACAGTGCATGTACCGCTTGAAAATCTGGCCAAAATACGCCGGGCTGGCAAATCCAACCAGTCCGGCTGTCTCTGCAACGCTCTTTCCTTTTTTCAGAAGTGGAATACTTTTCTGTATCCGAAGAGACATCAGATATTCCAGAATGGTCATATCCATATGTTTCTTAAAAAATCTACAACATTCACTTTTACAAATATTCACATGTGCTGCTATATCATCCAGATTGATGTCACGGCTGTAATTCTGTTCCATGTAAGAAAGCATTTCCCTGAGACGTTCCAGATGCACTGCGCTCTCCGCTTTTGCATGCGGTCTTTTTCTATATTCCCGGTACAGATAATCCCAGATTCTAAGGACTTCCTGCTGGATCTGCATCTCATAATCTTCCGGCTGTTCATCCATAAGTTTCTGGATCTTAACCATCCGCCGCAAAATGTCCTGATGCCACTCTATATCTTTTTCCAGCTTAAGCGCTGCAAAACTGCTGTCATCAACCAACGGCTCCACATATTTACTGTGAAAAACACTCCCTTCATATCCGTAAACCAGACGCGGATGAAAAGTAATGGATAAATATGTACAGTCCTTCCGGTCACGCCGGTATCCGGCATGCAGCGTCCGGCTGTTTCCAAACATGCCTTCGCCCTCTTCCAGATTATATGTCTTTTCATTAATGTGGTATTCCATCTCTCCGGATACGATCTTCGTAATCTCGATCTCCGGGTGCCAGTGCCACAAAAATGCACCCTGCTCATAGGACTCAATATGCTCCACAGCTACATTTAACGGGAAACTGTAACTGCCATGTTCCTTGATTTCTTTCTGATTCTCTTCAATATTAATCTGCATTTTCCACTTCCTCAATATTCTTATAGTATTGTCTATTATTCTTATTGCGAGTGTTTATTTATCTCATTATTATTATCATAGTTCAACAAAGCATTTATCGCAACTATAAAATAAAAAAGAATGGAGAATAAAAAATGACAGAGAAATTAATGGAAACTTTTCAGAATCTTTTCGGTGCCGACGGAGATATCCGCACGTATTTCGCGCCTGGACGCGTAAACTTGATCGGAGAGCATACAGATTATAATGGCGGACACGTATTTCCATGTGCATTAACACTTGGAACTTATGCGGTAGCAAGAAAAAGAGACGACCGTGTTCTCCGCTTCTATTCTGAAAACTTCGCTTCCCTTGGTGTGATTGAGACAAGTCTTGATGACCTTGTACCAGATGAAAAAGCAGACTGGACAAACTATCCAAAGGGAGTGATGTGGACATTCGAGAAACGCGGCTACAAACTTCCGCAGGGAATGGACATTGCTATTTACGGTGATATTCCAAACGGTTCCGGACTGTCCTCTTCTGCTTCCCTGGAAGTACTGACAGGTATTGTGTTAAAAGATATGTTTGGATTTGATGAGATTACGATGCCGGAGATTGCACAGATCGGACAGTATTCTGAAAATAACTTCAATGGTTGCAACTGTGGAATCATGGATCAGTTTGCAAGTGCCATGGGTAAAAAAGACAATGCGATTTTCCTTGACACAAATACTCTGGAATACGAATATGCACCGGTTGTACTCCCAGATGCAAAAATCGTTATCACAAACAGTAAAGTAAAACACAGTCTTGTAGATTCTGCATACAATGACCGCAGAAGTGAATGTGAAACTGCTCTGGAAGAACTGAAATCCGAAATGCCGATTGTTACTCTCGGCGATCTTACGGAAGCAGAGTTCGAAGCACACAAAGATACAATCAAAGATCCTGTAAGACAGCTCCGTGCAAAACATGCTGTATACGAAAACCAGCGAACCATCCGTGCAGTCGCTGCATTGAAAGCAAACAATATTGAAGAATTTGGTAAATTGATGAACGAATCCCACATTTCTCTAAAAAATGATTACGAAGTATCCTGCGAAGAAATCGATATTCTCGTAGACCTTGCATGGGAAATCCCGGGCGTTATCGGTTCCCGTATCACAGGAGGCGGATTCGGCGGATGTACTGTCAGCATTGTAAAAAATGATGCGGTTGATACATTTATCGAAAAAGTTGGTAACGGATATAAAGAGCAGACCGGAAACACTGCTGAGTTCTATGTTGTAGAAGTTGGCGATGGCGCACACCGTCTGAGCTAGGAGGGATTCAGATGTTATATGAAAATATCAGACATTTAGTAGACTATGGAATCAGAACCGGACTGACACCGGAATGTGAACGGATCTATACAACAAATCTTCTGTTAGATCTTTTTCACGAAGATAACTACGAAGAGCCGGAAGCTGTGGCTTATGGCTCTCCGGATCTTGAAACAATCCTTGCAAACCTTTTAAATATTGCCGTAGAGCGTGGAATCATTGAAGACAACGTTGTTTACCGCGATCTCTTCGACACAAAGCTTATGAACTGTCTGCTTCCAAGACCCGCACAGGTACAGGCAGCTTTCTGGGAAAAATATGCTATTTCCCCAGAAAAAGCAACGGACTATTATTATAAATTCAGTCAGGACAGTGATTACATCCGCCGCTACCGCGTAGCAAAAGACCTGAAGTGGAAAGTCGATTCTCCATACGGTGAAATTGATATTACAATCAATTTATCCAAACCGGAGAAAGATCCAAAAGCAATCGCTGCCGCAAGAAATGCTGCCGCAAGCAGCTACCCGAAATGTCAGCTTTGCATGGAAAATGAAGGTTACGCCGGAAGAGTCAATCATCCGGCGAGAGAAAACCACCGTATTATTCCGATCACGATCAACCAGAGTAACTGGGGATTCCAGTATTCCCCATATGTATACTATAATGAGCACTGCATCGTCTTTAATGGTGAACATGTGCCAATGAAGATCGACCGTGCTGCATTTACCAAATTATTTGATTTTATCAAATTATTTCCACATTATTTCCTTGGTTCCAATGCCGATCTTCCGATTGTCGGTGGCTCTATCTTAAGCCACGATCATTTTCAGGGCGGACACTATACATTCGCCATGGCGAAAGCAAAAATCGAACTTCCGGTAACGATTCCGGGATATGAAGATGTGGAAGCCGGTATTGTAAAATGGCCATTATCCGTACTTCGCATCCGCAGCAAAGACACATCACGCCTGATCGATCTTGCGGAACATGTATTAAACTGCTGGAGATCTTATACGGATGAAGATGCATTTATTTATGCTGAAACAAACGGTGAACCGCACAACACAATTACACCGATTGCCAGAAAAAACGGTGATACTTATGAGCTGGATCTGACACTTCGCAACAACATTACGACCGACGAACATCCGTTAGGTGTTTATCACCCGCATGCACAGTATCATCATATTAAGAAGGAAAATATCGGACTGATCGAAGTTATGGGACTTGCCGTACTTCCATCCCGTCTGAAAGAAGAACTGGAACTTCTTGCCGATTACATTGTAAATGGCAAAGATATCCGTTCAAACAAAAAAATCGAAAAGCATGCAGACTGGGTAGAAGAATTTCTTCCGACTTACGACAATATTACAAAAGAAAATGTTATGGAAATCCTTCAGAAAGAGGTTGGCAACGTCTTCACACACGTACTGGAAGATGCCGGTGTATATAAATGCACCGAACAGGGACGTGCTGATTTCCTGAAATTTATTCACACGCTGTAAGAAAAAATGCCTTCCCTGACCATTATAAAATCCTTTAGGTTAGGATAAGATTTTCTTAAGAAATTTTATAAACATTTCCAGTTTTTGTCATATTGCCGTCACAATTTGCTTATATACTAACAGTATCAACTAAAGAGGACGTCGGATGTATAGCCTGGGGAGTAGCTCTTATGTCTGCCGGACCTCGCCTAGACAATTACTGAATAACAGTTTATATAGATTTTTCATTTTACCCTCTCAAAAAGACCGGTGCACCACCTGATGCACCGGTCTTTCTTTACTGCTCTCTGAAATAAACTTCTCCTGTCTCAGTGTTCATATTGTCAACGATCGCCAGCGACTCTAACTGGAATCCCAGATTACGAATGACTCTTCCACCTGCCTGGAATCCCTTCTCAATTACAATTCCGATGCCTTCTACGGTTGCACCGGCAGACTGCACAATCTGGATCAATCCCTGAAGTGCACATCCGTTTGCAAGGAAATCATCAATTAATAACACATGGTCATCTTCGCTTAAAAATTTCTTCGCAACAATAACCTGGTTCTTGCATTTGTGCGTAAAAGATTCTACTTCTGCTACATACATCTCACCTTCCAGATTGATGCTCTTCGTCTTCTTCGCAAATACAACCGGTGCGTTAAAATACTGTGCTACAATACAGGCAATTCCGATACCGGAAGCTTCTATTGTAAGAATCTTATTAATATTCTTGCCTTCAAAACGTCTCTTAAATTCCTTACCGATCTCATTAAACAGTTCAATATCCATCTGATGATTTAGGAAACTGTCTACTTTCAGTACATTTCCATCTTTTACAATCCCATCTTTTACAATCCGTTCTTCCAAAAAGTTCATCGTAAAATCTCCTTTGTTTTTGATACTATTTATTTATAGTATCACACACAGATTCTGATTACAATTCCCTGGAATAACCAAAACTCTGTTTTTTTCGAAAATCAATGTTGTTCTCACTCTATCTTCTCCAGTTACGCCAGCTGTTGTATCCAGCTGCACTCATAATCGTAGCAAATACATTAACCATCTGCCCCGCTGTATACACGCCATGATAACGGTTGTATGCTTTCCAGTCACTGTTGGCATGCTGCCATACACCAAGAACTGTTACTACATACACCAGCGCTCCGGCTGCAAGTATAAGCGAACCCTGCATTCCCAGAAGTCCTCTGTAAGAAACATAAAATCCACCTGTCAGCACACCCACACCGATGATTCCAATAAGCAGTGTAACGGCAAGTGACTGTAATACCATTTTCCAGACTTTAGAGCCAAGCCAGAGTAAGATACCTAAAAGCAATGTCAGAACATAAAGCCCGATAATATAATGGTATTCCATCTTCATATACGCAGTATGTGATTTCTGCGAATCATGTATCAGTTCCATTACAAATCCCATCACCGCAGTAAGTGCGACTGGCTGTGCAATCGCCCCAGCAAACAGTATACCCATATGTACTTTTATATCGGAGGACATCGCAGATATGATCAGAAACGCAACTTCCACTCCAATTGCTGCAACTCCAATATACATATACTCCTTTATCCAGGTAACATTCATAAAATACACGGTCAGCATACTGATCAGCATACCTGCACTGAACAACAAGCCAATTGTATTATTGAGCTCATTTCTCGTAAGTTTTGTCTGCACAAGGTCTTCTGTCATTAATTTTCTGAGCCGCTCCTGCCACTCTTCTTTTGACTCCTTGATTTCTAACTGGTCAATCTCATTCAGATTCCAGTTCGCGCGAATCGCTTTCTGACAGATTGCCCTTGTCTCCTGAAGTAATCGCTCCTCTTCCCTAATCTCTTTCAAACGTCTTTCCATTGCTTTTTGCAATGATAATTCTTCCGCATAGATCTTCTGGATCTCCGGAATGGAAATTCCAAGCAGTCTTAATTTTTTTACTTCCTGTAAACGTTTTATCTCTACCTCTGTATAGATACGATAATTATTCTGTTCATTTCGTTTTGGGCACACCAGCCCTTCTTCTTCATAAAACCGGATATTTGCTTTCGTAAGTCCGGTAACTTTCTCAACTTCTTTGATATTCATATTATAACCTCTTTTCTCTCGCATCCTACTTCCTTCTTTCCTGATAATATATGATGATCATCTCTTTTGATGGCTCAACAATACACTATCAAGTCACTTGAAGGTCAAGCAATCTGCGACATTTTCTTCTTTTTTCTCCAAAAATAGTATGGTATCAGGCAAATAATCGTTGTCCCCCACGCAAGCGGGTAACTGATCAGTAAAGTCTCCACATTATGATGGAGCTGCGTCATGATCATCGTCCAAGGCAATCTCACAAAGAATAATCCTGCAAACGTAAAGATCGTCGGCCACAACACATCACCTAAGCCCCTCAGTCCGCCGGTCAGATTCTCAAGCAGTACGCTTAGCAAGTAGCTTGGCACAAGGAATCTGAGCATATAAACTCCGATATCTATGACTGCCTGATCGGTCGTAAACAGGTGATACAGCGGTTCGCAGAAAACATACAGTACAACCAGCACAACTCCGTTAAATAAATAGGAAATTCCAAGATTGACACGAATGCTCTTGTATACACGATCCATCTTACCGGCTCCGTAATTCTGACCAACGAAAGTTGTAACCGCAACACCAAGCGCACTGTTGACCGTCCAGAAGATCATATCCAGCTTTCCATAAGCCGCCCAGCCCGCTGCTGTGTCTGTCCCAAATCCATTTACCACTGCCTGGATGATGACATTTGTCACACCGTAAGCACATGCCTGCAGTGCTCCCGGAATCCCGATTTTTAATTCTTTTGCAAGTACAGACATGTTCATACGAATTTCACGGAGCTTCAGTTTCATCACATCATACGCATGCATCAGCGAGTAGGTAACCAACGCCGCACTGATGCACTGCGAAATCACCGTCGCCAGCGCAGCTCCTGCAATGCCCATATGTAAGAATACAACCATCACAATATCCAGAATGATATTCATCACACTGCATACGATCAGATACAGAAGAGGTCTTCTGGAATCCCCCGCTGCACGCATGATCGCTGCTCCCATATTATACACAAGGGTAAAAATAATTCCCAAAAAATATACCCGCAGATAAATGGTCGAATCTGCCATCATATCTTCCGGTGTGTTCATCCATTTCAAAAAATACGGTGTTCCGATCACTCCAACTACTGTAACCGCAATACTGGTCATAATGGAAAATGCATATGCAGTATGTAATCCCACGTGCAGTCTTTTCTCATCCCTTGATCCATAATACTGAGCAATAATGACCGCTGCACCATTGGCAAGGCCGTTAAAAAAGGTAATAACGATATTCGCAATAACTGCTGCCGGTCCACCCACACTGGCAAGCGCTGCCTTGCCGACAAATCTTCCGACTATGATCGTATCCACAGTTGTGTAAAACTGCTGTACCAGTGTGCCGAGCATGATCGGGAAGAAAAAGATCAATAACTGTTTCCAAATCACACCCTCTGTAATTTCATTTTTCTTAAAAGTTCTCTCTGACATTCCAAACAATCCCCTTTTTGTTCGTCACTTACCATTCTTTTGTTTATTATAATTATTTCATTGATGAATCTGCCACTGGCAGCTTCATCCAAATTCTATAGCGGCAAAAAGACCAATATGCAAATGCATACTGATCTTTTCGCTTTTCACTTGATTCTATTTTATCATGTAACACTAAGAAAACAAACTCATTTTACAAATTGCATCTTGGTTTTTATTCTTTTCGCCATTCATCACAATCTGTATCATTCGCACTTGTACGCTTTATATTGCTATCACTACCGGCTTGAATCCTTCCATACTTACGACCATGATCGGTGCACCTGACGGGATTACAGCCCCTTCTTCAGATGCTCTCGCGCGGACTTTCATATTGCTACCGCAGATCGTACCTTTGCCGTTCCAGGTAATTTCTGTATCAGCAAATCCAATCTCCCACAGATATTTTTGCTCTCTGCGGTTACGAATCAGATTCATCACTGTCCGGATAATGATATTCAACACTGTTGCTGCAAACACGCCGATCATTCCTTTTACAAATCCTCTGACCGGAATTGCTGCTGAACAGATCAGACCTGCCAATGCCATTACGGTTCCGCTGTTCGTCAGATAACTTCCTTTCCAGTTCCTTCCATACGCATAGAACAGTTCCTTTCCGGAATATTTCTCCCAGATACTTAAAATAATTCCGTAACACAGGATTGCTGTTCCGACTACCAGGTGTACCTGCAACGGGATCTTATCCATCTGCTGATACTCATTCAAAAATCCCACGATTCCATACTTCCCTGCTGTTACAAGTCTGCTGATAACTTCAAATACCGGTACTAAAAATGCAAAGAACATCATCCACCAGAACATACTGAAATCAAGCACTCTCGCATGGATCTGATTGAGTTCATTGCCGGCTTCTTCCGGATTGCCCATCTGTCTTACTGCTTCCTCCTCGGCTTCTGCTTTACTCATGCCATTTTTCATAAGCGCCTCCCGACAGTCTTCCAGATGTGCCTTATATTCATCCAAAATCTCTCCTCTTACAGAACCGTTAGAAATACATTTTCCAAGACGTTTTAAATATTCATATTCTTTCATAATCTCGCACCCCCTGTTCGTATCTTCATACACATCTTCTACACTTCTGCCTGCAGCAGATTCTGTACTGCGGATGCGTAGCGGTTCCACTCTTCTGTCATCTTTGCAAGATATTTCTTCCCGCTCGGTGTGATCTGATAATACTTTCGAAGCTTTCCATTCGCTTCCTGGGAGTAGCACTTGAGATACCCTGACTGCACCATTCCGTGAAGCAGCGGGTAAAGTGTACCAACCTTCAGTTCAAATACATTGTCTGAACGCTTCGCCAGTGTGTCGATCATCTCATAGCCGTACATATCTTTCTCTGAAATCAATTTCAAGATCAGCATTGCTGTATTACCGGATACCTGATTCTTACTAAGTGTCATACAAATCTCTCCTCTCTTAACTTTTTCTTCACCCTTTATATCGTCCAATATATTATATCGATTATCGATAGTGAAGAGTAAAAAAATATTCAGGAACTTTCCTTTTATTTGCTTTAATTATATATCGACTATCAATATATGTCAAGTTCCCAAATATATTTTTCTCAAATAATTTTTTCGCTCTCAATAATCGTTTCCAATATCTCCACGTCACCTGTTATTTTGAATATCACATTATTACCTTTTGTCTGTATATTAATTTTCATATTTTTCATAATGCACTTTATTTTCCGGAATCTCATCCAGCGAATGTCCTTCCGGATGAACAGCCGGGATTCCCAATGATAAAACAGCTTCCAGATGCATTTTCTCCGGATATCCTAATATATCCCGCAGATACTCTTCCGTAGACTGTCCGTCCGATGTTTCCCGTAAACGTCCCTGGATCCAGCAGCTTCCAAGCCCGAGGCTGTCTGCCATCAGGTGCATATTAGACATCACAATTGAACAGTCCTCCGTCCATACATCCGATTTTTCCGCATTGGCTATCACTACAACTGCGGCAGACGCATTTGCCAGCATTTTTGCCGAACCAACACGACATTCGGACATTTTCTGCAATGTGTCTTTATTTTGCACTACGATCAGTTCCCATGGCCTGATCGAACGGCTGGATGGCGATAATAATCCTGCATTTATTACCAGTTGCAGTTGCTCTCCTGTAACCGCTTCTTTTGTATACTGTCTGATGCTCCGTCTTTTTTTCAACATATCTATAAATTCCATTCGCATTTCCTCCTGAATTTCAAATCTCTATGCCTATTATACTCTCCTGGCACTATATATTAAATAATAAAAAAAAATTCAGAGAACCACTCTAAAAAAGTGATTCTCTGAACTTGTTCCACTAATGCCGCAGACCGGAATCGAACCGGTACGGGAGTATAAGTCCCGCAGGATTTTAAGTCCTGTGCGTCTGCCAGTTCCGCCACTGCGGCATACAAGGTGAATCGCGCCGATTCCGAAGGAATCGTGTGCATCGATGCGAAGCATCGCGTCACATTTCGTGATTCTAATACTTGCGAATCGTGACAAACTATTATCACGAAATGGGACCAATAGGGCTCGAACCTATGACCCTCTGCTTGTAAGGCAGATGCTCTCCCAGCTGAGCTATGATCCCATATCAAATTGTTATCGCTTACTCACATATGTGATAAGCAAGCGACCCAGAAGAGACTCGAACTCTCGACCTCCGCCGTGACAGGGCGGCGCTCTAACCAACTGAGCCACTGGGCCATATGGACCTTCGGGGACTCGAACCCAGGACCGATCGGTTATGAGCCGATTGCTCTAACCAACTGAGCTAAAGGTCCAAATCATTAAGTCCCTGTTAGGAACTAAGCCGATGATCGGACTCGAACCGATAACCTGCTGATTACAAATCAGCTGCTCTGCCAATTGAGCCACATCGGCATCTTCCCAATTACTTGGGTAATGACTCCAACGGGAATCGAACCCGTGTTACCGCCGTGAAAGGGCGATGTCTTAACCGCTTGACCATGGAGCCAAAAGATACATTATCGTGTCGATCGCTTAACATGTTACTCACGCGACCGAGTTATATATTAACATATCATTTTTATTTTGACAAGGGTTTTTTGAAATTTTTTTATTTTATTTTTCCAGAATAATTTCTTCTCCCTTTTGCTGTATAGCTATCTGCCAAAATCTGCTTATGCCTTAAAGTGTTCCAGCATAATCGGCATACATTCTTTGCTGTATTCACCCAGCGAGTATACTCCTTTGTTCAGACACCAGTCGGATACAAGTGCACGCTCACACATCGCATAATACTGGGTAATCTCACTTATCGGCATGTCACTGCGGATCTGTCCTTTCTTCTGCCCTTCATCCACAATCTTCGTTACCAGTTTATAATAACTTCGGTTCTGATCCAGCAAATGTCTTTCTCCCTGAGCCACAAGCTGTGTCGAATACAAAGATGCCAGCAGATCAATGCTGATCTTCTCTTCAATCATAGAATGTGCTTCATAATTTATATATAACAATTTATAAAAACTGTTCATATTGGCATCCATCTTTACTTCCAGTTCTTCATAGAAATCATCCAGGATCATAGACAATGTGTTCAACAGCTCATCCTTTGTATTAAAATAATAGTAAAAAGAACCTTTTGATGTTCCAGATAATTCAATAATATCGTCTACTGTCGTTCCATTGTATCCCTTTTCGTAAAACAACTGCCACGCAGCCGTTACAATTCTGTTTTTTATGCTCTCTTTTTTTATCTTTTCCATCTTAAACACTCCAACTTATATCTTTTAATGTTCTTTTTCTATTCCGAACTGCATCCATCACCGTACATAAAAACAACTCTCCGGTTCCACCGGTATATTTTCCGTGTCGATCCATTCAATCTCTATGAAGCTATTGCGGTTCAGTCCTTCCTGGAGCTTATGGATCATCGGCTCTCTGCCCTGAATCTCCATTACAACCGTACCATCAAATTCATTTTCTACCCAGCCGGTCAGTCCAAGTGACTGTGCCAGATATTTGGCGGTATAACGGAAACCTACTCCTTGTACTCTTCCATGAAATACAATCCTTTGGCGAATCTCAGCCATATTATCTGCCTTTCTTTTAAAATGCCATACGAATTATTCCGTACTTCCACAATTCTGTCCGACGTTGGCATATTATGGTTTCATGCTTTTACCCCTGACATCATATACTATATTACTTTATCACGTTACAAAATTCAATTAAAAAACTATTCATTTTCTAAGATTTATTCAAAATTCTTTGCCACAAGGCGGCAGTACTCTTCATACGCCTCTACACCGGCAAATGCTTTTCTCAGAGAATCTCTTACTCCTTTATAATACCAGCCGATGATCTCTTTGTCTTTCATGCGGAAGCGTTCCCAAAGCTTCTCTCCGGCAATCGGATAATCACGGTCAATATCCCGCATATTGGACAGCTTGTCTGCCAGTGCGATCATCTGCACTTCTTGCGGCGCTGTACGCAGGTGCTCGATCGTAGCGCTTTTGCGCTCCATCCATGTTCTGGACTTGTCTTCGCTCTCCTGTGCAACCATTCCTGCCACTCTCTCTGAAAAAAGCTCGGCCAGCATCCTTTCTGTCACGCCCTCACAGTCTTCTATCGTGTCATGCAGAATAGCCGCGCTTATAACTTCTTCATCCATTGTCATCGTCGAAACAATATCCCCGACTTCTATCGGGTGAACGATATACGGTCTTTTCGTTCCTTTTCGAAATTGTCCGTCATGCGCCTTCGTTGCAAATTCTCTCGCTTTGTCTATCATGCTGGTTTCCTCCGTATGAATTTCTTCTTTCATGATACCATTTACAACTTTAAATATCAATCACGAGACAGTATAATAATATCCGTAAGGAGGATTCCGATTATGAACAAAACAATTCTTGTCACAGGCGCTTCCCGTGGGATTGGGCGGGCAATCGCACATGCATTTGCAGACTGTGGCTACCATGTATTTTTAAATTGTAACTCATCTGTAAAACAACTCCGGGAAGTACAGCAGGAGATAGAAGCACAATATCCAGGTGCCGCAACCTGCGTACCTGGAAATATTGGCAATCCAGATGATGTCCGCAACATCTTCAAAAGCATTTACAACGAATGTAATGCCCTTGATGTGCTTGTCAACAATGCAGGTGTTTCCCATCTTGGTTTGTTAAGTGACATGACCGATGACGAATGGAACCGTGTGATACAGACCGATCTGTCTTCTGTTTTCTATTGCTGCCGGGAAGCCATCCCGAAAATGGTATCCAGAAAATCCGGACATATCATTAACATTTCTTCCATGTGGGGCGTATCCGGTGCATCCTGTGAAGTTGCTTATTCTGCTGCCAAATCAGGTGTCAACGGACTGACGCGCGCACTTGCAAAAGAACTTGCGCCAAGCCAGATCCCGGTAAATGCCATTGCATGCGGTGTTATAGATACCGTTATGAATCAATGGCTTAATAAGGAAGAGCGCAGAGAATTAGAAGAAGAAATTCCAGCCGGCAGATTTGCCACACCGGAAGAAGTTGCCCAGACAACGGTAAATCTTGTCAATTCACCGATTTATCTGACCGGACAGATCATCGGCCTGGACGGCGGATATTTGTAAACCCTGTTAAAATGTACGTTGCAAGACACAGCAAAGGCAGCTGCCATTGGCAGCTTTCTCCAGATACTATGACAATACAGAAGAAAAGCCGGTATGCGAACACAAACCTCGCATACCGGCTTTTCTTCTGCCCTTTCATCTCTTATGCTCTTACCGCTTTTTTAAATAAAATGTATCCAATAACGAACAAAACTGCTATCACCGCCACGCCTGCGTTTGCCACGCCGGTCACCTGCGCCACTATTCCGACAAGCGTTGTGCCCATAAAGGATGCTCCTTTTCCGCATATGTCATAAATTCCAAAATATTCCCCGGATTTTTCTGCCGGAATGATCTTCGCAAAATACGACCGCGCCAGTGCCTGAATCGCTCCCTGGAACATACCGACCAGTACAGCAAGTGTCCAGAATTCCCACTGTTTATCCAGCTGGATCGCAAATAATGCGATTCCGATATATGCCACAATACATACTCCGATCAGCCGCTCTGTCGGATATTTTCCGGATAATTTTGCACAGATCAGCGCACACGGGAACGCTACAATCTGCGTCACAAGAAGTGCCAGCAGAAGTCCTGTAGAGTCCAGTCCAAGCGCACTTCCGTAAGCTGTTGCCATCTCAATGATTGTATATACACCGTCAATAAAGAAGAAAAATGCCAGAAGATACCAGAAAATCTTCTTCTCTTTGTGCACATCCATAAATGTTTGTCCGAGGCGTTTAAAGCTGTTTTTTACCGAATGAGACGGCACGGCCACATAATTTTTCTGTCTGTAATTTCGAAGTAGCGGAATCGTTACGACTGCCCACCAGACTGCATTTAAAATAAATGCGCCTGTCATCGCCATATGCATCGTGATTCCAATCTTCTCATACATTAACACGAGAACAAGCGACAGGATAAACGGAATACAGCTTCCGATATATCCCCACGCATACCCCTGGGAAGACACTTCGTCCATCCGGTCTGTGCTTGTTATATCTACCAGCATGGAATCATAGAAAATCAGGCTGGCATTGTAACCAACTTTTGCGATCACAAATACAGCAAGAAACACCACCCATGATGTTGGAAATGACATTGCCGCACAGCCGATCACTCCGACCATCATGCTGATGGTAAATAATGGCTTTTTGTAATTCTGCATATCTGCAATGGATCCAAGGACCGGTCCGATCACCGCCACAATCACAGTAGATACGGATGCCGCATATCCCCAGTATGCCAGATAATTGACTTCCGATATTCCGGCAGATTTTGCCAGATAGTTAAAATAGATCGGTATGATCGTCGCGATCAGCATTACAAATGCCGAGTTTCCCACATCATACATAATCCAGTATTTTTCCAGTTTTGTCAGTTTTTTATTCTCCATGTCTGTCCTCTTTTCCACTGTCTTCGTCTTTTTGTCCCTGTTTATCCACATTTTTTATTTTCTTACTCAAATGTGCGGTTAAAACGCTGTTCCAGATCCTGTCCGTATTTCAGGCTTTCATCAAAACTTTCCATCAGCCGTACTGCGACATCTTCTGCTCTCCGGAACCGTTTGTAAAGTCCGTAATTGCTCTCTGTGCAGTTTGGATTATCCTGTTTCTGGTGCATCAGATCTTTGCAGAATCCAAATCCCGGCACAACTGTAAATAACAGATTCAGAAATCCTCTTTTCAACGCTCCGGGCGCGCGCAGGAAACGTTTGACAAGTTTCAGCCACTGCAAAGACTCTTTCACTGTCTTTGGCGAAATATTTTCATAAAATGGTGCGATCGCCAGCGCAGTTTCTCTGTCTGCAGTGATCAGTCGGTCCAGGCGGTAAGCCAGTGGATGCTGTTTGTCTTTTTTTAGTAAATATTTCTCAAATTCGGATTCTATCGCAAGATGGGAAACGTGTTCCTTTTCCATCATCTCGCTGACATAAGGGTGACATTCACTGTCCAGTGTATAATGACAGATGAATCCCAGAAGATAAGCATACTGCGCGCTGTCTCTTCCATAATGGTTTACAACTTTCGCTGCATGCTCAAAGAATGGTAAAGCAGAAACGGCATGCAGGTGGCTTCCGTATTTTGCTACATCATTCCCGTGATATGGGCGGTAGAAAAATAAGATATCCGGTCCCTGCAGGCCGACTTCATACTGATTATAATATTTGAATATGATATTTTTTAATTCTCCGTCTGATTTTTCCGATACTTTCTCTCCGAAACGGTCGTGTGCATATAATGCTGGCATACCTTTGATCCTCCTGTTTCACTTTCTCCTCTAACTATATAAGGATAACAGGGAAAAGTAAACGGTTCTTTTTCAAAACGTAAAAACTATTTTAAATATTTATCTTTTAATTCTTTTACTTTCGCTTCATAAGCATCGTTCTGTTTTTTGCCTAATAACTGCTGATAAATCTGACCTTTTACTTCTTCGAATTCTGCTGTCTTTGGCTCATTTTTCTTCTCAACTTTGATCAGGTGATATCCGAACTGTGTCTTTACCGGTCCGACCACCTTGCCGATCTCTGCATCAAATGCTGCATCTTCAAATTCTTTTACCATCTGACCTTTGCCAAATTCGCCAAGGTCTCCGCCTTTTGCTCCGGACGGACAGGTAGAAAATTCTCTTGCTGCATCCTCAAATGTCTTTTCACCTGCTTCGATATTCTTTAAGATTGTCTGGCATTTCTCTTCAGAATCTGTCAGGATATGTTTTGCGCTTACTGTTGCACCTTTGCCAAACTGTGCTTTATTTTCCTCATAGAAAGCCTTCTGCTCTTCTTCTGTTACTGTAATATCTTTTAACATATCTCTCATGGAAAGCTGTGCCAGAATGTCTCTTCTTGCTCCTTCCATGATCTCTTTGAACTCGTCAGTTTCATCCATCTTCTCATCTTTTCCAAGCTGTGCAAACAGATACAGATCGATAAACTGTTCTTTGTACTGTTCTCTGTACTGTGGATTCTGTGCATACATCTGCTGCTCTCTCGGAACGCTCTTTAAATACGCTTCAAACTGTGCTTCTGTAAGTTCTTTTCCTGCCACTACGGCTAATACGTTTTCACTCATGATTTATTCTCCTTTTTTCCAGGTCTTCTGACCACGTAAGGGTATTATACCGATATCCTTTTTATTTGTAAAGAAATTAAAGCCATCCACCCGGCAAAAAGGAAAATTCCGACAAACGAAACAAGCATGCCTGCCCGTTTTCCGGGTGAGTGATACGTTATTTTTACACGATGCGTTCCTGCTCCAATGCGAAATCCTAAAAACGCTTTGTTTACCTTCTCTGTCTTCACAGTATGACCGTCTACTTTAACAGTAAAGCCTTTATCATATGGAATAGACGTAACAAAATATCCATCCGCCATTCCTTTTACTGTTCCTTCGATCCGGTTACCCTTTGTACGTTTCCAGTCCGTCTGGAATGTATGATAAGAAAATGTCTGCTCTGTCTGTCCCATATATGCTTCTACATTTTTCACATCATAATCCCCGCTGTCCAGAAGAAGTTTCGCTTTTTCTTCTCCTTTATTCAGCGCAACGGCATATGTGAACATCGTATTTCCATTATAATAAATATGCGTCTTTGCCGTCAGTTTATTGCGCACACCGTTAAGCCACACAGCGACATCTTTACCGCAGCGGTGATTCTTCACCTGGAAGCGGATATAAAGAACTTCTCCCTCTTTTGCTTTCCGTCCAAAAGTTATCTCCTTCTGCGTCTGCTTTCTAGTGCGGATCTTCCAGAAGCTGCCAGATATATTAAGCTTCTCTATATCGTCTTTTTTCTTATCTCCAGTTGTCACATTCTGAACTTCTTTCGTTCCTGCTTTTACACTCTGTGCAGTCACATTGTGTATTTGTCTGTCTTTACTGCCTTCTGATTTTATACTTTGTACTGCCTGTGCTTCCTCACCCTGCACAACGACAGCTTTCTCAAATACCGTCTGATTATATGGATACTTAAGGCTGTCATATTCACTGTCTGAAATCGTCTGATCTGTTACATATGCCATCGGGAGTACCTCTTTATTTTCATAAACTGCCACTTTCCCATCCTGCATGATCATCCGGTATCCCGGTACATTTTTCTCTGAAAGGATATAACGCACACCCATCAGGAAACGGAACTCAGGATTCTCCGACACTGACTGCATCATCAGATTTCGGAATGGCTGTTCCACTCCGAAAGTATCTTTTCTGAAATTCTGATACTCTGTACTGTACGCTGAAGAATACATGGATGACAGATACTGCTTTCTCCCACGGATACGGTTTAAATCTGCCGCCTTGAATCTGGAATTTCCGACCTCTTCAATGCGATACATTCCAGAATCGCCATTTGCTTTTTTCACTGCTTTTGTCATCTTCTTTTCTATTTTCTGTTCTAATCGGCTGTATGAACGGTTCGTTACTGTTTTATAAAATTCCGGTTCCAGAACGCGGGTTTTATTTGGCATACAGACAGTTAAAAATACAGCCAGAAAACAGACGGACGGAACGAGCAACCACAGCTCCTGCCCTTTCTTTTTCCGGCAGACAGCCAAATAACAGAATGCAAGATAAAACACTAGCAATGCAATATCTTCTGCCAGCAATATAAAACTATATTTCGTATCTGTATGCCAGACAAAAAGCAATGTCACCAGATATGCTGCGGCACTTATCTTTACATTTACCTGTTTCTCTGTCTGTTTCTTTATGTATGTGGCAATCATATAGCAGAATAATGGCAGAAATGGAATCCATACTTTTCCGCGGATATATAAGCCGCCATTCAAAATCCATGCAAATGCCGGAATCACCAGAAGAACCAGACTGATCTGGCTTAACAGCCGTTCCTGCCATTTCCGGTAAAACAGCCCGGTAAGCAATACCGTAAAAAGGAGTGTAGTAAGTCCGACACCATATGGCTGATAGAACAGCTCTTCTACCGGCATTTTGGGAAATAGCAAATCTTTCCATGTATAGCCTGATTGGATATGATTTCCCTGTATGAGCGAATAAGCAGTCGGCACAAGCAGTATTCCGCTTAACAAAACGGAGATTCCCATCGAAAAGACATACCCTGCTGTCGCTTTTATGAAATCTCTCCAGACTGTCACTTTTGCCACGCCTTCTGCTTTTTCTTCCATCTTTATATATCGGCACAGTCCGTATACTGCGAGCGCCAGCATCCCCCCGATACTGAAATAAAAGCTGGTAAGGATCATCCCCCAGACACCAATGATTAAAATAGTATGTGCTCTGACACCTTCCCGCACCGGATGCAGCTTTGCCTTTTCCCGGATGATTTTTACAAAGTCCAGATAGCGATCTGCGCCAAGAAAGGACAGTAACAGCCACGGCATGTAATTTACAAACATGATCTGGCTGTAAGACTGCACGATCATCGGACCTGCTAACAGAAAAAGCAGGCTGAT
This sequence comes from Dorea sp. AF24-7LB, assembly GCF_003478575.1. NCBI lineage: Bacteria > Bacillati > Bacillota > Clostridia > Lachnospirales > Lachnospiraceae > Dorea > Dorea sp. AF24-7LB. Next base: position 268,275 of record NZ_QUFR01000002.1, read on the forward strand.
TCCAAAACAGATTTTCCGGTTAAACCCTCTGCGGCTCAGCCAGTAATGTAAAAGCATTACAGAAAGTGCGAGACTTCCCACACTGACTGCCATAATGTAATCACTCATGCTTACAAACGGAAACAGATACGACAGAAGGGTTGCCGGACTGTACAGACCATAGTAAGCAAAATTATAAATATTCTGCCCGCCGCCTGCCTGCAGTGTAAAATCCGGAAAGAAATTCCCCGTATCATAAAACTGCTGGCGGAATAGTTCCGGTATGACACTGTGCTGGCTGATCCAGTCTACTTTTGCGCCAAAGATTCCATATCTTCCGGCGAAAAACCAGCATGCTCCCACACTTAATAATGCCAGTAAAATATACGGCAGCAGTTGTTTCCACTGCTGCCTGTTTTTCCATATTTTTAAATATTCTTTAGCCCATATCATGCGTTAACTCCTTATCCGGTTCACTTGAATCTTTAAGGATAAAAATCGGTCTGCGCTTTGTCTCCAGATAAGTCTTGGACAGATATTCTCCAACAATTCCGGTACACAGAAGCTGCACACCACTGACAAGGAAGATAATACATGCCAGCGATGGCCAGCCAGAAACCGGATCTCCCCAGATGCATGTCCGCACAACGATCAGAATGATCATCAAAAAGGATACCACGCAGAAGATTACACCGATCACGGAAGCAAGTGACAATGGAGCTACGGAAAATCCTGTAATTCCTTCCAGGGAATAGAAAAATAATTTCTTCATGGACCACTTCGTCTCTCCTGCGGAGCGCTCAATATTTTTATATTCCAGCCATTTTGTACGAAAACCTACCCAACCGAAAATCCCCTTGGAAAACCGGTTATATTCGCTCATTTTCAGCACGGCATCTACCATATTTCTTTTCATCAGACGGTAGTCTCTGGCACCGTTTACAATCTCTGTTTTGGAAATACGGTTAATAAATTTATAAAAGCTTTCAGATAGAAAGGAACGGATCTTCGGCTCTCCGCTTCTTGTAGAACGCCTCGTTGCCACACTGTCATAATCTTCTGTCTGTAAAATCTCATACATCTTTGGCAGCAGTGACGGCGGATCCTGCAGATCCACATCCATAATTGCCGCATAATCTCCCGTGGCATTTTTAAGTCCTGCATAGATTGCCGCTTCTTTTCCGAAATTTCTTGAAAAAGAAAAATACTGACACCGTTCATCCTTCTCATGCAGTGTTTTCATCTCTGCCAGCGTATGATCTGTAGATCCGTCATCTACAAAGATCAGTTCAAATTCCTCTTCTTTCATCTGAGCCATAATCTTGCACATTTCTTTATAATAAATCGGAAGAGCCGCATCTTCGTTATAACACGGTACAATAATCGATATTTTATTCATAGGTGCAACCTCCTGTATATTTTAATTTCCAGCTCTTTGATACTTAAGCTATCTCCATTTCATACAGAAGCATACACATTAAATCTTAAGAACTTATTTATCATTCTCTTAAGATTTCCTAAATAATTACTGAGCACTTCCTTTTTTTTCTGCAAATGTAAGTTCCATGCGTGTTCCTTTTCCAACTTCACTGTCCACATGGATCTTAATATCATGCATGAGCGCACCATGTTTTACAATAGAAAGTCCGAGTCCGGTTCCGCCGGTTTCTTTGGAATGACTCTTATCTACACGGTAAAAGCGCTCAAAGATCCGCTCCACTTCATCCTTCGGAATCCCAATACCCGTATCCTGCACAATGACTTTCTTGCCCTGTAACGTCGTTCCTACCCAGACGCTGACAGAACCATTTTCTTTATTATATTTGATCGCATTTTCTATAATGTTATAAAGCATCTCATCCAGCACCTGATGCACGCCTCTGAACATAACCGGTTCTCCGGTCATCTCTATATGTACATGTCTTGCAGAAGCATTGGATGCAAGGCGGCTGCAAATCTCTCTTGTAAGATCATAGAGATCTACTTCTTCTTTCTCTACTTCGACTACACCTTCATCCAGTCTGGAAAGTTTGATGATATCTTCTACCAGCGTGATAAGCCTTTTTGCCTCGTAGTAAATTCTTTCTGAAAATCCTTTCATGTCTTCCGGGCGCACCAGTCCGTCCTTCATGATCTCCGCATAACCGGAAATCGAGGTCAGAGGAGTCTTTAACTCATGAGAAACATTCGCCGAAAATTCTTTTCTCATCTGTGCAACCAGGTCTTTCTGTTTGTTCTGCTGATCAATCCTCTGTAAAAGAGGTGTCAGTTCTTCGTATATCTCATTATCCAGCGGAGTCTCCAGATCCAGCGTGTTAATTGGATGGATCAGTCTTCCTACCTGCCAGCGCGACAGAAAATAGGCAAATACAATCATACAGAAAGCAATCAGTCCCATGAGCGGCAGAATATTCATTGCTGTACGGAATACACTGTCCATGGATTTAGATACACGTAAGACACTGCCGTCGGACAGGCGCACTGCATAATAAAACATTTCTTTCTGCATGGTTTTGGATTCTCTGATATCCTGACCGATACCGCTTTTTTCTGCCGCTTTTATCTCCGGCCGGTTCTTGTGATTCTCCCGTTCAATCGCATTTTCACCGGAATCATATAATACGATCCCATCTCTTGCGATCAACGTTACTCTTGTCGTCCGGCGCACATCATCCATTTCTTTTAAGTAGGATTCTCCTGTCTCCTCGATTGCCGTTTTAATATAATCCGCTTCCTGATGGATCTCATTTTCCATCAGATCTAATGTCTGTCTGTAAACAACAAAAGTAGTTATGACATACGCAATTAACAGCGTTGTCATAACTACCAGTGTCATACTATTTTGTATCTTGTTCTTTAACTTCATAGTATCTCTGACTCCTATTCACTAATACGGTATCCAACTCCGCGAACGGTCTCTACACGTTCGCCGCACTTTCCCAGTTTCTGCCTTAATGTCCGGATATGTACATCTACCGTTCTCGTCTCACCGTCAAAATCATATCCCCAGATCTCTTCCAGCAAAAAATCTCTTGTCATAACAATATTCGGGTTCTCCATCAGTCTCTTCAGGAGCTCGTATTCTTTCAGCGTCAGGCCGATCACTTCACCGTCCGCTTTCACTTCGTGCTTCTTCGTATTGATCTCCAGATTACCGGACACAATGATATCTTCTGCTTTCTTCTTTGCCGCACCACTTCTTCTCAGCACTGCCTTGATACGGGATACCAGCTCCATCATGCCAAATGGTTTCGTCACATAATCATCTGCTCCAAGATCCAGCCCTTTTACTTTGTCATACTCCGCACCTTTCGCAGTGACCATAATTACCGGTATATCTCTTGTTTTGGAAGAGTTTTTCAAGCGTTTTAACAGCGAAATACCGTCCTCTCCCGGAAGCATAATGTCCATTAATATCAGATCCGGTGTCTCCAGCGCAAGCGCTTCAAGAAAGCTTTTCCCCTCTTCAAAACCTCTTGCCTGAAATCCTGTCGTCTCCAGCGTATATACTACTAATTCCCGAATGTTGCTGTCATCTTCCACACAAAATATCATCGTCTTCTCCTCGTTTTCCGTGGGGTTATACCTGGCTGTCCTTATGGATTCCGGTAATTGAAAATTCTACCCACTCTGCAATATTTGTCGCATGATCGCCGATTCGTTCCAGATATTTAGCAACCATGATAAGATCGATTGCCTTCTTGCCTTGCACACCTTTATTATCAGAAATAAAATTGATCAGCTCCTGCTTATTTTCCTCAAACAGACGATCCACTGCATCATCCGCTTCCATTACCTGTCTGGAAAGCTCCAGATCTTTTTCTACATAGGCATTCACACTGTCACGCACCATCTTTGCAACGGATTCTGACATCTGACCGATCGTCTGGATATCTGTTGCTTCTGACTTATTCTCAGAAATAATGATTTCCGCAATATCTGATGCCTGGTCACCGATTCGTTCCATGTCGGTGATCATCTTAAGAGCCGCAGAAATCTGCCTTAAATCTCTTGCCACCGGCTGTTGCTGCAAAAGAAGTTTCAGGCACAGTCTCTCAACATCTTTTTCCATCTGATCAATCTCTTCATCCGCACGAATGACTTCTGCTGCCTGTTTTAAATCTCCTTTTTTCAGTGCTTCTGTTCCTCTGTTGATTGCAACTTCGCATAATTCACCCATATGTGTGAGCTGCTCATTTAATAAATCCAACTGCATATCAAACTTATTACGCATATCTTAACCAAACCTCCCTGTAATATAATCTTCTGTTCTCTTATCTGATGGAATCGAGAACAATTTTTCTGTTTCATTGTATTCAATCACTTCTCCTAACAGGAAAAAGGCAGTATTATCTGATACACGCACAGCCTGTTGCATATTGTGTGTTACCATGACAATAGTATAATCTTTTTTCAATTCCATCGCAAGGTCTTCGATCTTCGATGTTGAAATCGGATCCAGTGCGGATGTCGGCTCATCCATCAGAAGTACTTCCGGCTGTACTGCCAGCGCGCGGGCAATACAGAGTCTCTGCTGCTGTCCACCGGACATTCCAAGCGCACTCTTTTTCAGACGGTCTTTACATTCATCCCAAATGGCCGCACTGCGGAGCGATTTTTCCACAATATCATCCAGTTTTGTTTTGGAATGGATTCCATGTGTTCGCGGTCCGAATGCGATGTTGTCATAGATACTCATCGGAAACGGATTCGGTTTCTGGAATACCATACCAACACGTTTACGAAGCAGGTTTACATCAATATCTTTATAAATATCTTTACCGTCCAGTCTTAAATCACCTTCGATCCGGCAGCCTTCAACCAGATCATTCATCCGGTTGATAGATTTTAAAAGTGTTGATTTACCACAGCCGGACGGTCCGATAAATGCTGTGATTTTATTTGGCTCAATTTCCAGATTCACATCTTTTAACGCATGGAAATCGCCATAATAAAGATTCATATTACTAATACTAATTTTACTCATGACTGTTCCTCTTTTATTTTCCTAAATCTGTCTGTTCTTACGATTTTGTAAGTTTCTTCGCTGCAATTCCTGACAGTGTGTTAATGACAACTACAAGGACAAGCAGAATAACAGCGGTTGCATATGCCTGATCCATATAAAGTCCTTCACTTGCCAGATTATACATATGAACTGCCAGTGTTCGTCCGGAACTCATTACATTCTTTGGCATCTTTGCCAGTGTTCCTGCAGTATAGATAAGTGCCGCTGTTTCTCCGACAATACGTCCGACTGCAAGAATCACTCCTGCAAGGATTCCAGGCACTGCCGACGGAAGAACAATCCGAAATACCGTCCTAAGTTTTCCGGCTCCCAATCCAAAGCTTCCTTCTCTGTAAGAATCCGGCACAGATTTCAGTGCTTCCTCTGTACTACGCATGATCAGCGGCAATACCATAATTGACAATGTAAATGCTCCTGCGAGAATGGAGAATCCCCAGTGGCAGAATGTTACAAAGAACAACATACCAAACAGGCCATATACGATAGACGGAATTCCCTGTAACGTCTCCGTCGTCAGTCTGATGATCTCTACGAATTTATTTCCACGTTTTGCATATTCCACAAGGTAGATTGCTGAAAATATACCAAGCGGAACTGCGATCAGAAGTGATAACGCTGTCATGATCAATGTGTTGATAAGCGCTGGCATAAGTGATGCATTGTCAGAAGTATAGGTAAATGAAAACAGTGACGGTTTCAGATACGGTACTCCATTGACCAGAATATAGGCAATCAGAAAAAGTAACGCTGCAAATGTAATAATTGCTGCAATCAAAACTAAAAGCATTACGATGAAAGAGCCCGGTGTCCGTTTGTAGCTTTTCAGTTTTTCTTTTACAGAACCTCCCTGTCTACTCATGTTCACTCCTCCTCTTTAAAAGTGCTACGCTGAAATTCAATATCAGAATAAATACGAACAACACAACGCCTGTAGCGATCAGCGCTTCTCTGTGCAGTCCTGCTGCATATCCCATCTCAATTACGATATTGGCTGTCAGTGTACGCGCACCGCGGAAAATGCCTTCCGGCATTCTTGCCTGGTTTCCTGCAACCATGATAACTGCCATCGTTTCTCCGATTGCACGGCCGATCCCAAGAACCAGTGCTGCGATCACTCCGGATTTTGCTGCCGGAATGACAACTCTGAAAATAGAACGTTCGTGAGTAGCTCCAAGTGCCACTGCCCCTTCATAATACTGTTCCGGGACTGCTCTAAGCGAAGACTCTGTAAGTCCGATAATAGTTGGCAAGATCATCATTCCAAGTAAAATAGACGCAGTCAGAATACTGTTTCCATTTCCATGAAAGCCCATATTCCGGCCAAACTCTCTGACTAACGGTACAATTACAACCAGTCCGAAGAATCCGTAAATAACAGAAGGAATTCCGGCAAGAAGTTCCGTTGCTGCTTTTAAAGGTTTATAGATTCTTTCCGGGCAGTAGTACGCCATAAATACTGCTGTTAATATTCCAATCGGGACACCGATAATGATCGCTCCTGCTGTAACATATAAGCTTCCTACGATCATCGGGAAAATACCAAAGATCTCGTTCTTCGGGCGCCAGAGCGTTCCCGTCAGGAATTTTACAAATCCGATTTCCTTCATTGCAGGTATACCATTTGCAAATAGAAAGATACAAATGAGTGCTACCGCCAGCACCGAAGCACAGGCGGCAACAAAAAAGATTACCTGCATGACTCTTTCAGTCAATGCTTTTCTTTTCATATTATTTTACTACCTCATCCCATGTGGTTGCATCGCCGGTGTAGATGGTCTTTACCTGATCTGCTGACAGTTCATCTGTTGTGTTGTTCTTGTTTACGATGACTGCAATACCATCTGTTGCGATGACTGTGTTCTGTAATTTAGCGGCTTCATCATCTTTCAGGTCACGGGATGCCATTCCGATATCATAGCTTCCATCGATTGTTGAAGTCATACCTGTTGTAGAATCTGTTGTCTGAAGTTCTACATTTGCTTTGCTGTTTACTGCTTTGTAACCTTCGATCAGTTTTTCCATAACCGGTGATACAGAAGAAGATCCACCGACAACTACTTTACCGGAAACTTCTTTTCCTGAGTAAGGTTTTGCTCCATCTACCGGAATATATCCGTTATCAGATACGATTTTCTGTCCTTCTTCACTCATCACATAGTTGATGAAATCTTTTGCAACTTCATTTTTCATATCTTTCTTTACTGCGATGTTGAATGGTCTGGATACTTTGTATTTTCCTGCTTTGATATTCTCTGCTGTTGCCTCAGCTCCGTCAATCTTCAGTGCTTTTACGCTGTCATCCAGAGATCCGAGTGATACATAACCGATAGAATAATCATCGCCTGCCACTGTTGTCATCATAACAGATGTGCTGTTTGTGATCTGTGCTTCATCTGTTGTCATATCCACTTTCTCACCGTTTTTCTCTTCTTCAATGCCGAACAGTTCAATGAATGCTCCTCTCGTTCCTGAGCCATCTTCTCTGGATAAGATTGTGATATCGTTTGATGAATCCCAACTTGACTCGCTCTTCTTATCACTGCCGTTATCTTTACTGTCGGATTTTCCACATCCTACTGCAAGTGTTCCGACCATTGCCGTCATTGCTACTACTGTAATAAACTTTTTCAATTTCATTTTCTTTGTCTCCTTTGATTTGGATATTTTGCAATATGTTCTTTACAGTTATGTATCATACAGGTCGATTGTAAAATCCAAAATCGCGGGATTGTAAAAACTATGTAAAATAAGAAACGCGACAGATTTTCGCCTGCCGCGTTTCTTGTTTGTTCTTTTTATTTGTATTCCTTAATAAATACTATGCTCTTCTTATTCATATTTCTTGATAAAATCTACATTCTTCTTTTCTATCGGACTTAAATAAGAATCTTTAAAATCTTTCGGAGCAATGTATCCGTTATACCATGCCTGTGAATCAAAATATACCTGTAATGACTGATCATCAAACAGACGGCCTTCTCTTGCATAGATTTCATTTCTTGCAAGTCTGAGTTCCGCACTGGAAAGCCCGCTGATATCTGAATAATCAAGCAGATAATCCGAACTGTACGGAATTACATAACCGCTGGAACTGATATAGTGTCTCTGATTATCATATGGATTGATAACAATGATCTTACTTGTATTGCCACGGTTATTTGCATTGTTATTCGTCTTTTTCTTTGCTGTCTGTTTTACTTTGATACTCTCAGCCGTAATATAATACGGTGTTTCTGTCACTACGTCTTCGATTTTCTTAGAAGCTTCGGTATCACCGGTAACAAAAATATAGTTATCACCTTTCTGAAGTTCAAACTTCAATGTTTTCGTTCCTTCTCCAAGCATGCACAGTTCTGTCTTAGTTGTTCCTTTATCCGGATAATTTACTTTCCAGCCAAGTCCACCCTGGTCATTGGATGGTGTATAACTGAACTTCACTTCCGCAGTACCTTCTTTTTGTGTCGAAATCACAAAGTAGTCCACATCATCTTTGGAATCGATATAGCCGGTCACTGGTTTTCCTTCTTCCAGTGTAATCGCCTGATTTATAGAATCATTTGGCTCATTGGAATCTTTTACTTCCTTTTTTTCCGGCTCTTTCTGCTCTGTTGTTTCCGTTTTTGTCTCTGGTTTTGTCTTTTTTGGGGACCTTCCAAGTCCAAATACAACGAGTGCGATAATCACCACCGCCATAACAGCACATACAATGCCAAGTATAATAACCAGATTTTTTGATCCTTTCGGCTCATTCTTCTGTACTCTTTCTTCCTGCTCGTCCGGCCACTCGGTTGCAAATTCCTCATTTGCATCTGGTGTTTCATGTACAGCCGGTGCCTCTTCGGTTTCTGTTTTGTGTCCACAATGTGCACAGAACATTGCACCCGGCTCTATCGGCCGGCCGCAGTTAGGACAAAATCTTGCTCTCTCTCCCATCTTACTTCTTCCTCCGTACTTTTTCTTTCCTTATTATTCTTAATTTTCTTCTTTTATTTTTTCTTCTTTCAGTTCTTCTTCCGTAATCTCCTGCGCTGTCTCTTCCAGAGCTTCTTCAATATCTGCCAGTACTTCCGGCTCAGATTCAGACTCTGCTTTTAATTCCGGCACATTCTCCGATATTGCTTCTGCCAGCATTTCTGACTCCGGCTCCGGCATCCTTATATTTTCCGGCTCTGGCTCCGGCATTGTCTGTCGGCTCTCTTCTTCCAGTTTATTTCCACAGTTAATGCAGAACAGAGCGTCACCATCATTTTTGAAACCGCAGTTTGTACAATATTTTTCTTTCATATTTGAGGCATCCAGATTCTCTTTTACCGTCAATGAAGAGCCACATTTTACACAGAATTTGGAATTTATCTTATTGCCATATCCACACTGTGGACATGGTTTTACTTCTGTAGCCAGACGCAGTTCTTCTTTTTCTTTCTCAATCTGCGCACGCAGTCTACGGATCTCAGCAAATAATTCTTCATATTCGGTTCCCGTTTCCTCTGCGTGCCGTTTCACACACTGCACACCAACCTGATATATGAGTTTCTCTATCATCTTCTCGTCATCTCTGATTTTCGCAGAAATCCGCTCACTCTCCAGTCCATCTTTTATCTTTGTTGATATTCCCTGACCGGCGGCATTGATTGAGTCTTTCATTTTATCCAGCATCGCCATATATCGTCCTCCCTATATCTTTTCAAGATCTGCTTTCGCAAAACATATAACAGCCCCAAATGTCTCTCATCTGTTATAAATTGTTCTGTCTGTTATATGCATTGCAAATCCGGTTACTGTTCTTGATCAGGATGTGCATTGCAACAAACGGTCCCAAACCACATAATAAAATTCCGATCAGATCCCACACTAATACAGTTGTTCCGTTCTCTGGAAATGTCATTCCGTAGCGCGGTGCATTGGTGCAAAGCCTGTTTCCTATTTTATAAGACCAGTAGAATGAATAAATTCCACAGGTCAGGAATGACAATATAATAAATGCAGCCAGACCGGACGTCATCTCTCCATCGCCTTCACATGCAATGTTCACATCATGCGCCATCTTATATATGAAATAATAACTGTAGATTCCACAGGTAACGATCGACAGCAGTATGTATATGGCAAGACTTCTGTCATCCTGCAGTCTCTCTTTTCTTCCTGCCGGCATCTGATCATTACTGCTAAAGCTCTGTTTTACATTGTGTATCTCACTTTCCATTTTCCGTTCGGTTGACCGGAAAGTCTGATTCACCTGCTCAGAAAACTGCTTTTTTATTGTGCATGGATTGCCACACTTCGGGCAAAACTTTGCGTTATCGGGCAGTTTCGCCCCACATTTCGTACAAAACACTATTTTTCTTCCTCCTCATTCCTGTATAGTTCCTGCGGATATGCAGGCTCTATCGATAACTATGATACCCTCGGATTGTTCCGTGCTGCTCTGGTATCATGTAAATTTTATCATAGTAAAATATCATTGTAAATATTAGCATTATGAAGAATCTCCGTAAATTTTAAAAGGGAAATTGCATTTTTATGCTATCAATGCTAAACTAAGCTAAAACTTAACGAACACAAAGGAGAATTATTATGTTTTGTAAACATTGTGGAAAGCAGCTAACAGATGGTGCAAAATTCTGCCCTGACTGCGGAACCCCTGTTTCTGCTAAAGCTCAGCATACACAGCAGCATTTCGAAGCTACAGCGTCACACAAGCAGACACCACACAATGAGGCTGCGCATCCTACACCACATAACCACGAACATCGAACTCAGCAGACTGCAAAAACAGCATCGCATAACCGCACACATCCGACACAGACAATAAACCACACAAAATCTTCTGTAGCAGGTTCAATGAATTATACCGCCTCTGATATGACAACAGATCCTGCACCAAAAGTACGCAGAAATTTTACAATTGGAAATATTGTCACCTGGATTGGATGCTTCCTTGCATTTATATCCATGTTTATGACTTTTGCCACGGTATCTATTCTTGGTTTTTCCCAGACAGTCACTCTTTTTGATACTAATGACGGAAAATTATTTCTTGCAGTGATCCTGGCAGTGGCGATTATTAACTTCTTCCGTATTGATATTATCAGCCTGATCGGATCATGTGTCGGTGTTTTCTTCCTTCTTATGGAATACAAAGATGCCGCCGATAAATTACAGCAGTTTTCTTCTATGGTTCATTATGGAATCGGACGAATGCTTCTGACTGTCGGAATTATTCTGATGGTACTAGGTGCAGTCGCAAGTATCTTCCTTCGCAAGAAGAATGTGAAACTGAATGTTTTACAGTAAATCGACGGACGGATATAAATGTAAATATTATCTGACCCAATGTAAGGTAATACACTATATTACATGCTATATATTTTATCAAAGCCAGCTGATTTGCTGGCTTTTTATTTACGCCATATACTTTTGCACAAAATACGTAATAAGATAAAAAGAGCAACCACACCCAATTTTTATTCAGTCGCATAACCGACTCTCTTAAAACGGATGTGATTGCTCTTGAATTATCATCTTTCAATCGCTGATAATTTGTTAATTCCTATTTTTCAACATCTCCGACTACAGCCCATCTCCAGAATGACTGGTCATAGTTCCATGTATTCTTGCATCCTGCCATTTCAAGTACAAGCTGCATATATGCGGAACGAATACCGCCTGTACAATAAGTTACGATCTTGTCGTCTTTGGAAATGCCCGCATCTTTTAACATCTTATCAATGTCAGCCTGTGATCTTAATGTTCCGTCTTCACGGAAAAGATCTGTATAACGAATGTGGATTGCTCCCGGAAGATGTCCACCTTTTGCTTCGTTATATTTCTTAGCACCTTCATACTCTTCATCTGTACGAACATCCACAATCTTGTAATCTTTGTAGTTCTTCTGAAGTTCTTCTGTTTCCATGTCATGTGTCATGTCAAGTTTGTCGATCTTCACATCTACTTTGTCTAACTTGGAAGGTCCTTTCTGTGTCTCAGCTCCGGCATTTACCAGCGCTTCGTATCCACCGTCAACCATCTTAAGGTTTGTGTAACCTGCTACGCGCAGCTCCCAGAGAACACGGGCATCTTCTCCCCATCCTCCAAGTGTCTCACCTAAGAGAACGATTTCTTTGTTCGGATCAAGGCCGAGGTTGCTGAGTTTTTTAGATAACTCTGCAGGCTGTGGAACTTTTCCCCAGTTCTCATCGCCCTGCTTGCCATATTTGTCTTCGCATGTTCCAAGTGCCTGCCAGCTTGTAGCTGCTGCACCCTTGATCGTCTCTTTATTAGAATATTTCTCGCCACGGCAGTCAAGAAAAATTACATTGTCATCGCCCATCAGTTTCTTCGCTTCTTTTGCAGTTATCAGGTATTCTCCTTTAAAAGAATCCTTGGAAACCAAATCGTCGTCCGATACTCCTTTTGCTTTGCTTCCGCATCCGACTACAAGCATCATAGCCAGCAGTCCGACACCCATACATCTGATAAACTTCTTCATACCATTTCTCCTCTTAATCTTCGTTTAATATTTCTTCTGTGATCTGGATCACCTTTTCTGCAAGACACGGACAGAACTCTGTCATCTTTCCGCTGTCTAATGCCTCCTGAAGTCCTTCCGGTGTAGACACATCATAACCGATAATCTCTTTGCAGTTTACAGAACCATATTCCTGTTCAAAACGATTCTTAAACTCCATGTATTTTCCGATCATGACATTCTTCTGGTCCATCAGTCCTTCTTCTTTTGTGTGTCCATACTTCATACCAATCGCCATCAGCGCTCCGGTATAAGCACCACAGACAGATCCTAACATCATGCCACCTCCAAAACAGGCAGCAATACGGTTTGCTTCGTCTTCACTTAAGTCAAACCGTTCTGCAAAATGACGGAACACTACCTGTGAACAGTCATATCCTTTTATAAAGTTGTCTTTAATTTCATTTGCCATCCGGTTCATATTCTTGTCTCCTTTATTTCTATTTTCCTGCATAACAACCTGTTATGTCGTACTGCCGCCTCAACTGGAACCCTGTCCCGCCACACAGGCATAACAATGTTTGTCAAACAGAATCTTACGCTTTTTATACGGAGTCCCTACAAGGTCCATAATCGTTACTTTCGATCCAATCGGCAGATTGATCGCCTGATTAAAATCACAGTCATAAACCTTTGATATTATAAAATTATTTTGTTTTCTTTTTCTGTTTTTCATTATATAACTGTTTGAACAGAACGATAAGACCTGATAAAGCAAATAAGATCAGAAGTCCTGTTACGAGCAGTTTTGCTCCTCCGGTCAGCATACCACCTACATACGAGTAAACGATGGTTGCCGGAAGCTGTCCGATTCCTGTAGCTACGAAAAATCCCCAGAAAGACATAGATGTAAGACCTGCTGCATAACTTACATAATCAAATGAAATAAACGGCAGAAGTCTTGCGATCAGGATACTTAAATTTCCATGTCTCTCAAAGAAGACATCGATCTGCTGAAGTCCTGCTTTGCTTGTAAGCTTCTCAGCTACATCTCTTCCCAGAATTCTTGCGATATAGAAGCAAAGCACTGATCCTGCCATCGCACTTGACCAGGAAAGAATCGCTCCCTGCCACCATCCGAATAAGTTTGCGTTCGCAAATGTGATCAGGAATGCCGGAAGCGGGGCTGCTACAGACTGTAAGATCATCAATGCAAAAGACACAGCTGCTGCATATGCACCGTAAGATGCAACGAATTCTTTGACAACGGTAAAGTCGCCGCTTGCAAATGCTGCAAAAATACGATTCATCAGCTTATTTACACTCGGTACGCAGAAATAAACTGCCACACATCCTACAATCAACACGATTACTATAATCTTACTGAGCCATTTGTTTTGTTTTTTTGTTTCCACCTCTTGTTCTCCTTTTTCTTTGTTTCCTTTTGTTCTCTCTTGTTTCTATAGATACTTTGTCCGCATACGATTGATCAGGGATTTGATCGTATCCGGTTTTTCTTTTGTTCCCAGAATCTCCGGCAGGACGTGACGTACCTGCTTACAGCCGTTTCTGGTCAGATTGCCTGCACAGGATCCGCAATATGTATAAATCGTCTGCGGATACTTCTTCACTGTCTCAGCAAAGCTTTTTGCTATCTCCGGTTCTTTGGCGCAGCCTTGTCCGCCAAGACCACAGCACTGGATATCCTCCAATGTCTGAAATTCTGCGTCTGAAAACGCCTCAATGTCTGTGAGCCATTCTCCCTTTTCTCTGTCCGGGCATGGACGAAACATCGTACCGCCGGTCAGACACTTCTCACCCAGATGCAGTTCTTTTAATTTCTGATAAATGTTCACTACACGGATCGTAAGTCTTGGCTTCAGAAATGCATAACAGTTCGGACACATCGTAATGACCTCTGTCACCCCCGCATCATCCATGCGCTTCTGAATTCCCTGCATAATACGTTCCTCTTCGACTTCCATTCCTATATCTGCGATTGGTTTTCCACAGCAGTCATAGACCACACCGATCCCGGCTTCTTTTTCAAACAGTTCCACCAGAACTTTTGTTGTCTTCGGATATACAGACGGGAAATTGCATCCCGGAAACAACACACTCTTCTCTGTCACATGCCTATAATTGCGATATGAATATTCCTTTTTTTCAGAAATGGTCCGCTTGTACTCTTTGTTCACCCGCGCCCCTTCGTCAGATGCAACGCTGGCTCTGCGCATATCCATAATGATTCCCTGTCCGTCAATCCCCACCGGACAGACTTCTGAACATTTGCCACATAAAAAACAGTGATACGCAAGCTTATTAAGCTTTTCAGTATCACCTATATCAAGACCATACTTTTTCAAAAAGGAACAATTCTCCTGACAGACATGACAGTGGATGCATTTGTCTGCATCTTTTACTCTCTCATTCTGACACATGTTATTATCCTCTCTTTTCTAGTTACTCACGTTCATTGTATCATCAAATCTGTATTTCGTATAATTGATATTGCGAATATATCATTGTAAATATAGACTGTGTCTATATATGTTAAACCCACCGAAACGCTCTGTTTTACTTGGTTTCCCACTTATTAATACAAATTTATCATATAGACAAATAGATATGTCTTTTACAAACCGTATTTTACATTAAAACTTCAAATGCATATACCATTAGCGGCATTGTCAGAATGGATAACAATGTTGTCATCACATTAATTGCACTTGCATAATTTGAATCATTTCCATACACCTGACACATCTGCGTTACCGTTGATGCAGAAGGTGTGATCACCGCCAGAAAGACAACAAGCAATATCTTCTTTCCATCCGGATGCCAGCTGATCAGATGACTGAATTTTAATAGGAGTAATGATATCATCGGTACAACCACAAGTCTTAATGCTGTCACAAAATAAATCCGTCTATTCGCAAACACTTGTCGCAGGCTCATCTGGGCAAGTAACATTCCTGTAACGATCATGCTCGCCGGTCCGATCATAACACCAACCGCACTCATTGTTCCATCCACGATTTCCGGAAGTTTAATCTGTAAAAAGAATAAAACAATTCCCAGGACAACTGCGATCATATTGATATTAAATACGATCTTTCTCCAATCCGTTCCCTCTTCTCTGCTGATGATCTTTTTCCCGTGTGTCCACATAAACACCAGCTGCACGCTCATAAAAACACAGCCGCAGAGCACCCATTTTTCACCCAGGATAAATGTTACCAAAGGTACGATCAGATTTCCTGAATTTGAATAATATACCGATGCCAATTCTACTTCATCCATTTTCAAAGCTTTTGCAATTGCCCATACTGCGATCAGCAAAATGATCTGCAATAAGACCGATGCCGCAAATGCAAGTTCTAATTCCTTTACCGTATTTTTCGTATAAGTTACCTGGAACGCATGAATGATCACACACGGAATTACCAGATACAATACAATTTTAGATAGCACTTTACTATCCTCAGCCGTTACAATACCGGCTTTCACTACCAGGTAACCCATCAGGATCATCAGAAATAGTTCTGCAATCTGTTTCATTAATAAAATACTGATTTCCATATTGTCTCTCCTTTTGCTGTCGAACATAGCTATATAATGTTTTGTTTTTATATCTTAATTAAAAAAAGCGTCTGGCACTAATATAATATTTTCTGGCGCAGAAAGCAAGTTTTGTGATATGATAGAAATGTTGGGCATTTTGTCCGTTATGAACCTCAATAGAATATTTATATAATAAGAAGAAAGAAAATCTGAAGCTCCGGCTTCTTCTGGATCTTTTACAATTTCCGTTAAGCCTGTTTTTCACCCGCTTTCTGAACCTATTTTCAGCACTGATCCCGGATCTTAGGGATGCATATGGTGATCAGTTTGCCGGAAGCTTTGCGGGAAGAGTTTCTTTTCTCATTATTGCAATCATTTCTGCTTTAAACCTATGAATCTGCTTGCCGGTCTTGAAACAGCTGCACAGGAAACGATACCTGTCGATCTTGAAGCAGCTGAATAGGGATATATATATGCTGATTTTGAAGCAACTGACCAGGGAAATATGTATGTCGGTTCAGAGGTTGCCGACAACATAAAATAAAACAAAAGAGGAGAATTATCTATGCATAAGAAAGAAACTGTTTTTCAGAAAATTATGTCTGTACTTGTGGTCATTTTGGGGAATATGATCTATGCTCTGGCATTAAAACTGTTCCTTCTCCCTTCTGACCTGATGACCGGTGGTACAACCGGTATCGCACTTGCCGTAAAACATTATACCGGGTTTAATATTTCCGGCGTTATTTTAATTTTTAATATCGCAATGCTGATCGTAGGTTTCATCGTTCTTGGTAAAAAATTTGCCCTGACAACGATCATCAGTACATTCGCTTATCCGATCTCACTGGAATTTTTCAACCGACTCTTCGGTGATTTGGTGCTGACTGACAATGTGCTGTTGTGTACCATCTTTTCCGGACTCGGTATCGGCATTGGACTTGCCATTGTCATCCGGAGCGGTGCTTCCACCGGTGGTATGGATATCCCACCGCTGGTGCTGAATCATTTTTTCCGCATCCCGGTATCTGTAAGTCTGTATGTATTTGACTTTACAATTCTAATCTTCCAGGCAGCTTATAACCCGGTTGACAATGTACTCTACGGAATCATCCTTGTCATGATCTACACGATTGTACTCGACAAATTACTCGTCTTTGGCACAACACGTATCGAAGTGAAAGTCATGAGCAACGAACACGAAAAGATCCGTCAGGCAATCATTACAGAAATGGACCGCGGCGTGACAGCCCTGTCTGCCCGGAGCGGTTATATGGATGAGCCAACCCAGATGATCTTCAGCGTAATCTCCAACCGCGAGCTTCCACGGATTGAAAAGATCATCCGCGAGATTGATCCGGAAAGTTTCGTTGTTGTAAGCCATGTCAGTGAAGTGCGTGGACACGGCTTTTCATTAGAGAAAAAATATAAATAAAACTATTTCCGGTAATTGTGGAACTTCCTTAGCTGTTATCACTTATGCATCGCTTATGCATTATTTATTCATTATTTTGTATAAATATTAAAAAGTTTATAAGATGTGTTCTTGCCAATCTCTTGTTCTATCTATATAATAGAACAAGAGATTTTTACATTACATGTCACAGGAGGGAATCACGATATGCCAAAGAGAACAGATATTCACAAGGTACTAATCATCGGCTCCGGCCCGATCATCATCGGACAGGCGTGCGAGTTTGACTATTCCGGAACACAGGCGTGCAAAGCACTGCGTAAGCTGGGGTATGAAATCGTACTGGTAAACTCAAACCCGGCTACGATTATGACAGATCCGGAAACAGCCGATGTCACCTATATTGAACCTCTGAACGTAGACCGTTTGGAACAGATCATTGCCAAAGAGCGCCCGGATGCACTGCTTCCGAACCTTGGAGGACAGTCCGGACTGAACCTCTGCGCCGAACTTGCCAAAGAAGGGGTTTTGGACAAATATAATGTACAGGTTATCGGTGTACAGGTAGATGCCATTGAACGTGGTGAAGACCGTATCGAATTTAAGAAATCCATGGATGCACTGGGCATCGAAATGGCCAAAAGCCAGGTTGCTTACAGCGTAGAAGAAGGTCTTGCCATTGCAGACGAACTTGGTTATCCGGTTGTTCTTCGTCCGGCTTACACTATGGGAGGCGCCGGCGGCGGACTTGTTTATAACAAAGAAGAATTAAAAACCGTTATGGCACGAGGATTACAGGCAAGTCTTGTCGGACAGGTACTTGTAGAAGAATCCATACTCGGCTGGGAAGAGCTGGAATTAGAGATCGTCCGTGATGCAGAAGGCAATATGATCACCGTCTGCTTTATTGAGAATATCGATCCTCTTGGCGTACATACAGGAGATTCCTTCTGTTCAGCTCCGATGCTGACGATTTCCGAAGAGTGTCAGAAACGTCTGCAGGAGCAGGCTTATAAAATTGTTGACTCCGTAGAAGTTATCGGTGGAACGAACGTACAGTTTGCACATGATCCGGTTTCCGACCGAATTGTCGTTATCGAGATCAACCCGCGTACTTCCCGTTCTTCAGCTCTTGCTTCCAAAGCTACCGGTTTCCCGATTGCACTTGTGTCTGCAATGCTGGCTTCCGGATTAACTTTAAAAGATATTCCATGCGGTAAATACGGAACTCTGGATAAATATGTTCCGGACGGCGATTATGTTGTTATCAAATTTGCACGCTGGGCATTTGAAAAATTCAAAGGTGTAGAAGACAAACTCGGAACACAGATGCGTGCAGTCGGCGAAGTTATGAGTATCGGAAAGACTTACAAAGAAGCTTTCCAGAAAGCAATCCGCAGTCTCGAGACCGGACGCTACGGTCTTGGTTATGCCAAAGACTACAACAACATGAGCAAAGATCAGCTTCTGAAAATGCTCATTACACCATCCAGCGACCGTCATTTCATTATGTATGAAGCGCTCCGCAAAGGTGCTACAATTGAAGAGATCTATGATCTTACAAAAGTTAAAACATATTTCATTGAGCAGATGAAAGAACTGGTAGACGAAGAAGAAGCACTTGCTGCGAAGAAAGGAGCTCTTCCGGCAGATGATGCACTCGTTGCCGCAAAGAAACACGGTTTCTCAGATAAATATTTAAGCCAGATCCTGGAAGTTCCAGAAGACGATATCCGTAACCGCAGAATTGAACTTGGATGCGAAGAAGCATGGGAAGGTGTACACGTAAGTGGCACCGCAGACAGCGCTTACTACTACTCTACTTACAACGCTGAAGATAAGAATCCGGTAAATACAGATAAACCGAAGATTATGATCCTTGGCGGCGGTCCAAACCGTATCGGACAGGGTATCGAATTTGACTACTGCTGTGTACACGCAGCTTTAGCACTCAAGAAACTCGGCTTTGAGACAATTATTGTAAACTGTAACCCGGAAACAGTTTCTACAGATTATGATACTTCTGATAAATTATACTTTGAGCCACTGACACTGGAAGATGTATTAAGCATTTACAAAAAGGAAAAACCGGTTGGTGTTATTGCACAGTTCGGCGGACAGACACCGCTTAACCTGGCTGCTGATCTGGAAAGAAACGGTGTGAAGATCCTCGGAACTTCTCCATCTGTTATCGACCTTGCAGAAGACCGTGATCTTTTCCGCGAAATGATGGATAAACTTGAGATTCCTATGCCAGAATCCGGAATGGCTACTACTGTAGAAGAGGCACTTGCCATTGCAAAAGAAATCGGTTATCCGGTTATGGTTCGTCCTTCTTACGTTCTCGGTGGTCGCGGAATGGAAGTTGTATACGATGACGAAAGTCTGGAAGGATACATGAAAGCCGCTGTCGGCGTAACTCCGGATCGTCCGATCCTGATTGACCGTTTCCTGAACCACGCACTGGAATGTGAGGCAGATGCGATCAGCGACGGTAATCATGCATTTGTACCGGCTGTTATGGAGCACATTGAGCTTGCCGGTGTACACTCCGGAGACTCTGCATGTATTATCCCGTCCGTGCACATTTCCGAAGAAAATGTACAGACGATCAAAGAATACACACGCAAGATCGCAGAAGAGATGCATGTCAAAGGTCTTATGAACATGCAGTATGCAATTGAAAACGGAAAAGTTTATGTTCTGGAAGCGAACCCGCGTGCATCCCGTACTGTACCGCTTGTTTCAAAGGTTTGCAACATCCGTATGGTACCGCTTGCAACAGACATCATCACTTCCGAACTGACCGGACGCAAATCGCCGGTTGCTGACTTAAAAGAACAAAATATCCCGTATTTCGGAGTAAAAGAAGCAGTCTTCCCATTCAACATGTTCCAGGAAGTTGATCCGATCTTAGGACCTGAGATGCGTTCTACCGGTGAAGTTCTCGGACTTGCCGAAACTTACGGAGAAGCTTTCTACAAAGCACAGGAAGCAACACAGTCCAAGCTTCCGCTTTCCGGAACGGCACTGATTTCTGTAAACCGCAAAGACAAAGCTGAAGTTGTAGAGATTGCTCAGTCATTCGCTGATGATGGATTCAAACTGGTTGCTACCGGAAATACTTATGAGCTGATCAAGGAAGCCGGCATTGATGTTACACGCATCAATAAGCTTTCCGAAGGCGGTCGTCCGAACACGCTGGATGCGATCACCAATGGTCAGATCGACCTGATCGTCAACTCACCGGTCGGAAAAGACAGTGTAAATGATGACAGTTACCTGCGTAAAGCTGCGATCAAGGCAAAGATTCCTTACATGACAACCATTGCTGCTGCGAGAGCAACTGCAAAAGGAATCCGCTATGTGAAAGAACATGGAAATGGCGAAGTAAAATCCTTGCAGCAGCTACACAGCGAAATTACAGACAAATAAATTTTAAAGGAATCCGGTTTTAACCGGATTCCCTTTCATTCACAGAACATAAGGAGGAATTTCCATGAAATTTTGTGGAAAATGCGGCGCCCCTTGCGACGACGCATACAAACACTGCCCAGAGTGTGGGGCACCACTCTCTGATAGCGAGACAAATGCAGATCTTAACGATCACACAACAGATTCTACCAATAATGCTGAGCAGACTGACACTGGCAATAGCAATCATATGCATGAAAATCCGTTTATGACAGCTTACACTGCGCCGGAGGATACTTCTGCTGACTCCCCATCTGACACCAATACAAGCGAGAATTCTGAGGAAACTTCTTCAAATGCAGCTACTGAAAACGTAACTTCTCATTCTGACGAACATGCAAGCGAGAATACCTACACATACAGTTACTCAGATACTTCCAGTCAGACTGATAATACAACCGAAAATGAGAATGCGTACAGCTACACTCATTCTGCCAACGAAAAAGAGACAACTTTTGATAATAACGGCTATACCAATAATTACAATACCGATAATAATTACAATACCAACAATAATTATACGGGAAATAATGCATATAATGCCAACAATACTTATGGAAATACCGGTTATAATAACAATTTTCAGCAAAATTCTGTTATCACGCCACGAAACATTCCGCTTTGTGTAATCTTATCGATCGTAACGTGTGGAATTTACGGTATTTACTGGATGATCAAACTAAATGACGAGATCAATGCTCTTGCCGGTGAACCATATGCGACATCCGGCGGCATGGTATTTCTCTTATCCATTGTCACTTGTAACATTTATAACTTATACTGGATGTATAAAATGGGTGAGCGCACGGATCGTATTAACAGGATTCAGGGAAATTCCAACATTTTGTATCTGGTCATCGGGATTTTGGGATTTGGCATTGTCAACTACTGCCTGATGCAGGATGCGATCAATAAACAAGTCAGAGGTATGTAATTTGGTGATATTTTATCGCGGTGATATGGTAATGTCTTAAAAAGGGGACGGGGATTTTCTAGAAAATCCCCGTCCCCTTTTTTTATCGTCACACTTGCTTTCTTACTGGTTCCATCCAGTGCCTGCGCAGTGATCTTCACTTTCTTACCTTTACCGGCTCTCTTTGCTACAACTTTTCCTTTGCTGTTCACAGTTGCGTATTTTGTATTACAGCTGCTCCATTTCAAAGTTCTCATACCCTGATCTTCCTCCTTTTTCATGTAGCTTTTGCCTGTAACATAATTTGATATTATCTTCAAAAGATGCTATCCGAATTGTTCCGTTCTTCGTACTCACATAATTTTCCCATCATATTTTCAGTATAGCATAGGAAAATCCTCTTCATCTACTGATTTCTCTACCACTTCTCAATTTCTTCGTCACTCAGTCTTAATTTCTCCATTCGTTTGACAAGTTCCTCATCCATGTGGTCAAAAAGATAATTTTTCCCACCATGATGACGCTCGATATATTCTTCCCGCAGCTCTTTTTTCATAATCTCGACTTCTTCATAAAACTCTCTGGAAGAAATCAGATTTGCACCCTGACCAACAGTGACAACCTGCTCGATTCCATCGGAAGTCACTACCGTTACACGGTATTTTTTCGCCACTTCATGAACAACTTTTTCGATATACTGATCTGCGGTCTCCGCTTCCTTCGTAAATACAACATGAATGTTGTGGTATTTCTGGATTTCCAGATACGGACCTTCCACTCTGTATGCATCAAACACAAGGATCACTGTGCATTTTTTATATCCCTGATAATTGCATAGAATATCCATCAATCGGTCTCTCGCCGCTTCAATGCTGTCTTTAGCCAGCTCTTTCAGCTCGTCCCACGCAAAAATGACATTATAACCATCTACAAGCAAATATTCCGGTAAATGCTCCTGCGATTTTTTCTTTTTCACCGGTGTAGCAACCGTTCTTGTAGTATCCGATAATTTCCGCTCAATTTTTCCATACGTGCGAATGAAAATCTCTTCCAGTTCTTTCTCTTCTTCCCAGCTTCCATAACCGGCGCCCGGAGCCGTCTTCCCGACAAAATTGCTTCTTCTGCATGTATTGGAATATTTCTCACCTGCCCTTGGATTCTGATTCCCGGCAGTTTTCAATTCTTTCTCTGCCCTCTTTGCTTCTTCTGCCTGTCTCTCGGCAGCCTCTATCCGTGCAAGCTGGCTTTCTATATGCATATGCTCCGGCACTTCATCCCACGGCACATAATAGCCTGCTCCGTGCGAACAGAATACGGAACCTGTCGGATTTTCCATATCACGCTCCGCATCATAGCCAATTGCCTCTATAACTTCTTCTGCATTGTGACAAGGATGGTATCCGGAAAATACGCAAGCAAACCTTCCTTCTCCATGAGAATAAGCTGCAACTTCTCTCTGATAATCGCGCATGGTTGCCACCGGTGCCAGCCCTTTGATCCGTGTCCGATCGCCTTCCTGCTGCGGCGCCTCTGCCTCTGCTGCCAGCCTCTGCATATCATTCAGCGCTCTTCCTGTTACTGAAGCCGGAATCTCAAGTTCAAATGCATAATAAGGTTCCAACAGCACACTGTCCGCCTGCATCAGTCCCTGCCGGATCGCGCGATAAGTAGACTGACGGAAATCACCGCCTTCCGTGTGCTTTAAATGTGCTTTTCCTGCCGCCAGCGTGATTTTCATATCTGTGATTGGCGCTCCAGTAAGGACGCCTCTGTGCTCTCTTTCTTCCAGATGTGTGAAAATAAGTCTCTGCCAGTTTCTGTCCAGATCATCCTCACTGCAGATCGTATCAAATGTAAGACCACTTCCTGACTCGCCCGGTTCCATGATCAGATGCACTTCTGCATAATGGCGCAGTGGCTCATAATGTCCGACGCCTTCTACGCGGTTCGTAATTGTCTCTTTATATACAATATTGCCTTCCCCAAATGTTACATCCACGCCAAAGCGTTCTAAGATCAGCTCATGCAGAATCTGGATCTGCACTTCTCCCATCAGACATACGTGAATCTCCGACAGTTCTTCTTTCCATACAACACGAAGCAGGGGATCTTCCTCTTCTAACTGGCGCAGATTCCGGAGCATTTCCGATACATCGCATCCTTCCGGCAATAACACCTGATAAGTCAGTACCGGTTCCAGCACCGGCTCTACATTCTCCGCTTCCACTCCGAGACCTTCTCCCGGCTTTGTCATACTAAGGCCTGTCACTGCACAAATTGTTCCAGCCGAAACTTCCGGAACTGCCTCAAACTTATCCCCTGAATAAATGCGGATCTGGTTCACCTTCTCTTCCCAGTGTTCACCATCTTCCGGATGATTTTCCAGAATTTCTTTGACTTTCAGTTTCCCGGATGTCACTTTCATATGTGTCAGACGATTTCCTTTATCATCTCTTGAAATCTTGTACACACGCGCGCCAAAATCTGCCGGTTCATCTGCATTCGTTTCCATATACTCTGCCAGCCCGTCCAGCAATTGCTGTACACCTTCGACTTTAAGCGCAGATCCAAAATAACACGGAAATACCTTTCTTTCCATGATCAGTCCAGCAATTGTCTCTTCCGTAAGTTTCTCTGCCTCCAGGTATTCTTCCAGCGCCCGGTCATCTCCCATTGCTGCATTTTCATAGAAAGAAGTATCTTTCTCTACATCAAATGCCATAATCTGGTCGTCCAGTCCATTTTTCAGTTCTTCCAGCAGGTGTTTCCTGTCTGTTCCTTCCTGATCCATCTTATTTACAAATAAAAATACCGGTACATTGTAGCGTTTCAGGAGGCTCCAGAGTGTCCTTGTATGTCCCTGGATTCCGTCTGCTCCGTTGATCACAAGAATCGCATAATCGAGGACCTGCAAAGTACGCTCCATCTCCGCTGAAAAATCCACATGTCCCGGTGTATCCAGCAAAGTTACCTGCCACGGATCAAGCGGAAATACCGCCTGTTTGGAAAATATCGTAATTCCTCTGCTCCGCTCCAGTTCATGCGTATCCAGAAATGCATCTTTATGATCCACTCTTCCCAACGTTCTTAATTTGCCACTCAAATACAAAATACTTTCCGAAAGTGTTGTCTTTCCCGCATCAACATGCGCCAGTATTCCGATTGTAATATTTCTCATATTTCCTACACCTGTTTCTTCACTTTCTGTATTATAAATCCAGCTTCATCCGCACTAGTTCTCTACGTTTTTCATATTCACTGTAAAATGCATCCCCAGCGGCAAGTTCTGCCTGATATGGTGTCTGATAGAATGTCCGCAAAATGAAAATCTGCAAAATCTTTGCTTCTTCAGCACTCAAATCTGCAAGCGCCGTCTCACAGTTTTTCAAAAATGCATGCCAGGAAGTAATATAGTTCTCATATGCTTTGAGATTTGCAATGCCAAGCCATTTTTTCACCTTAATCTTCGTTCGGTCCTGCTTCTGACATTCATGGATCTGCAGAAAATACTTAAATCCATCTTCTTCATAAAATCGTCCAAGCGGAAATAACCGGCAGATTCCCGGACGGAATGCATGAATCTTGCATCTGCCAGCTTCATTTAAGAATGGACAGCCTAACGTCCCGTCATCCATGTCAAGATGCGGCAGGATCATGCCATCCACAACTCCGAGCGCGATCTTTCCTTTCATTAATTCTTCAAATGTCTCACCCAGCCCGGCACTCATCTGCCAGACATCATAAGGATCCAGCACAATAGAATCACCCATACCACGGCAGCACGCAGAACAGCCTTTGCAGTCCTGACAATCTGCTTTTACCATGTCATTTGCCGTATATAAATTACCATCCGAGATTTCTTTCATATCTATGTTTCTTATCATTTTCTTATCCCCTATATGTTTTCGCTTTCTTTTGTCTGTCTGGAATCTTACGTTTTACATTATATCTGTGTAATAGAACATGAAAGCATTGTACTTCTTATAGGATAAACGATTGTAAGACTAAATGCCACCCCTTGTTTTACTTTGCAGAAAAATATGCCACATAATAGAAGTTTGTTTTTCAGTTAATAAAAAAATTCCAGAAATTAGCACTCACCCCTTGACAGTGCTAATAATAGATGTTATAGTACAGTTAGAACAAAGGAAGAGAGATAAAAAGAAAGGGTCTTGATTCCAGATGTTCCTATGAGACAACAACACATCGGATTCTCCGACAGTGCTTAATTATATTTTATGAATGTCTTTTGAAAGGAGATATGACTTATGATGTTACCTAGTATTTTTGGAGAGAACTTATTGGACGATTTCTTTGATGATGATTGGAATGCATGGGGTTATAGTGACACAAGCCTTATGAACACAGATGTTAAGGAAAACGAAAAGGATTACGAACTGACGATGAGTATGCCGGGCGTACAGAAAGATAATGTAAAGGCTGAACTGAATGATGGTTATCTGACAATCAGCGCAAGCACAGATACAAACAACGATGAGAAAGATAAAGATGGACATTATATCCGTCGTGAACGTTACAGCGGTTCTTGCCAGAGAAGTTTCTATGTTGGCAAAGATGTCACAGAAGATGATATTAAGGCAAGTTTCGAAGATGGCACTTTGAAGATGACCATTCCGAAAAAAGAAGCTAAACCTGCTGTGGAAAGCAAAAAACAGATTGCCATCGAAGGATAATCTTATAATTAAACTTATAGTCGACAAGTTGCTCATAGCCGGAGTGAAAAGCTCCGGTAGCACATAATATAGATAGAGATTCAAGGAGGAATGACTTATGATGATGCCTAGTATTTTTAATGATAATTTATTTGATGATTTTTTCAGATTCCCATTTTATAATGACAAAGATGAACATCGTATGGAGAAGAAACTTTACGGACACAGAGCTCACAACTTAATGAAGACCGATATCCGCGAGAGAAAAGGCAGTTATGTTCTCGATATTGACCTTCCTGGATTTAAGAAAGATGAGCTTACCATTGAGTTAAACGATGGTTATTTGACGATTAGTGCCGCAAAAGGACTGGAGAAGGATAAGAAAGAAAAAGAAACCGGACATTATATCCGTCGTGAACGTTATGCCGGTTCCTGCCAGAGAAGTTTCTATGTTGGCAAGGATGTAACTGAAGAAGATATTAAAGCAAGCTTCAAACATGGCATTTTGAAACTGACCATTCTGAAAAAAGAAGCCAAACCTGCCGTAGAAAATAAGAAACAGATTGCTATTGAAGGATAATGTCAAATTCTTGCTTTTTCTTCTATTTAAGCTAATAAATAATTTATTTAGCAAATGGCCTAAATCCCACGATTTTACTGGAATTTAGGCTATTTTTCATCTTATAGATATTATCTATTATTTAGTAGTTTTATTGATATTATCAATTTGCTTATATTAATATAAGAAACTATACTTAAGTAGATACAAAGTGTCCGTTTTTAACGGTAAGACAAGGAGGGGTTGTTATTATGAAAACAACAATCAAAAAAATCTCCCTGTTTATGCTCTCACTTGCTGTAGTTCTTACTATGGCAGCTTCTACAGGCATGAACAGTGAGGCGGCTTCGAAAAAGCCAACAAAGATTACCCTCAAAGCTACTTCTAAAACAGTAGATATCAAGGGTAAAGTGAAGGTTTCTGTTAAATCTGTAAAACCTTCTAAAGCAAGCAAATCTGTAACCTACAAATCTAGCAACAAGAAAATTGCTACTGTATCTTCTAAAGGCACTGTTACCGGTAAGAAAAAAGGTACTGTAAAGATCACTGCTACTTCCAAGAAGAACAAGAAAGTAAAATCTACAATCAAGATCAAAGTAAAAGATCTGAAAGCTTCTTCTGTTAAACTGAACACTACTTCCAAAACAGTAGCTTCCGGAAAAACAACAACTTTAAAAGCTACTGTAAAAGGAGCTACAGGATTCTACAACCAGGGTGTTACATGGAAATCAAGCAACACAAAAGTTGCTACTGTATCTTCCAAAGGTGTTGTAAAAGGTATCGCAGCAGGACAGGCTACTATTACAGCTACTGAAAAGGGTGGAAGCAAGAAAGCTACATGCCTTATTACTGTAACTGAGCCGGTGAAAGTTGACAAAGACGCCAGAACTGTTACTTTAAAAGGTATCTTAAATGCTTCTGCATTTAAAAAACCAACTATGCATTATCTCGTGACTGCTAATCTTGGAGCTTCTGGGGGAAATCCTATTTTTACAGGTCTGAATGACCGCATCGACCTCGCTAACGCACTGGATTCACTTGGTGCAACAGCATGGAATACAAATTCAAAAACTGTATTAGATAACGGTGAGTCTATCGCTTCTGTAAAAGATAAGAAAGGCACTAACACTAATTACTCAAAATTAAACGTATCTGTATCCTGGGCAGGACATGATGCTGTAGCAATGCAGGATACTATTAAAAATGCTGACAAGTCAGCGTATACCGGAACAATTGTATACGCGAACAGCGGTGCTGTTCAGAAAGCTATCCCATCCGGATGTGAAATCTGTACATCAAGCTGTTATGCAGGTATCTGTGCAAGTGAAGATGTTGCAATGGGTGGAACTACGATTGGAAACTCCGCTAACCTTCCGAAAGCAGGTACTGTTGTAACAATTACAATCGCTGTTGATGGAAACAAAGCTCCATACAACTATGTTTCAAAAGAAGACTTAAAAGCTGATATCGACGGAAAACAGGAATACAAAATCTTAGATGTACGTCAGGCTGCTAAATATGCTGAATCTCATATCGCCGGTGCTGTTTCTGCTGACGTTGACGGTGCTGTATCAGGTACTGATGTGGCATCTGCTACAAAAAATATTGAAGCTGCAATCAAAAATGATCCTGCAGGCACAAAATATGCAGTTGTATGCAATTCCGGAAGCCGCTATGCACAGGCAGCTACTGAGATTATGATCAAAGCTGGTATTAGCAACAAAAATATTTTCACATTAACAGGTGGAATGAAAAAAGATGCCGGTGGATGGGATTATGACAATTACTGTGTTAAATCTTACAAGTCCACAGGTGGATTTGATTTTGTAAATGGCATGAAATCTGCTCAGTTAGAAGCAAATTTAAATGCAGGCAATACTCCTTTCGTAGTATTTGACCTCCGCGATGTAAATGCTTATGCTGCAGGACATATTTTACAGGCTGTTTCTACACCGCTTCGTGATACAACCGGTGCTGACCTGTCTAACGAGCAGTCTAAAGCAAACCTTCAGGCTGCTGTAACAGCTAACCCGAATAAATTCTATGTTGTAGAATGCTATTCTGGTAACAAATATGCAAACAAAGCTGTCAATTACTTAAAAGAAATCGGTGTAAGTGAGAACAGAATCATTGTTCTCGAAGGTGGAGCTGCCGGATGGACAGGATTCCAGACATCCAGCGTGAAGATTTCTGCTGCCGACTTAAAAGCTGACATCGACAGTACACAGTCTTACAAATTGATCGATGCACGTAAAGCTGCTGATTACGCAAAAAGCCACATCGTTGGTGCTGTTTCCGCTGATATGGACTGTGTTGTAAACGGAACTGACGAAGCTACAGCACTTGCAAATGCAAAAGCTGCAATCACAGGTGATTCTGCTGATCAGAAATATGCAATCATCTGCTACTCTGGTAACAGATATGCGCAGAAAGCTACAGAGATGCTGATCAAGAATGGTGTTGACCGTGCAAATATCGTTACTCTGTCAGGTGGAATGAAAGGCTGGACAGAAGCAAACTACCTTGTTAAATCTTATACTTCTACAAAAGGTAAATTCTTCAAACATGGTATGACTGTTGCACAGTTAAAAGCAAACCTTGATGCCGGTAATACTCCATTCGTAGTATTTGACCTTCGTGATGCTGTTGCTTATAATACAAGCCACATCGATGGTGCAATCTCTACACCACTTCGTGAGAGTATTGACGGAAAAGTAACAGATCTGTCAGATGATACATGCAAGGCAAACCTTGACGCAGCTGTTAAAGCTAACCCGAACAAATTCTATGTTGTTGAATGCTACTCAGGTAATAATTATGCTGAAAAAGCAGTAAACTATCTGAAAGAACTCGGTGTAAGCGAAGATAAAGTAATCGTCCTTGAAGGCGGCGCTGCTGCATGGAATGCACAGTAATAAGCAGTATCATTAAATAATTGAATTATTTTTATCAGATAATTGAATCCGGTAAATTCACGAAACGATCCTGTCTCCGGGCAGGATCGTTTTTCTCGACTAAATCAATATCCCGTCACAGTGGTCTATTTCATGCTGAATGATCTGTGCGATCCAGCCAGAATATTTCTGCTTTTGTTTCTTCATATTTATATCCTGATATTCCACTTCTATTTCCTGATATCTTGTGCAGCTTCTCACTCCAGGCAGCGAAAGACATCCCTCCTCTGTGTCATATCTCCCTGATTTTTTTATGATTTTCGGATTGAACATCGCCACATTCATAAATCCCATATTCACTGCAATTATCCGTTTCTTCTCACCGAGCATATTTGCAGCCATGCCAACACAGCCTTCTTCGTGTGCTTTTAAAGTATCCAGCAGATCGACTGCGATCTGTCTGTCCTTTTCTGTTGCCGGCTCTGATTTCTGACTCAAAAACACCGGATCATGCATTATCATTCGTACCATTTTTTATTCCCCGCTTTCTTAAAATTCCTCTGTAACGCTTCCATACATATTCTGATTATAATCGCTTTTATAATGTTGAAAACAAAACATTTTTTATAAAAAGCTCGTCTTCCAGATTGGAATTGCGTTGATGACTGGTTCTTCATACGGATGCACTTCCTTGATTGCCTGAATCGTCCGCTCCGCCGCTTCTGCATAGATTGTCACTTCTACTTTTGCCTCCGGCTCGCTGCTTATTTTCCCATTCTCGCCAATATACGGATCACATCCATCTAACGGTCTCCAATATCCCGTCACCTGACTTACTGACATGCAGGAATCATAATTCCCAATATGTCCGGCGTCCACTTTCTGTAACGCTTTTTGTAGTTCCAATATTTTCGTTTCCGGAATAAAAATCTCTAATTTGCAATATTTAAATTCCATAATTTTTTACCTGCTTTCCTGATTTTATTTATCACTAAATCTAAATAAAACCATAATATAAATTATTTTATGATCTGCCTATATTATTTCAAATTTCAATCCATTTCCCCGTGAATGTATTTTCCATCCTAAACCCCCGGCAAAATTTTTGCTATTTTCAAAAAATCTATTATTTTTCCAAAACTACACTCATCTCGTGCCACTCTTCGCCGCCCCAGACAGAGTCAGATATGCCACGGTCAATAAAGCCAAATTTTTCATACATCTCTACTTTCGCATCCAGGCAGGTAAGAATAATCTCGCTGCGCCCTTTCGCCTGTTCTCTCTGCAAATACACGGCAACCAGT
This sequence comes from Dorea sp. AF24-7LB, assembly GCF_003478575.1. NCBI lineage: Bacteria > Bacillati > Bacillota > Clostridia > Lachnospirales > Lachnospiraceae > Dorea > Dorea sp. AF24-7LB. The sequence goes on from NZ_QUFR01000002.1 coordinate 299,546, forward strand.
TCTCTTGCAAGTCCTTGTCTACGGTATTCCGGCAAAACATCCAGTCCCAGCAGCATAATATTTTTCCCGTTCGGGTTATGTAAACCGGCGTCAGTAAAAAATTCATCCCGAAGTTTTGGCTCGTCTGTCGCAAGTCCGTTCAAAAATCCGGCAATCTTTCCATTTCCCTTATCTACTGCAACGAGAAATAGTTCCGAAATATCCCTGACTCTGTCACACATGTTTTTCTCAGAGCAGGCTTCATTTGGTGGAAAACAGATTCGTTCAATCTCTGCTGCCTGTTCCGCTTCTCCTTGTTCTATATTCCGAAATTCAAATCTTTCATAAAGTGCTTTTTTATCCATTGTTTTCCTTTCCTTCTTTTATTCATTATATAATTACACTGGCAATGTTAAATATTTCTTTCTTCTATAAGCAAAACTGTAACATCATTTACATTCGTTCCGGTCGGACCTGTTTTTATCAGTCCATCACATTTCTCCAAAGTTGCGTACGCATTATTATTACGAAGCTCGTGGTAAATATCTGTCTTATGTTTTCGCAACATTTCGCAAGTCTTTCCATCCACATAACCGCCTGCGGCATCCGTCGGACCATCAGTTCCGTCACTTCCAATGCTGAAAAGTGCTACGCCTTCCATTCCATCTAAACCGATTGCCGCCGACAGCGCCAGCTCCTGATTGCGCCCACCTTTTCCGGTACCATGTAAATGTACAACCGTTTCACCGCCTGCAATAAATGCAAGCTTATTTGTATTCTTCTGCTGTTCATTTTGCTGCATATTCTGCGGAATATCTCCACACCTATTTCCTTGCATATTACAACAGTGTGTTTTCGCAATCGATGCGAGAAACGCCCCTGCTTCTTTCGCTTCGCAGTCCAGCCGGTCTGTTAAAATGACCGTCTCATAGCCCAGTTCCTCACAAGCCTCTTTTGCAGCTGTGCAAAGCGCACTCACACTTCCACTAATGACCGTCTCGACATTGTGCAATTCTTTCGGCGTTTCCTTTTTCAGCAGCTCCTTTATGGAATCCTTCAGCTTTAATCCATACCTGTCCGCAATCTCCAGTGTTTCCTCACAGGTACTCTGATCCGCACATGCCGGACCGGATGCAATCATATCCAGCGGATCGCCGATAATATCACTGAGCACAATCGAAAATATCTTCGCCGGTGCGACATGCTGAGCAAATCGACCGCCTTTTACCGCCGACAGGCGTTTCCGTATCGTATTCATTTCTTTAATATTTGCGCCACTGGCAAGAAGCTGCTTTGTAACATCTTCCAACTCTTTGCCGGATACAAGCGGCTTCTCAAATAATGCCGATCCACCACCGGAAATCAAAAATAATACTACATCCTCCGGACTCAGCCCTGCCGTCATGTCAAGTATCTTCTGCGTTCCTTCAAACGAATTCTCATCCGGAACCGGATGTCCTGCTTCCAGGCATTCTACGTGCTGGATTTCTCCCTTTACATGGTCATATTTTGTCAGAACGATTCCGCCATCCAGCCGATCATTCAATATTTCTACTGCCGCCTGCGCCATCTGCCATGCAGCTTTCCCGATTGCAACAAGATATAGTTTTCCACTATCATCCACAACCGAACGGAATCTATCCCCGGTCAGAACAGCTTTTACCGCCTCATCCGGGAGAACGCTGTGGAGTGCATAACGGATAATGTAATCGGATTGTTGTCTAAGTGTCATAATATTGGCTCCTCTATCCTTGCTTTCTCTTAAATATTTTTCTATATTAAATTCGTTAATGCTCTTCAATTCATGGCTCAAAACTAACACCTCATATATTATCTTTAATTTAAATTTGTTTTTACAAATTTTGCCTCTCCAATATTATACAGGAAATTATTTATAATTAATATATTAATAGAAAAACGTTTTTCGTTTATGTTTCTTTGATAGTTATAGCATAGCAAAATATGTATACGATAAAGCGACTTTTGTAAGCTTTAAAACAAATAAAGACAGCAAAAAACTTGCCGCCTTTAACCTTTTACATCATTCTCAAATATAAATAGATTACATTGATTTTAGTTTCCATATACATTAACTTTACAATCTTTCTCAAACACCCACGCACCCAAATTGGGTGCACTTGTATATTTAATGCCGTATTCTTTTACATCATTCTCAAACTTAATGGGGAGGATCTTAATATATGCTATAGTTTATATATTTTTACATCAATTTCAAGTTCCTTTTTTTATAACCGATTACTTATTAGTTTTAGTACCATACATTTTTACATCATTTTCAAACACCAGTGGATATTGTAACTGTCGAATCTGTGTTTCAGTACCATACATTTTCACATCATTCTCAAACATGCCGGAACGTATTGTATCGGCTGAAGAGTTTCAGTACCATACGTTTTTACATCATTCTCAAACATGGTGATGACTTTGCGCTGATGGATATCGGTTTCAGTACCATACGTTTTTACATCATTCTCAAACAGTGTCTGTCCGTTTACTTCATGGTTTGCGTTTCAGTACCATACGTTTTTACATCATTCTCAAACCCTTCTCCCGAAAGCCGCCCGGCTTTCATTGTTTCAGTACCATACGTTTTTACATCATTCTCAAACATAAAGCTCCCCGTCTTTTTATGCGTGATTGTTTCAGTACCATACGTTTTTACATCATTCTCAAACCCTGTACCCTTTTCAGTAGCACGCTCCATAGTTTCAGTACCATACGTTTTTACATCATTCTCAAACCTGATGCCGGAAGAACCGAACATGAATGATGTTTCAGTACCATACGTTTTTACATCATTCTCAAACCTGTGAAGTTTTATCCATCCCTCGTGTTCAGTTTCAGTACCATACGTTTTTACATCATTCTCAAACCGGTTGGGAACATGGAACAAAAGAAATAAGTTTCAGTACCATACGTTTTTACATCATTCTCAAACTACTGGGAAATTCTCTCACAAGACAGAGAGTTTCAGTACCATACGTTTTTACATCATTCTCAAACAAATACATCGTACTCTAATGTTAAAGTTGTGTTTCAGTACCATACGTTTTTACATCATTCTCAAACCATTTGTATTTTCCTTTCTATGTAGTTTTTGTTTCAGTACCATACGTTTTTACATCATTCTCAAACGTTGAGTAATTTTTCTCTCTTTTGCATAGTGTTTCAGTACCATACGTTTTTACATCATTCTCAAACCTCAAATTCAAAAATGAACCGCCATCATTTGCGCAAAACAAGGTACTCAAACACATTTAATAGATTTCACATTGATCTCTATCTATAATATACCTTAATCCCCCTTCCATGCAATCTTTTACATAATTTTCCACAAATATCAGCTTTACTTCCTGATGAATTGCTTCTTGGATAAGTTTTTGCATTTGCAAATCTGACAAATAGCTTCGGAGATTTACAAATACAAAGATCTTATACTTCATGACTACCGTTGCAACTTTAATATAACGAATCAGTTTTTCAAAATAATCTTCCTCTATTATTTCATGCTGTACCCGTAATGCTTTAAATATTGCCATCCAGTCAACATCTTCTGTAAATGTAAGTATATAATCTGTTTCCTGTTCTAATTCTAAAATATATTTTTGTATACTTTGTGCTATCTCTTGCGTTTTTACATACAATTTTTCAGAATAGGCAACTTGTTGCATTTCCTCATATAATTTATTCACTATCTTTTTACTATTGATATCTATGCTGAAAATATCAAATACAATATCCATATTTTTTGATATTCCCAGTTCTTTATCAGCATCTGATAGTACATATCTTCCATCGATTCCGTCACATTGATTCTTCAGTTCATATACAAATGTTGCGAAGCTTTCTGCTGCCTCAATTATCCATTCTGTATAATCAACAGTATCATCAATGATTGCTCTGCTTAATTCCGGATGAACTAATTTCACAAAACCACTAACCTTTCATCGGTATCTAAAACCTCACTCTTTAAATCTCCAACAACAATATCCATCTTCGCATATTGCTTTTCTGTAACTGTAAGAAGCTGAATCAACCCTTCCTCTGGTTTATTCTTATGTACATTATCTACAATTGTATTAACTGCAGTTCCATTTAATGCTAATTTACAGTACACCGATTCCTGTAGCATCAGAAAGCCACTTTTAAGTAAAAATTTTCGGAATCTGGTATACGCTCTTCTATTCTCTGCCGTTAATACCGGCAGGTCAAAAAATACTAGTACCCTCATAAACCTATAGCTCAAACCTGTAAAACCGAACCAGCGAACTATCATCATCATTCAAAGCATCAAACACACTTTTACAATAAATCTTTATTGCATTATTTACATACTGTATTCTTCCATCCATTGAAACTTCTTGATTCAAAACGTTAACCAGTTGCATCTTCTCATCATGCTCAAAGCTGTCCAATTTCATCTGTTTCACTTCACGGTCGATTAAAACACGAAATGGCTCCATCAAATCAGATGCTAAATTAAATTGATTAAACATATTATCATGAAATAAGCCCAACTGTGTAATATATCCATTGGCAGCTATTTCTCTTGTAAATGTTGATAAGATAATAGAATATCCGTAATTTAACGCAGCATTAATATTATTATCTTCTGTTCTTGTAAAGTCCAGTCCGAATAAGACGTTAAAATAAACTTTGGCAGCATGTCCTTCTCTGTTAGTTGTATCATTCCAGACTATTTCCTTTAAATAAGATGATAAAAGCTCCGCTTCTTCCTTTCCCATTATTTCTAATAATTCTTTTTGTTTCCGGATCTTTTCTGTTACTATTTCCGTCCAGACTGCCTCCTTTGTATTCTTTCTCCAGGCAATCTGTTTTCGAATTTTATTGCTTGTATCATGACTACCATAATAACTGATTAATTCTGACGAAGGATTCTTCTTCTCATCACAGAAGATCACTTTGATTTTTCTTCTCGTCAATTCTGCCAATAAACTGGTAGTCAATGATACAGCTGTTGATTCTATTAGAATTGTTGATATTTCACTTAATACTACTTTTGTTACTTCTTCACTTCGTACAACCATGTATCCCAATTGCAGATCCAGTTTTGCCCGTTTAGAAATAACAATTATACGCCAGCTCATAGTTTTAATAAATCAATCTCTTTTTTATATATTCCAGTTACAGATTGATTTATAATGGAAATTTGTTTACACTTCATAATATTATTATTCATAACTAAAATTCCCGCACTTGCCGGCCCTCCAATTAATTTCAAATTTGCTGCTGCACTCTGACACTGGAATAAATGTAATATTTCTGATAATACAGTACATTTATCTTCCAGATTCAGATTTTCAAACTTCCCTTTATTGTCTATTAGGGTTGACGCCTGCAATCCAAGTCTGATTTTGTAAATTGTATTCTGCAATTTACTCACAAATACATCATACAAATGTGTAAGTTCTACTTCGTTTATACCATCAAAAGCAGTAAGCTCCACATTTTTATTTTCCATTTTCCGGTTTGTAAATTTTATGACCTTTTTCAGTATTTTAGTTTCTTCATCTGATAATATTAATTCATTTGCGCCTTTAAAAATTAATCGATTTCCTGTTCTTCCGGACAACCACATATAAAATCCATCTACTTTAAATAAAGTATCAATTTTGATCTTATTAATCAGAATAACCGGCTTTGACAATTTCCGTTCTTTCATAATCTCACGCAAATATTCCAGTGCATTTTCTTTACTCCGTTCTATATAATCTTTTTTATGAATCGGAACAAATTCTATCGTCCTTTGTTCATTTCCTTTTGCATCTGTAGATTTGACAAACATGAAATATGCACCAGCCGCCTTATTATAGCCACCATATTTATTAATGTCGTGCAACCGCTCATCACTTGTTTTAACCGGAACCTGTCCTTTCCCTTTCTTCATAATCTGCTGGTCAAACAGTCCACCCTTTACTTCATAAGATCTTCTGGTTACAAGAATATTATTTTTATTCATTACATTTCGAACAGTTTTTATCGTTCCCTTATCTCCTGCTTTCCATGCTACTTTTCCATTTCTGGAAATATCATGGATAAACATTTTCTCTAAATTATATGATCTGCCCGGATTTTCTTTTATAAACCAAACCGCATTTTTGGTAAATTTCGTATAATATGCATTTCCTACTACAATATTTAAATATGCATCTTTTGCATGATGCAAATCGTTCATATCACGCACTTTAACAAAATCGTAATCCTGTCGGAATTTAGATACACTTCTGGCTTTCACATACACAATTTCTGAATCCGGCATAGCTTTTTTTAATAGATCTGCGACAACTTTTGTACTCTGTCTTGTTTCAACAATCTGTCTCTCAATAAACCCAGCCAGTTCATCCAGAGTAAGTTCTGTTTTTCTGACTAAACGTTCATATTTTTCTTTTGTAATAAAATTACCTTCTAACAAAGATTTCCAAAAGCCTCCCCTTTCTTTCTGTATTGTATATGATATCGGATACCGATCACCTTTATCTTCATTACATTTTTGATGCACAAGCACACGATTATTAAGGCTATCATCCATTGTTTTAGATTGCGGATATATATGATCAATATTACATTTATAATTGTCCCAAAGGTCCTGTATTTCAATTGGTTTATTACAATACATACACTGACACTTTTGCGTATAATATAAATATAACTTATCACTCCTAAACTGATGTTCTTCATGCTTTTCTAATTTCTCATATATTTCTTTTTCTTCCTCTTTACACACTTTATAAAGATCTATCAGCTGTTTTTTTCTGGACTCCGTCCGTTTACTCTCCTGCGATTCCCTTGCCATTTCAACAAAGATTCTCTCCGGCTCTTTTCCCATTACTTTCTTTATTTCTTTTATCACTTGTAACGTCTGCCATATCTGACGTTTTACTGCCGGAGATACATATTGTTCCTCTACAGTTTTATACGACAATGTTGGATTATTTTGTTCCTCATTATACTCTTTGATTTGATCACTGAATTGATACTTCTTCCCTAATAACTGACTCAGGTTTTCATTTGTTTCCCATAATGCAGTTATAAGATTCCATACTTCGCCTGTTTCCGGCGCTGGTATGGTTATCTCCTCTAAAAATTTTTTTGAAAATCTTCCCCAGCCATGATAAGACAAAGCTGCTATGCTGCTTTTCTGTTTATCTGTCAGCTTTGGAAATAGTTTCCCTAATCTTTGTTTTAATAGCTTTTTATCATCTCCAAATAATACAATATTCTGTATTATCTCTTCCTTTTCACTTTGTTTTAAATCTATTCCGCTTAATTTTTCTTTAAAATCATGGTAAGCCGTCAGCGATGCTTTAAAATCTCCATCAATTCCAGTAATATCAACATCTCTTTCTGCAATTCCTTCCCTAAGCAGAAAGTTCTTTAAATCTTTTTGACGTACTTTTCTTCTTTTACAGAATACACCTTCATAGATTTTTTGCTTTAATTCTACTGATATTTCTTTTCCATCCAAGCGAACATTATTCAATTCATTCAATACCCTGTATTTACTATACAGTAATGAATCTTTCGGAAGTACATCCTCGCCAATCAAATATGTACACTTATTAGTCATTCTTTTTATAAACTTTTCTGCACTTGCCTCAACATCTATGATATCCGTAAAATTCCACGGATAAATTTTATCTTCACTCTTTCTTACAGCCCAGGTATACTTCTGTTCATTTTCTTCTTTTACTTTATTTAACGGTCCGACATAATATGGAATTCTGAAAGTAAATAGCTGTATTAATTTCTCTTTATTTTCAGCAATCACCGGGATACGAGCACTAAGGTTATCCAAAATCTTCTGTAATTCATACTTATGAATCTGGTATGGCAATACTCCATTATCTTTTGTAACCTGTCTCGGCAAAAATTGATCCGTCTCTATTTCATTTTTCAAATATGTCTTTTCTTCACTCTCTGGCAGTTTTTCCACAATTGTTTTATTCAGATATTTCAAAAAGTCTTCCCGACTGCATTGCTTCCCTCCCAATGCAGTCTTTTTACCATTCACTTTCGTCATTCCAATGTAGGCTGGATAATTGGCAAGTTTGGCATCTGACACAACAAATATTTTCTTATAAATATCTTTAGAAAAATTTTCTCTTACCACTTCCTTTAATAAGCGAAGGTCTGCTTTATGTTTTTCATATACTTTAATCTTTGCTTCGGAAATAGAAGTGCATCTATCCAGAATATCTGTTAATACAGACCAATCATAGACAGCTTTTGCCGATGCAATAATATAAAACTGTTCTCCAAGTTCTGCCTCTACAGAATCTATATACTCATCGTATCCATTGTCAGCAAATGAGATCTTAGGTCGTTCATTTTCATCCAACTCTTCATTTGCAAAAATGTCACTCAATTTAGCTGTTCCACCAGTCAGAAGAGTAATCACCGCCTTTTCGCACTTTGTCCTGGCACCAAGTTCTTTTACCAGTCTGCTTTTCTTTGTTGATTTTAATATATTCTTATTACTTAAAACTTCCTCAATATACGATATTTTCTCTTCTGTTATTTCTAAATCAAAGTCCAGTTCTTCATCCTTAACATTCTGGATAAATGTTTCAAATGTATTTTTAAACTCTTTAACCTGCTCTATGTCTCCCGATAACAAGAAATGTCCCCTGTGTTTCATCATATGATGCAGTGCCAGATAAACCAATCGAACATCTGGTACTTCTTTTGTCTCCATCAGCCATTTTCTCAAATGGTAAATCGTTGGAAACTTTCTATGATAATCTTTATCTGTGAACTCAAGATCAACAAATAATGCATATGGAAGCTCTGGACACTCCCCGTTTATATCCCTTTTATCTTCCGGATAATACTTACTTTCTTTCATTCTCAGAAAAAATCCCGGATCAACCTTGCTGATTTCTTCTGCAAATAACTCTTGCAATATGCTAATTCTCCATCCCCGTCTATCCAATCTTCTTCTGCCTGCCCTGTGCATACGCCTTTCTTCTGCTGTCTTAGCACCTTCAAATAGACGCACTCCCCATAATGCTTTCCCATGTCTTCTTAAAACATGGTATTCTTCATCTGTAACACTCCACCCGCAAGAACTAGTACCCATGTCCAGACCTAAATAGTAATTACCATCCATTGTTTTCCTCCTTTTGCTTTATTAATTGTTTATTTTATATTGACTTTATTTCCAATACTCTCTATACTAAAGACAAGTTTAGTACCATATTAGACTTTACATCATAAGTTCAAATAAGAATTTATTCAAATCGTCACTTTGATGTGACCCACAGTGTGTGGATGAGCTTGCTATGCAAGCTCTTTTTTATTTATCAATAGCAGAACGGAGAGTAAAAACTGCTATAACTGCTGTTTTTACTCTCCGTTAGTTCTGTTCAAATAGCAAATTTGTTTTCATAAATAGATTATATTATATATTTCTTTTTTATGCAAGCACTTTATTTATTAAAAACTTATCACAAAATAATAATTCCCCTACCTGTTCTTCTCCTCCCAGTAATCATATGCATCATCATACCCATTGTCGTAATCTCCATCTCCAAATTCTTCTGCCCACTCATCAGCAAAATCGTCTGGATCATCATAATCATACACGTCATACGGATCATATTTTTTCTTCTTTTGTGTGTTCTTAGAACTCGTCGTATCATTATCGCTGTCAGACGTGTCTTTCGAATCAGATTCTCTCATGAGTCTTCCTCCAGCTTTTATAACGGGACCGCCGCTCGCGTCACTGTCATCTTCATCATTCTCATCTGCATCGTCATAATCATCTTCTTCTGCCTCATTTGCATACAACTGCTGTCTCTTTGAATCTGTCAAAATGTACTCATCGTCTCCCTCTTTCGTAAGAATATACCATCCGGCTTTCGTCTTTATGTCCATCTTATCAGAGACGTTCGTATACACAACCACATTCCTGTCGTTTTTGTAGTTAAGAAACTTTCGCTCTACCTGGGATGTTTGCAGTATATCATATGCCGGCTTCATATAATTACAGACTTCTTTATAGCTTTTGTTTTCATTATAAATTTCATCCAACTTCACACATGTAAACTCAACACTGTATGAAAATGGATAATCACCATATTCATCATACTCCGGCGTCGATCCCGAATATTTGTCATACTGATACGAAACCTCCACACCTTCCAGTCCGGCTTTTTCAAGTGTCTTCTGCAGCTTCTCTGTATAAGATGACATATATTGTTCTGCCATCTGCTCTCTTGTATGCTGCTCCTGCTGCGCTTTCTTTTCCTGCCACTGGCTGTAATATCCGGAAAATACATACACTCCCCAAAGAAATAACACTGCAAAAATACTTGCACCAATCAATTTTATTATCTGTTTCTCATTCATAATATTTTCCTCAACGCTTTCCTTTTATCCTTCTACATATTCCAAATAATCGTCCTCACTTGCGAATAACATATAACTTCCGTCTACATATCCCATATATCCCTGTGCTGTTGTATAACCTTTCATATTTGCCACTCTCCTTGCTACTGTGACCGGCTCCCCGGCATGTCGTGTTTCTTTGATAGCTATAGAATAGCAAAAGAGGTGTACAATAAAAGCACCTACTGGTTTATTTAACCTGCCTAGTTATAATCAACCAGTCCTTTCAAATTAATGTAAACGCTCAACAGCGAGTACATTGATATCAGGTTCCTGATGATGTCAGCATTATCGGATTTGATGATCTGCCAATCGCTGCTTATACATCACCTCCACTGACTACAATCAGACAAGATCGTATTGAACTGTATATTCCATTTAAGTAGTGCATCTTTTCCAGAAATTCAGAGCACCTAAATCCGATA